>NZ_JBNDJH010000016.1:0-173365 GCF_050434865.1 Pseudomonas silensiensis
CCCACGGTCTGTACTGGTCAGAGTCAGAATCGAGTCTGTAGTCCCACCCACCCCTTCAAGTCTAAACATACAAGCGAGCCTGCTCGCGATAGCGGAGTAACATTCAGCATCAATGTTGAAAGTTATATCGCCTTCGCGAGCAAGCCCGCTCCCACAGTGGTTTGTGGTGAGGCGAAAATAGTGGGTTGAACGAGCTGTTCAAATAATCACCAATTGCCTTGCACCTCTTCTGTCCCTTCTCTACAATTGCGCCCCTTGCTGTGACGGCAGGCACGCATGTGTCTATCGCAAGCAAGTCCATAAGTGTCATTCACTCCTTGTCTGACCGCTTTTGAGCGGCAGGCTACAACCCGTAAGGAGCATTCATGCGTCATTACGAAATCATCTTTTTGGTCCACCCGGATCAAAGCGAGCAAGTCGGCGGCATGGTAGAGCGTTACACCAAGCTGATCGAAGAAGACGGCGGCAAAATCCACCGTCTGGAAGATTGGGGCCGTCGTCAACTGGCCTACGCAATCAACAATGTTCACAAGGCTCACTACGTGATGCTGAACGTTGAGTGCACTGGCAAGGCCCTGGCCGAGCTGGAAGACAACTTCCGCTACAACGATGCAGTGATCCGTAACCTGGTCATCCGTCGCGAAGAAGCCGTTACCGGCCAATCCGAGATGCTCAAGGCTGAAGAAAACCGCAGTGAGCGCCGTGAGCGTCGCGACCGTCCTGAGCACGAAGGCGCTGAAAGCGCTGATAGTGATGACAGCGACAACAGCGATAACGCTGACGAGTAATCCACGGACCTTTTGAGGAGCCTATTACATGGCACGTTTCTTCCGTCGTCGTAAATTCTGCCGCTTCACCGCTGAAGACGTGAAAGAGATCGATTACAAAGATCTCAACACTCTGAAAGCTTATGTATCCGAGACCGGCAAAATCGTTCCAAGCCGCATCACCGGTACCAAAGCACGTTATCAGCGTCAGCTGGCCACCGCTATCAAGCGCGCCCGCTTCCTGGCCCTGCTGGCCTACACCGACAGCCACGGCCGCTGAGACCGGGCAGTCGACACGTAGCAAAGGATTGAAAGCATGCGTGCCATAGCTGAGTTCATCATGCGCGGCCGTATGCAGGCCACTCTCGTAGTGGCCGGATGCGCAATATTGCCGTTGTTGTATTGGTTGGGTGCTGCCGCTGGTTGCCTTGTGCTCCTGCGGCGCGGATTGAAGGACGCCCTCGGCGTTCTTGCTCTGGGACTGCTGCCGGCGTTGGCCTGGTGGCTTTACTCCGATGACCCACGGGCACTTCTGGTGCTGCTGGGGTCTTGGAGCCTTGCGTTGGTTTTGCGCGCAAGCGAATCCTGGAACCGCGTGCTGCTGGTCAGCATAGCGATGGGAGTGGTGTTTTCAGTGGTGCTGGGGACGGCTTTTGGTCCCCAAATCGAGATGCTGGCGCAGGCTTTGATAAAAGTCATGCCGTCGCTACTCGGTGATGTCTACCAGAAGTTGTCGGTAGACGAGCAAGCGCATTTTGCGTCCCTGATCGCACCGGTCCTGACCGGCCTGATTGCGGCCTTGTTGCAAATCGTCAGTGTGCTGAGCCTGCTTGTCGGGCGCTACTGGCAGGCGTTGTTGTACAACCCGGGTGGTTTTGGTCGCGAGTTTCGCGCCATCCGATTCCCGCTGGGGCTGGCGATGTTACTGCTGGCGTTCATGCTTCTGGGACCGAACATCGGTCCGCAGATGGCCATGTTGACGCCGTTGTGCAGTGTACCGCTGGTGTTCGCCGGGCTGGCCCTGATTCACGGGCTGGTGGCGCAAAAGCGACTGGCCAGGTTCTGGCTGGTGGGGTTGTACGTCACGCTGTTGCTGTTCATGCAGCTGATCTATCCGTTGCTGGTGGTCTTGGCCATCGTCGACAGCCTGATTGATTTTCGCGGTCGTTCGACGCCGAAAGACGTCGATAGCGCGAACGGTGAAGGTTAAAAGTTAAGAGGATTTTCACATGCAACTGATCCTTCTGGAAAAAGTCACCAACCTGGGCAACCTGGGTGACAAAGTGAACGTTAAGGCTGGTTACGGTCGTAACTACCTGCTGCCTTACGGCAAAGCTACCGCTGCGACCGCTGCCAACCTGGCTGCGTTCGAAGAGCGTCGCGCTGAGCTGGAAAAAGCCGCAGCAGATCGTAAAATTTCGGCTGAAAGCCGCGCTGCCCAACTGGCTGAGCTGGAAGTGACTATCACTGCCACCGCTGGCGACGAAGGCAAGCTGTTCGGTTCGATCGGTACTCACGACATCGCTGATGCACTGACCGCCTCTGGCGTTGAAGTTGCAAAAAGCGAAGTTCGTCTGCCGAACGGCACTATCCGCAACGTAGGCGAATTCGACGTAGCCGTGCACCTGCACGCCGAAGTTGAAGCCACCGTACGCGTTGTCGTGGTAGCAGCTTAAGCAGCACTTGTCGGCTGGTACCCTCGGGTGCTTGCCGGTAACATCGGGCACGATCCTGTTTACAGGTCGTGCCCTTTGTCTTTCTGCAGTTCCTGATTTTCACAAAACTAATTCAAGTGGCCATGAACGATATCTCCGCTCCTGAGCAATACGATCTGCAAACCGCTGCCCTGAAGGTGCCGCCGCATTCCATCGAGGCCGAGCAGGCCGTGCTCGGTGGTTTGATGCTGGACAACAACGCCTGGGAACGCGTGCTGGATCAGGTATCGGACGGCGATTTCTATCGACATGACCACCGCCTGATCTTCCGCGCGATCGCCAAGCTCGCCGACCAGAACTCGCCGATCGACGTCGTGACCCTTGCCGAGCAATTGGACAAGGAAGGTCAGACCTCGCAAGTCGGCGGCCTCGGATACCTTGGCGAACTGGCAAAAAACACGCCATCCGTCGCCAACATCAAGGCGTATGCGCAGATCGTCCGTGCACGGGCAACGTTGCGACAGTTGATCGGCATCGCCACCGAAATCGCCGACAGCGCCTTCAACCCGGAAGGCCGCTCGGCTGAAGAGATTCTCGACGAAGCCGAACGGCAGATTTTCCAGATCGCCGAGGCCCGGCCAAAAACCGGCGGCCCGGTGAGCGTGAATGACCTGTTGACCAAGGCCATCGACCGCATCGACACCTTGTTCAACACTGACAACGCCATTACCGGCCTGTCCACCGGTTATACCGATCTCGACGGTATGACCAGCGGCCTGCAACCGTCTGACCTGATCATCGTCGCCGGCCGTCCATCCATGGGTAAAACCACCTTTGCGATGAACCTGGTGGAAAACGCCGTGCTGCGCAGCGACAAATGCGTGTTGGTCTACTCGCTGGAGATGCCAGGCGAATCGCTGATCATGCGTATGTTGTCGTCCCTCGGTCGGATCGATCAGACCAAGGTTCGTGCCGGTCGCCTGGAAGACGACGATTGGCCGCGCCTGACTTCGGCGGTCAACTTGCTCAACGATCGCAAGCTGTTCATTGACGATACGGCCGGTATCAGCCCGTCGGAAATGCGCGCACGGACCCGGCGTCTGGTGCGTGAACACGGTGATATCGCCCTTATCATGATCGACTACCTGCAATTGATGCAGATCCCGGGTTCTGGCGGTGACAACCGGACCAACGAGATTTCCGAGATCTCCCGTTCCTTGAAAGCCCTGGCCAAGGAATTCAACTGCCCGGTGGTGGCGCTGTCGCAGCTCAACCGCTCCCTGGAGCAACGCCCGAACAAGCGTCCGATCAACTCCGACCTCCGGGAATCCGGAGCGATCGAGCAGGATGCCGACGTCATCATGTTCGTGTACCGGGACGAGGTGTATCACCCGGAAACCGAACACAAAGGCATCGCCGAGATCATCATCGGCAAGCAGCGGAACGGCCCTATCGGCACGTCACGACTAGCGTTCATCGGCAAGTACACCCGTTTCGAAAACCTGGCACCGGGCAGCTACAACTTCGACGACGAATAATTTTCGTCGTCTGAGCGGGCCCCATCGCGGGCAAGCCCGCTCCCACAGGTTCCGTGTGATTCCTGTGGGAGCGGGCTTGCCCGCGATGGGCGCGCCGCTAATTTCCGACCATAGCCGTCGGAATTGGTTATTTTTTGTGCTATATTCCGCGCCCGCGATTTTTCATCTCAACACCGGTCATCGTCATGCAAACAGCCAAGCCGTTATTTGACTATCCCAAGTACTGGGCCGAATGTTTCGGTCCAGCGCCATTCCTGCCGATGAGCAGGGAGGAGATGGATCAGCTTGGCTGGGATTCATGCGACATCATCATCGTCACCGGTGATGCGTACGTTGACCATCCGTCGTTCGGCATGGCAATCATCGGCCGGCTGCTGGAGTCGCAAGGCTTCCGCGTCGGGATCATTGCCCAGCCGAACTGGCAGTCCAAAGACGACTTCATGAAGCTCGGCGAGCCGAACCTGTTCTTCGGCGTCGCGGCCGGCAACATGGACTCGATGATCAACCGCTACACCGCCGACAAAAAAATCCGTTCCGATGACGCCTACACCCCGGGTGGCCTGGCGGGCAAACGTCCGGACCGCGCGAGCCTGGTTTACAGCCAGCGTTGCAAGGAAGCCTACAAGAACGTGCCGATCGTTCTCGGTGGCATCGAAGCTTCCCTGCGCCGCATCGCCCACTACGATTACTGGCAGGACCGGGTTCGCAACTCGATCCTGATCGACGCCTGCGCCGACATCCTGCTCTACGGCAACGCCGAGCGTGCGATCGTCGAAGTCGCCCAGCGTCTGTCCTACGGTCACAAGATCGAAGACATCACCGACGTGCGCGGCACCGCGTTCATTCGTCGCGACACGCCGAAAGACTGGTACGAAGTCGATTCCACGCGCATCGACCGTCCGGGCAAGATCGACAAGATCATCAACCCGTACGTGAACACCCAGGACACCCAGGCCTGTGCCATCGAGCAGGAAAAAGGCCCGGTTGAAGATCCGAGCGAAGCCAAGGTCGTGCAGATTCTGGCCAGCCCGAAGATGACTCGCGACAAGACCGTGATTCGCCTGCCTTCGGTTGAGAAAGTCCGCGGTGACGCGGTTCTTTATGCTCACGCCAACCGCGTGCTTCACCTGGAAACCAACCCGGGCAACGCCCGTGCGCTGGTGCAGAAGCACGGCGAAGTCGACGTCTGGTTCAACCCGCCTCCGATTCCGATGACCACTGAAGAAATGGACTACGTGTTCGGCATGCCCTATGCGCGCATTCCGCACCCGGCGTACGGCAAGGAAAAGATCCCTGCCTACGACATGATCCGCTTCTCGGTGAACATCATGCGTGGCTGCTTCGGCGGCTGCACCTTCTGCTCGATCACCGAGCACGAAGGCCGGATCATCCAGAACCGTTCCGAAGAGTCGATCATTCGCGAAATCGAAGAGATCCGCGACAAGGTCCCAGGCTTTACCGGCGTCATTTCCGACCTCGGCGGCCCGACCGCGAACATGTACCGCATCGCTTGCAAGACCCCGGAAATCGAATCCGCGTGCCGCAAGCCTTCGTGCGTGTTCCCGGGCATTTGCCCGAACCTGAACACCGATCACTCGTCGCTGATCCAGCTGTACCGCAGCGCCCGTGCCTTGCCGGGTGTGAAGAAGATCCTGATCGCTTCCGGTCTGCGCTACGACCTCGCGGTCGAGTCGCCGGAATACGTCAAAGAGCTGGTGACCCACCACGTCGGTGGTTACCTGAAGATCGCCCCGGAACACACCGAGGAAGGTCCGCTCAATCAGATGATGAAACCGGGCATCGGTAGCTATGACAAGTTCAAGCGCATGTTCGAGAAGTACTCCAAGGAAGCCGGGAAAGAGCAGTACCTGATTCCGTACTTCATCGCCGCTCACCCGGGCACCACCGACGAAGACATGATGAACCTGGCCCTGTGGCTCAAGGGCAACGGCTTCCGTGCCGACCAGGTGCAGGCGTTCTACCCGTCGCCGATGGCCACCGCCACCGCGATGTACCACTCGGGCAAGAACCCGCTGCGTAAGGTCACTTACAAGAGCGACGCCGTGACCATCGTCAAGAGCGAAGAGCAGCGTCGTCTGCACAAGGCGTTCTTGCGGTATCACGACCCGAAAGGCTGGCCGATGCTGCGTGAAGCGCTGACCCGCATGGGCCGCGCCGATCTGATCGGGCCGGGCAAGAACCAGTTGATCCCGCTGCATCAGCCAGCGACCGACAGCTACCAGAGCGCCCGTCGCAAGAACTCGACACCGGCCGGCAGCCATAAAGTGGCAGGGGAAAAGACCACCAAGATCCTGACCCAGCACACGGGCTTGCCACCGCGCGCCAGTGATGGCGGCAATCCGTGGGACAAGCGTGAACAGGCCAAGGCAGCGGCATTCGCCCGCAACCAGCAGGCGGCCAAGGATCGTAAGGACGCGGCCAAAGGCAAGGGACCCAAGCCTGCGCGCAAGCCGGTTGTACCGCGCTAAACCTCGCTAGCGCTGAACAGAACGCCAACCTTCGGGTTGGCGTTTTGCGTTTTGGCTGTCTGGAAATTGTGTTGTGCCAATGGGGTCCACCCCTCACCCCAGCCCTCTCCCCAATGGGGAGAGGGGGAAAGGGAGTCGATCTCGGTGGTTTTCAAAGCCTGAGTTCGACGCGGGACTTTCAGGTTGCAGCATCTCGGCCAAACACCTCGGTCAGTCCCCTCTCCCTACGGGCGGTCCGACGTTTCGGGAGGGCTAGGGTGAGGGCTGGATCTCAAGCCAAACACAAAACTCGAACCCAACCCTCCCTCCGCAACATTTCCGTGCAACTCCCCCTAACCAAATTCCCGCGTCGCCCGATTTTGGTGCTGTACTGCCTCAAGCAATCGGAGAAAGCGCCAGCGCTGCTGGATGGCATAAGTCTTGCGCGCTTTCCAATACGCTTAAGGCTCGCAGGAGGCACGCCGTGTCGAT
The DNA here is from genome assembly GCF_050434865.1 of Pseudomonas silensiensis. Lineage (NCBI taxonomy): Bacteria > Pseudomonadati > Pseudomonadota > Gammaproteobacteria > Pseudomonadales > Pseudomonadaceae > Pseudomonas > Pseudomonas silensiensis. The sequence continues at coordinate 6,921 of NZ_JBNDJH010000016.1, forward strand.
TCATGTCGCATTGCACCACGTCACGCATTACCGCTACGACCGCGCCGTCGAGCTCGGTCCGCAGATCGTTCGCCTGCGCCCGGCCGCCCACAGTCGCACGCGGATACTGTCCTACGCGCTGAAAGTGTCGCCTGAGCAGCACTTCATCAACTGGCAGCAAGACCCCCAGGGCAATTACCTGGCGCGGTTGGTGTTCCCGGAGAAAACCGATGAGCTGCGGATCGAAGTCGATCTGCTGGCAGAGATGGCGGTCTTCAATCCGTTCGACTTCTTCCTTGAGCCCTACGCGGAAAAGATTCCGTTCGCCTACGCCGCGGATGAGCGCAAGGAACTGGCGCCGTATCTGGAAACCTTGCCCCTGACGCCGAAGTTCAAGGCCTATCTGGAAGGCATCGACCGCACGCCGCTGCCCAGTGTGGATTTCCTCGTCGCACTCAATCAGCGCCTGAGTGAAGACATTGGCTACCTGATTCGCATGGAGCCGGGCGTGCAAACGCCCGAACATACCCTCGAACATGCCTCCGGTTCCTGCCGCGACTCTGCATGGTTGCTGGTGCAGTTGTTGCGCAACCTCGGTCTGGCGGCGCGTTTCGTCTCCGGCTACCTGATTCAACTGACCGCCGACGTCAAAAGCCTCGACGGCCCGTCGGGCACTGACGTGGACTTCACCGACCTGCACGCCTGGTGCGAGGTCTATTTGCCCGGTGCCGGCTGGATCGGCCTGGACGCGACGTCAGGGCTGTTTGCCGGTGAAGGACACATTCCGTTGGCCTGTAGTCCCGATCCGGGCTCTGCGGCACCGATCAGTGGCTTGGTTGAACCGTGCGAGTGCGAATTCACCCACGAAATGTCCGTGGAGCGGATTTGGGAAGCGCCACGGGTAACGAAGCCCTACACCGAAGACCAATGGCTGGCGATCCAGGCGTTGGGTCGGCAGATCGATGCCGACCTGTTGGAGGGTGACGTACGCCTGACCATGGGCGGCGAACCGACGTTTGTTTCCATCGATGACCCGGACGGGGCCGAGTGGAATACGGCGGCACTGGGGCCAGACAAACGACGCCTGTCCGCCGAACTGTTCCAGCGCATGCGCAAGCACTACGCGCCCCAAGGCCTGGTGCATTTCGGTCAGGGCAAGTGGTACCCCGGTGAGCAGTTGCCGCGCTGGTCGCTGAACTGCTACTGGCGCCGCGACGATGTGCCGATCTGGCACAACAGCGCGTTGATTGCCGATGAGCAGCAAGACTACGGTGCCAATGGCGAGCTGGCCGGACGCTTTCTGGCGAGTGTCGCCGAACGCCTGAAAATTCCGACACGCTTTGTATTTCCGGCCTACGAAGACAATTTCTATTACCTCTGGCGCGAAGGTACTTTGCCGCAGAACGTCAGCGCCGAAGACTCGCGTCTTGAAGAGCCTCTGGAGCGTGCGCGTCTGCGTAAAGTCTTCAGCCAGGGTCTGGACAAAGTCATAGGCCAGGTCCTGCCGCTGGCGCGCACTGCCAAGGGTGATCAGTGGCAAAGCGGCCGCTGGTATCTGCGCGATGAGCATTGCCGACTGGTGCCGGGGGATTCGCCGCTGGGCTATCGCTTACCGCTCGGCTCGCAGCCTTGGGTGAAAGCGGCGGAATACCCGTTCATTCATCCTGTGGACCCGAATCAGGATTTCCCTGCACTGCCCGACACTGCACAACTTCAGAGCCAAGGCGAGCCTGCGATTGCTGATGACCGCGCGCCAAAGATCGACGAATCCGCCGACTGGCTGACCCGCACGGCGTTCTGCGCCGAAGCGCGAGAAGGGCGGTTGTACCTGTTCATGCCGCCGCTGGAGCGGGTCGAGGATTATCTGGAACTGGTCAGTGCCATCGAAGCCACCGCCGAGGAATTGCATTGCCCTGTGTTGCTGGAAGGCTATGAGCCGCCGAGCGACCCGCGCCTGAGCAACTTCCGTATCACGCCCGATCCGGGTGTGATCGAGGTCAACGTGCAGCCGTCTGCCACGTGGGATGAACTGGTCGAACGCACCGAATTCCTTTACGAAGAGGCACGCCAGACCCGACTGACCACCGAGAAATTCATGATCGACGGCCGGCACACCGGCACCGGCGGCGGTAACCATTTCGTACTGGGCGGCGCGACACCGGCTGACTCACCGTTTCTACGCCGTCCCGATCTGCTGCGCAGCCTGATCAGCTACTGGCATAACCACCCGTCCTTGTCCTACCTGTTTTCCGGATTGTTCATCGGCCCGACGTCTCAGGCGCCACGGGTCGACGAAGCACGCAACGATGCCTTGTATGAACTGGAAATCGCCTTCGCCCAGATGCCTAAGCCGGGTGAGGAGTGCGCGCCGTGGCTGGTGGATCGGCTGCTGCGCAACCTGCTGATCGACGTGACCGGCAACACTCACCGCGCCGAGTTCTGCATCGACAAGCTTTATTCACCGGACGGCGCTACCGGTCGCCTTGGGTTGCTCGAGTTGCGCGCCTTTGAAATGCCACCCCATGCGCGCATGAGCCTGGCGCAACAGTTGTTGTTGCGGGCGTTGGTAGCTCGATTCTGGCGCGAGCCTTATGCGCCGCCGAAACTGGCACGCTGGGGCACTGAGCTGCACGACCGTTTCCTGTTGCCGCACTTTATCGAACAGGATTTCGCCGACGTCATCGCCGACCTGAATGCCGCCGGTTATCCCGTGCGCGCTGAGTGGTTTGCGGCGCATCTGGAGTTCCGTTTTCCCAAGGTCGGCGATTACGCCGTCAGCGGGATCGAGCTGGAATTGCGTCAGGCACTGGAGCCCTGGCATGTGCTGGGCGAAGAGGGCGCGGTCGGCGGCACGGTACGTTACGTGGACTCGTCGCTGGAACGCTTGCAGGTCAAACTCACGGGCCTGCCGCCGCAGCGTTATCTGCTGACGTGCAATGGCATACCGGTGCCATTGCAACCCACCGGGCGGGTCGGCGAGTTTGTCGCTGGCGTGCGTTTCCGCGCCTGGCAACCGGCCAACTGCCTGCAACCGACCATCCCGGTCCACGCGCCATTGGTGTTCGACTTGCTCGACACCTGGATGCAGCGTTCGCTGGGTGGCTGTCAGTACCACGTCGCCCACCCGGGCGGGCGCAACTACGACAGCTTGCCGGTGAACGCCAATGAGGCGGAGAGCCGGCGGATGGCGCGTTTTTTCCGCATCGGACATACGCCGGGGAAACTTCCTATACCCAATATGGAAATTAACGACGAGCTGCCGATGACTCTCGATTTACGACGCTTCTAAACCGTACGCGTCGCTCGGATTTTTCGTATATCCGGGTGTCATGAGCCTGCGTTAGTCTGACCGTTCTTTGCTGTCTGCCGAGCTTTCCATGCCTGACCTGCTTGACCGCTACCCGCTGACGGCGGGCACTTATCATGAACTGCTCGACGACAGCGGCGCGGTGCGCCCGCACTGGCGTAGGTTGTTCGACCAATTGCAACGCAGCACACCAACGCAATTGGTGCAGCGTCAGGCGCTGCTGACCCGGCAGATCCAGGAAAACGGCGTGACGTACAACGTCTACGCCGACCCTAAGGGTGCCGATCGGCCGTGGGAACTCGATCTGCTACCGCACGTGATTGCTGCGGATGAATGGCAGCAGTTGTCAGCCGGGATCGCCCAGCGGGCACGCTTGCTCAATGCTGTGCTGGCAGATTTGTACGGCCCGCAACGGTTGATCGCTGAGGGCCTGCTGCCTGCTGAGCTGGTCTTCGGTCACAACAACTTCCTCTGGCCCTGTCAGGGCATCACGCCGCCCGACGGGGCTTTTCTGCATCTGTATGCCGTGGATCTGGCGCGTACGCCTGACGGTCGCTGGTGGGTCACGGCGGATCGGACGCAAGCACCGTCCGGTGCCGGTTATGCGCTGGAAAACCGCACCATCGTGTCCCGGGCCTTTCCCGAGTTGTACCGCGATTTGAAAGTGCAGCACCTGGCCGGATTCTTCCGCACGCTTCAGGAAACCCTGGCCCGTCAGGCGCCGAGTGATGACGAAGCGCCGCTGATCGTGCTGCTCACGCCGGGGCGTTTCAACGAAAGCTATTTCGAACACCTCTATCTGGCTCGCCAGCTCGGTTATCCACTGGTAGAGGGCGGCGACCTGACCGTCCGGGATGCCACGGTCTACCTGAAAACCTTGAGCGGACTGCGCCGGGTCCACGCGATCATGCGCCGGCTCGACGATGACTTCTGCGATCCGCTGGAGCTGCGCACTGACTCGGCCCTTGGTGTGCCGGGATTGCTGGAAGCGGTACGCCAAGGCCGGGTGCTGGTGGCCAACGCCCTCGGCAGCGGCGTACTGGAGTCGCCGGGGTTGTTGGGCTTCCTGCCGAGGATCAATCAATTCCTGTTCGGCGAAGAACTGATTCTGCCCTCCATCGCGACCTGGTGGTGCGGTGAAGCACCGGTGCTGGCTCAGGCCCTGGAAAAATTGCCGGAGTTGTTGATCAAACCGGCTTTCCCGTCACAGAGCTTCACTCCTGTATTTGGGCGCGATTTGAGTGAAAAACAGCGTCATGAACTGGCTGAGCGCATGCAGGCCAGGCCTTACGCCTATGTCGCGCAAGAATTGGCTCAGCTCTCTCAAGCCCCGATCTGGCAGGCTGAAGGCGGTCATCTGCAACCTCGGGCCATTGGCATGCGCGTGTACGCCGTGGCCAGCCGTGAGGGCTATCGGGTTCTGCCCGGCGGCCTTACCCGGGTTGCCGCCGAGGCTGACGCCGAAGTGGTGTCGATGCAGCGCGGTGGCGCGAGCAAAGACACCTGGGTGTTGGGCGATCGCCCGCCGAGCGGTGAGCAATGGAAAACCCAGCGCACGATCGGTGTGCATGACCTGGTGCGACGGGATCCGTATCTGCCGTCGCGAGTGGTGGAAAACCTGTTCTGGTTCGGGCGTTATTGCGAGCGTTGTGATGACAGCGCGCGGCTGCTGCGAATCATGCTGGCGCGGTATGTCGATGGTGATGACCCGCAAGCCCTGGAAGCGGCGGTCGATCTGGGCGAACGGTTGATGTTGTTGCCCGATGAAGGCGAGTTGCCGGAGCGTTTGCTGGCGGCATTACTTGGCGACGACTGGTCGTTCAGTCTGCGCTCCAACCTGCAGCGTTTGCAGTGGGCAGCCTCGCAGGTGCGCGGCAAGCTCTCGCGGGAAAACTGGCAAGCGCTGGTGGAGCTGCAGCGCGAGGCTATGGAACTGGAAGCCGAAGAGCCGGATTTCGGCGAATTGCTGGATTTCCTCAACCGTCTGGTGATGTCCCTGGCGGCGTTATCCGGTTTCGCCCTCGACGACATGACCCGGGACGAAGGCTGGCGCTTCCTGATGATCGGCCGCCGGATCGAACGCCTGCAATTTCTCAGCGCCAGCCTGGCGGCATTTCTGCGCGGTACCGGTGCTTTCGATCAGGCCGGACTGGAATGGCTGCTGGAGCTGGGCAACAGCAGCATCACTTACCGTTCGCGGTATCTGGCGGTGGCGCAACTGATCCCGGTACTCGACCTGTTGCTGCTCGACGAGCAGAACCCCCACGCCGTGCTGTTTCAGTTGAAACTGGTGACTCGTACCTTGAAACGCTTGAATGATGACTTCGGCGTGCCTCGCGAAGCGGGGTTGCCGCAGTTGGTGGAACGCTTGGCACAGTTCGATCTGGGATGCCTGGAGAACTCGCTGTTCGGCGAAGCCAGCGTTCGGGCAGCCATTGAGGGGCTGGCCGACCTGTTGCAAGAAATCGCCGACGCCAGCGGGCAAGTGTCGGATCGTCTGGCCTTGCGCCATTTTGCCCACGTCGATGACGTCAGCCAGCGCACGGTGTCGGTCTGATGAGCGCCCATTACCAGATTCTCCACGACACCCATTATCACTACGACAGCCCGGTGTCTCTGGCTCAGCAGCTTGCGCACCTGTGGCCGCGGTCGTGTGCCTGGCAGCGCTGCACCGAGCAGCAACTGCAGATCAGTCCCGACCCGACTTCACGCCGCGATGAACTGGATGTGTTCGGTAATCCGCTGACCCGGTTGGCGTTCGAGCGGCCGCACGATGAATTGCTGGTCAACGCCCGACTCACCGTCGAAGTGCTGGCCCGGCCTGCGCTGGATTTCAATCAATCCCCCGCGTGGGAAAAAACCCGCAGCGCGCTGACCTACAGCAGCCAACCGCTTTCCCCCGAATTGCTGGAAGCGTGTCGTTACCGGTTCGAATCGCCCTACGTGCATCTGAAGCGCAACTTCGTCGAGTTTTCCGAAAGCTGTTTTCCACCGGGTCGGCCGCTGCTGTTGGGTGTTCAGGTGCTGATGGAGAAGATTTTCAGCGAATTCACCTTCGACGCTGAAGCGACCCAAGTGGCGACGCCGCTAGTGGAAGTGCTGGAGCGCCGGCGCGGTGTTTGCCAGGACTTCGCGCATCTGATGCTCGCGTGTGTGCGTTCGCGTGGGTTGGCAGCGCGGTATATCAGTGGCTACCTGCTGACCCAGCCACCACCGGGCCAGCCGCGACTGATCGGCGCCGATGCGTCACATGCGTGGGTTTCAGTGTTTTGCCCGGTGCTCGGTTGGGTGGATTTCGATCCGACCAACAACGTACAGCCGGCGCTGGAACACATCACCTTGGCCTGGGGCCGGGATTTTTCCGATGTGTCGCCGTTGCGCGGGGTGATCTTGGGCGGTGGCAGCCACGACCCGGAAGTCCGCGTCACCGTGATGCCACTGGATTAACGCACGGCCCCCTGTAGGAGTGAGCCTGCTCGCGAAAGCGATCTTTCAGCCACCAAGAAGTTGAATGTGCCAACGCTTTCGCGAGCAGGCTCACTCCTACAGGGGGCTGTGCAGTTCTTTCGGGAAGGGGTAATTCAGAGGGGGCTGTGAGGGTCAGCAAAGTAACTGCTGACCCTGGACACAGATCCGGTGGGCCTGATCAGATCATCGGGCCCTGAGGGTCTCAGGCGTCGGGCGCCTGATCTTTCGGTGCTTCAACATCGTCTTCTGCGGTCACTTCACCTTCTGCATCCGGGTTCAGTGCGGCGGCTTCTTCTTCAGCTGTAGCTTTCTTGCGCTGAAGCTTTTCCTCTTTCTTCTGCTCCTTGGCCAAGTCTCTCTGACGTTTGGCGAAGGAATAATTGGGTTTAGCCATGGGCGATCCTCTGGGGTCGAAGGTGAGGTTGAGCGGCGCGTATTCTGCCCTGTATCGATGCCCAGCCGTTAGCTGGGTTTTTGCTCGAGCCACTTTGGCACCACTGTCGGCTGCCAGGCATCCAGTGCATCGAGCAGGGTTTGCGGCGATTCGCTCACTTGCAGCATGTCACGGTGCGGTTCACGAACGAAGCCTTCGCCGACGATATGATCGAGAAAAGACGTCAATTTGCTGTAGAAACCGTTCACTTCCAGCAGCCCCAGCGGTTTGCCGTGGTAGCCGAGCTGGCCCCAGGTCCAGACTTCGAACAGTTCTTCCAGCGTGCCCAGGCCGCCGGGCAGGGCGATAAAGGCGTCACTGAGCTCGGCCATCCGCGCCTTGCGCGCATGCATGCCGTCGACCACTTCCAGGCGAGTGAGGCCGCTGTGACCGATTTCCTTGTCTTTGAGGCTTTGCGGGATGATCCCGATCACTTCACCGCCGGCCGCTAGCGCAGCATCGGCAACGATGCCCATCAGTCCGACGGCACCGCCGCCATAGACCAGTGTCAGCTTACGCTCGGCCAATGCTCGCCCCAAGGCGACAGCCGCTTCACGATAAGCCGGGTTGGTGCCAGTGCTGGCACCGCAAAATACACAAACGGACGCTAAAGACATGCCTTACTCCATGGTCAGGATGGCCACAGAGTAAAGGCAGGCACGCGACGTTCCAAGGTCTACACTTCGCGTTCAGGTGTTTCAAAGGTTCCGCTGGCGCCACAGGCGTAGGCGGCAAGCAAACTGCGCAACAGGCTGTTAAGGGACATGACAGACGCTCCAGATACGTGATGACGGCTTGATGATAGGGCCGCCCTAGACGTCTGGCTGGTAGATTGTTTCGATAGGTGTCATAGCCCGAAAGTTGTATACAATTTTTGATTCAGGTCATAGGAACTTGCGAAGTTTTCAGGCAGTCTTCTGTCCATTCGCACTTTTGTTAACCCTGCCTTGGAGATTCACCATGTTTGCCAAACTTGTTGCGGTATCCCTGCTGACGCTGGCCAGCAGCCAATTGATGGCTGCCGAGTGCAAGGTCACTGTCGACTCGACTGACCAGATGTCCTTCGATACCAAGGAAATCAGCATCGACAAGAGCTGCAAGACGTTCACTGTGGAACTGAAACACTCCGGCAGCCTGCCGAAAAACGTCATGGGTCATAACTGGGTGCTGAGTAAAGAGGCTGATATGCAGCCGATCGCCACCGCGGGCCTGGCCGCAGGCATCGAAAAGAACTACCTGCCAGAAGGTGACGCGCGCATCATCGCCCACACCAAAATCATCGGCGCCAAGGAAACCGACTCGGTGACCTTCGACGTGTCGAAGCTCGATGCTGCCGAGAAGTACGGTTTCTTCTGCTCGTTCCCTGGCCACATCTCGATGATGAAAGGTACTGTTGTCCTGAAGTAATCGAATCGCTCTCATAAAAAAAGCGTCCACCTGGACGCTTTTTTTTTGCCTGTCTGTTCGCTCAATCAAGGCGCGAACGGCATCACACGTTTGTGATGAGTCTTTTTGTACGTGTCGCAGATGATCTTGAATGCTTCCTCGCGCACCGGCTCGCCGTGCAAAAACGCGTCGATCTCGGCATAGGTCACGCCGTGGGACGCTTCGTCCGGTTTGCCGGGCGACAGGTCTTCAAGGTCGGCCGTCGGGATTTTTTCCACCAGCGATTCCGGCGCACCGAAGCTGCGGGCGATGTCCCGGACCTGGTTTTTCACCAGACCGCTCAGCGGCGCCAGGTCGCACGCGCCATCACCGAATTTGGTGAAGAAACCCATCACCGCTTCCGCCGCGTGGTCGGTACCGATCACCAGGCCCTGGGCTGCGCCGGCGATGGTGTATTGAGCGACCATGCGCATCCGCGCCTTGGTATTGCCCAGCACGAAATCCACCGAGACCGCGTGCTTGCCTTCGAAGGCCGCTACTTCACTGGCCAAGGATTTGACGGCCGGACCGATGTTCACGGTGTGGCGCTCGTCCGGGGCGATGAAGTCCACCGAAGCCTGGGCATCATGTTCGTCGAACTGGGTTTCGTACGGCAGGCGCACGGCGATGAACTTGTAGCTGTCGTCGCCTGTGCGTGTGCGCAGTTCGCGCATGGCACGCTGGGCCAGGAGGCCGGCGGTCAGGGAATCGACGCCGCCGCTGATGCCGAGTACCAGGGTCTTGAGCCCGGAATTGACCAGGCAATCCTGGATGAAGGTAATCCGCCGGGCGACTTCAGCCTCGAGGGCGGCCTGGTCGGCGAACGGCGGCTGGACCTTGAGCTGTTCAGCAATCTCACGCTGTTCGGCTTGCATGAATTCACTCCTTGCTAGATGTGCTTGATGTGCTGGAAAGGGCGGCAGGAACTTTGAAAACGTGTCGCAAATAGGCGACGAAATTCGGGTCTTTGCAGTGAGTCTTGCCAGGCTCATCGGAAATCTTTGCCACGGGCTGGCCGTTGCAGGCGGCCATTTTAAGCACGATGCTCATCGGTTCAACACCCGGAATATCGCACGTCAGGTTGGTGCCGATGCCAAAGCTCACATTGATCCGACCGCGCAGCGCCCGAAAAATCTCCAGGGACTTGGGCAGCGTCAGACTGTCGGAGAACACCAGCGTCTTGCTCATCGGGTCGATGCCCAGCTTGTGATAGTGCGCAATGGCCTTTTCTGCCCAGAGCACCGGATCACCGGAATCATGGCGCAAGCCGTCAAACAGCTTGGCGAAATACAGGTCGAAATCGCTGAGAAAGGCATCCGTGGTGATGCAGTCGGTGAGGGCGATCCCCAACAGGCCACGGTACTCGCGCACCCAGCAATCGAGGGCGGCAATCTGACTGTCGATCAGCCGCGGGCCGAGTTGCTGATGGGCCATGATCCATTCGTGGGCCATGGTGCCCAACGGTTTCATGTCCAGCTCCCGTGAAAGGTGCACGTTGCTGGTGCCGACAAAACGGCCGGGGAAATCGTGCTTGAGCACGTTCACCACTTCTTCCTGCACGCGGTACGAGAAGCGACGGCGAGTGCCGAAATCGGCGACCTGCAATTCAGACAATTCGTCCGCGCTGGCGTTGGCGGTGAGCCAGTCGAACTTGCGGTAGAGCTGCTCGCGCGCCTGTTCCAGCACGACCTCACGGTAGCGATAGCGATTGCGCACTTCACTGACGATGGACAGCAGCGGCACTTCGAACAGGATCACGTGCAGCCATGGCCCGCGCAGGCGGATGAACAGCTCGCCATCTTCGATACCGGTGTGGACGTAGCGCAGGTTGAAGCGGAACAACCCGAGAAAGCGCAGGAAATCCGGCTTCATGAAGCTGATGCGCTCCATGAAACTCAACTGGTCGGCGCTCAGGCTCAATTCGGCAAGGCGCTCGATCTGGAAGCGGATTTCCGCCAGGTACGGGCGCAAATCTTCACTGTTACGGCAACGAAACTCCCATTCGACTTCTACGTTGGGGTAGTTGTGCAGCACCGCCTGCATCATCGTCAGTTTGTAGAAGTCGGTGTCGAGCAGGTTCTGCACGATGCGATCGCCAAACACGCTCTCGCTCATAACGGGGTTCTCCAGGCTGGCCGCGGCCCGTGGCAGCGACGTTGCAGCTGTTTCAATGAATGGGGCTAGTGGCGCATATCAGTGGTGGGAATTACCAGTGATTTTTGTATCGACGAGGGTTAATCGGTGGATGTGGGGCTGTCGATCTGCTCCAGCATCCACTTCACAAAATCCCGCACCTTGGGCACTTCCGCCGAATGCTCCGGATACGCCAGGTAATAGGCATCGGTGCTCGGCATCGCGTGCTGCCAGGGTATGACCAGTTTGCCGTCGGCCAATTCCTCTTCCACCAGAAACCGCGGCAACAGTGCTACACCGCAGCCGACCTGGGCTGCGCGGATACACATATAAAAGGTTTCGAAACGCGGGCCGTGGTAGCTGTGTTCGGTGTGGTAGCCCTGACTGTCGAACCAGTCGTGCCAGGCCTGGGGCCGGGAGGCGTTTTGCAGCAGGACCAGGTCGGTGAGTTGCGTAGGATCGGTGAACGGCGTGTCCGGCAGGCTACCGGGTGCGCAGACCGGCACCAGCTCTTCGCCGAACAGCTTCAGGCATTCAGTGCCGGGGCGTGAGCCCTGGCCGAAGTAGAACGCCAGGTCGCTGCGACCTTGCAGCAGATCGTCGGCTTCCTGTTCGCTGCACAGGTCCAGATGGATCGAGGGATGGCGCAGACGCCAGCCTTTCAAGCGTGGCACTAGCCAGCGCGCGCCGAAGGTCGGAGGCGTCGAGACGCGCAGGACTTCGGTTTCACCGCCGTAGGAGCGCAGGTAGTGGGTCGACATCTCGACCTGCGTGAGGATTTTTCGTACCTCCACCAGGTACAAATCACCGGCCGGGGTCATTTGCAGGCGACGGCGTACCCGGCGGAACAACAGGTGCTGCAGCAATTCTTCGAGTTGCGCGACCTGTTTGCTGACAGCGCTCTGGGTCAGGTTCAGCTCTTCAGCCGCCCGGGTGAAGCTCAAATGCCGGGTCACGGCCTCAAAACACTGCAGCGCGGTGATCGACGGCAAGTAGCGTTTATTCAGCATGGGTTGTCCTTTTTCTTGTTTCTTTCTTACCAGCAATTCGCAGCATGAATAAACGGAATGATATCTCTCTTAAAGGTCGTTTGTTGGGTAACGTCGGGAGCGCTAAAACTACAGGCCTCACCAGCCGAATCAATCCGGCTGCACGTTTTCTGTTTTTTGCTTGAGGAGTGACCCATGGTTGCCGCATTGCTTGATCGTCTTGGTGTGAACCCGGCCCTGTACCAGAACGGCAAAGTGCCGGTGCATTCGCCGATCGATGGCAGCCAGATCGCCGCCGTGAACTGGGAAGGCGCCGCTGAAGTCGAGCAGCACATCAGTCGTGCAGATCATGCGTTCGAATTGTGGCGCAAGGTCCCGGCCCCGCGCCGTGGCGAACTGGTCCGCCAACTGGGCGACATCCTGCGTGAATACAAGGCCGATCTCGGCGAGCTCGTGTCCTGGGAAGCCGGCAAGATCACTCAGGAAGGTCTGGGTGAAGTTCAGGAAATGATCGACATCTGCGATTTCGCCGTCGGCCTGTCCCGGCAGCTGTACGGTTTGACCATCGCATCCGAGCGTCCTGGCCACCACATGCGCGAAACCTGGCACCCGCTGGGCGTCGTCGGCGTGATCAGTGCGTTCAACTTCCCGGTGGCGGTCTGGGCCTGGAACACCGCGCTGGCGCTGGTCTGCGGCAACCCGGTGATCTGGAAACCATCGGAGAAAACTCCGCTGACCGCCTTGGCGTGCCAAGCGCTGTTCGATCGCGTACTGAAGAACTTCAGCGACGCGCCGCCGCACCTGAGCCAGGTCATCATTGGCGGTCGCGATGCTGGCGAAGCCCTGGTCGATGACCCGCGTGTCGCGCTGATCAGCGCCACCGGCAGCACCCGCATGGGCCGCGAAGTGGCACCGAAAATCGCCGCACGTTTCGCTCGCAGCATTCTGGAGCTGGGTGGCAACAACGCAATGATCCTGGGCCCAAGCGCCGACCTGGACATGGCCGTACGAGCCATCCTGTTCAGCGCCGTCGGCACTGCCGGTCAGCGTTGCACCACGTTGCGTCGCCTGATTGCCCATGAATCGGTGAAAGAAGAAATCGTCACCCGCCTGAAAGCCGCTTACTCCAAAGTGCGTATCGGCAATCCACTGGAAGGCAATCTGATTGGTCCGCTGATCGACAAACACAGCTTCGAAAACATGCAGGATGCGCTTGAGCAGGCCTTGAGCGAAGGCGGCCGGGTGTTCGGTGGCAAGCGCCAACTGGAAGACAAATTCCCTAACGCTTATTACGTCTCGCCGGCCATCGTTGAAATGCCGGAGCAGAGCGATGTGGTTTGCCACGAAACCTTCGCGCCGATTCTGTACGTGGTCGGTTACAAGGATTTCGACGAAGCGCTGCGCCTGAACAACGCCGTGCCACAAGGCCTGTCGTCGTGCATCTTCACCACTGACGTACGTGAAGCCGAGCAGTTCATGTCGGCGGTGGGCAGCGACTGCGGCATCGCCAACGTCAACATCGGCCCGAGCGGCGCGGAAATCGGTGGGGCGTTTGGCGGTGAGAAAGAAACCGGCGGTGGTCGTGAATCCGGTTCCGATGCATGGCGCGGCTACATGCGCCGTCAGACCAACACCGTGAACTATTCGCTGGAATTGCCGTTGGCTCAGGGCATTACCTTCGACTGATACCTCAAGTCGAGCAGTGATCCCCTGTAGGAGTGAGCCTGCTCGCGATAGCGATTTAACATTCAACATCTATGTTGACTGATAGACCTCAATCGCGAGCAGGCTCACTCCTACATTTTGAATGGTGTGTTGGTTAGGTTTCTGTTGGAGTCTGGCAATGCCGTTACGCGAAGAGTGTCTGTGGGAAAAACTGACGCCGCAAAGGCCTGACAACGCGGCGCTCAAGGGTGAGGTGACGGTGGATGTCTGCGTCATCGGCGCCGGTTTCACCGGTCTGTCGGCGGCGGTGCATCTGCTGGAAAAAGGCAAAAGCGTCTGTGTACTGGAGGCCCATCGCGCCGGTCATGGCGGTTCGGGGCGCAACGTCGGGCTGGTCAATGCCGGGATGTGGATTCCACCGGACGAGATCGAAGCCGGTTTCGGCGAGGCGGTTGGCAGTCAGCTTAATCGCATGCTTGGAGCGGCACCGTCCCTGGTGTTCAGCCTTGTGGATAAGTACAACATCGATTGCCAGCTTCGCCGTGAAGGCACGCTGCACATGGCACACAACGCCCGTGGCGAAGCGGACCTGCGCAGTCGTGAAGAACAATGGAAACGTCGCGGCGCGCCGGTGGAACTGTTGACCGGTAAAGCCTGTGAACAAGCAACAGGCACCAAAAAGATTGCCGCTGCGCTGCTTGATCGACGTGCCGGCACGATCAACCCAATGGCTTACACGACGGGGCTGGCCAAAGCGGCCATCGGTCTCGGCGGTCAGTTGTTCGACCATTCCCCGGTGACCCGACTCGAACGTCAGGGCCAGCGCTGGTCGGTACAAACCGCTCAGGGTTCGGTGCTTGCCGAGCAAGTCGTGATTGCCTCTAACGCCTACACCGAAGGTGACTGGACGGAATTGCGGCGCAACTTCTTCCCTGGTTATTACTATCAAGTGGCCTCGGTCCCGCTGACCGAAGAGGCCGCGCAACAAATTCTCCCGGGTGGCCAGGGTTCCTGGGACACCCGTCAGGTCCTCAGCAGTGTTCGTCGGGATAAGGACGGCCGTCTGCTGCTCGGCAGTCTCGGTAATGGCAATCAGAAACCGACCTGGTTTCTCAAGGCCTGGGCCGACCGGGTTCAGCAGCACTATTTTCCTTATCTCAAACCGGTGGAATGGGAATGCACCTGGACCGGTTGCATCGCCTTTACCCCCGATCATTTGATGCGTTTATTCGAGCCAGCGCCCGGTTTAGTGGCAGTCACCGGTTACAACGGCCGGGGCGTCACTACTGGCACTGTCGTCGGCAAAGCCTTTGCCGATTATCTGTGTAACGGAAATCCTCAAGCGCTGCCGATTCCCTTTGCGCCTATGCAGCCATTGGCGGGTGTGGGATTGCGCAGCTGTCTGTACGAGGCCGGATTCTCGCTGTATCACGCAGGCCAGTGCCTGCGGATCGTTATTTGATTGTTGAAATTTGTTGCTGGAAGCGGCGCTTTTTCGCGCAGCGACTAGCCTGTAAAAGGTGCGGGTTGTAGCAGTTCCGCACCAGCAGTGTGCACTTCGGTGACGCACGTTGTTACAGGCTGGTTGCACGTCGTTTGGCGCCGCGGTTGCAATGATGGCGCATGCGGGTTGCGCCTTTAAAAATAAATGGTTTCACCTCCCGCGGTTTAGACGGTTGCACGCCCAATGAAAATGGGATCGAAACAGTCGAAATAACAATAAAGCAGCGACTTTTCTCAGAATAAAAAACCGATGGCACGGCCCTTGCTCTGAGCATTCAGGAAGTCGCAGTGCCAACTAAAAAAAAACCTTGGAGCACCACCTCATGTCCCAGACGTTTTACAAAAAAGGCTTTTTGGCCCTCGCAGTGGCAACTGCGTTGGGTGTTTCTGCGTTTGCACAGGCTGATGTGAAAATCGGCGTGGCGGGACCGATGACAGGCGCCAACGCGGCATTTGGCGAGCAGTACATGAAGGGTGCACAGGCTGCGGCCGATGCGGTCAACGCAGCGGGCGGCGTAAACGGGGAAAAAATCGTACTGGTCAAAGGCGATGACGCCTGCGAACCGAAACAGGCTGTGACGGTCGCCAAGGACCTGACCAACCAGAAAGTCGCTGGCGTAGTCGGTCACTTCTGCTCCTCCTCGACGATCCCGGCTTCGGAGATCTACGACGAAGCGGGTATCATCGCGATCACTCCAGGCTCCACCAACCCACAAGTTACCGAACGCGGCCTGGCTGCCATGTTCCGTATGTGCGGTCGTGACGACCAGCAAGGCATTGTGGCCGGCGACTACATCGTCGACGTGCTCAAAGGCAAGAAAGTCGTGGTCCTCCACGACAAAGACACCTACGGCCAAGGTCTGGCAGATGCCACCAAGGCACAACTGGTCAAGCGCGGCGTAACGCCGGTGCTGTACGAAGGCCTGACCCGCGGCGAGAAAGACTTCAGCGCCGTGGTGACCAAGATCCGTGCGGCCGGTGCCGACGTGGTCTACTTCGGCGGCTTGCACCCGGAAGCCGGTCCACTGGTTCGCCAACTGCGTGAACAAGGCCTCAAAGACGTCAAGTTCATGTCCGATGACGGCATCGTGACCGACGAACTGGTGACCACCGCCGGTGGCCCACAGAACGTTGACGGCGTGTACATGACCTTCGGCGCCGACCCGCGCCTGCTGCCAGACAGCAAGACGGTAGTGGACGAGTTCCGCAAAAAAGGCACCGAGCCTGAAGGCTACACCCTGTACGCCTACGCTTCGGTCCAGACCCTCGCAGCTGCTTTCAATGGCGCCAAGTCCAACAAGGGCGACGACGCTGCCAAATGGCTGAAAGCCAACAAGGTCCAAACCGTGATGGGCGAGAAGACCTGGGACGCCAAGGGCGACCTGAAAGTCTCCGACTACGTGGTTTACCAGTGGGACAAGGATGGCAAATACCACCAACTGGAAAAACAGAAGTGATATGACCTGCTGATTGCCCGGCACCTTGTGCGCCGGGCAATCAATCAACATGTCCGTGCAGTACCTGTCTTTTCTCGTAGAGCTGCACACAACCGTGTTGCGCCGGTGGCTGAACCCCGGTCCGTCGTACACGGCTTCTGTGCAGTCTCTCAAATGCGTGAGATTGCGTTATGGATGGTATTTTCCTGCAGCAACTGGTCAACGGCCTGACCCTCGGGTCGGTCTATGGCCTGATCGCCATCGGCTACACAATGGTCTATGGCATCATCGGCATGATCAACTTCGCCCACGGCGAGGTTTACATGATTTCCGCTTACCTCGCGGCGATCAGTCTGGCTCTGCTGGCTTACTTCGGTATTGAATCCTTCCCTCTGCTGATGCTCGGCACACTGGTCTTCACCATCATCGTCACGGCGGTGTATGGCTGGGTCATCGAGCGTGTCGCCTACAAACCGTTGCGCAACTCCACACGACTGGCACCGCTGATCAGCGCCATCGGTATTTCGCTGATCCTGCAAAACTATGCACAGATCGCCCAAGGCGCCCGTCAACAAGGCGTACCCACACTGCTGACCGGTGCATGGCGAGTTGAAGTCGGGAGCGGCTTCGTTCAGCTCACCTACACCAAGATCTTCATTCTGATCGCCGCATTTGTCGGGATGGGCCTGCTGACCTACGTCATCAAGTACACCAAGCTCGGCCGCATGTGCCGCGCCACCCAACAAGACCGCAAGATGGCTTCGATCCTGGGGATCAACACCGACCGCGTAATTTCCTATGTGTTCATCATCGGTGCAGCGATGGCGGCCCTGGCCGGCGTGCTGATCACCATGAACTACGGCACGTTCGACTTCTACGCAGGCTTCGTCATCGGGATCAAAGCGTTCACCGCCGCGGTACTCGGCGGGATCGGTTCGCTGCCTGGCGCCATGCTCGGCGGGATTATTCTGGGGATCTCCGAATCACTGTTCTCAGGTCTGGTGAACTCGGACTACAAAGACGTTTTCAGCTTCTCGCTGCTCGTTCTTGTTCTGGTCTTTCGGCCTCAAGGCCTGCTCGGCCGTCCTCTTGTGTCGAAGGTGTAAGCGATGTCTTCAACCACTAAAAAAACCATTGATCTCAAAAGAAGCCTGGTTGACGCGATTCTTGCCGGCCTGGTGGCCCTGATTGTGTTCGGCCCGATTGTCGGCGTGGTTCTCGACGGCTACGGCTTCAACCTGGAAACGACCCGGGTAGCGTGGATTGTCGCCATTGTCATGGCCGGCCGCTTTGCCTTGAGCCTGTTCCTGCAAACCCCCAAGGGCCTGAAAATTCTTGAAGGCTTTGAAAGCACCGGCTCCGGCGTTCATGTACTGCCGCCGGACTATAAAAGCCGGTTGCGCTGGATCATTCCGGTGTTGATTGTCGTTGCCGTGGTGTTCCCGTTTTTCTCCAACTCCTACTTGCTGGGCGTGGTCATCCTCGGACTGATCTACGTACTGCTGGGCCTGGGGCTGAACATCGTGGTCGGTCTGGCCGGTCTGCTCGACCTGGGTTACGTGGCGTTCTACGCCATCGGTGCCTACGGCTTGGCGCTCGGTTACCAATACCTCGGTCTGGGCTTCTGGACGGTGCTGCCGCTGGCGGCGATCACCGCCGGCCTTGCCGGTTGCATCCTCGGTTTCCCGGTACTGCGCCTGCACGGTGACTACCTGGCGATCGTGACCCTGGGTTTCGGTGAAATCATCCGGTTGATCCTCAATAACTGGCTGTCCCTGACCGGCGGCCCGAATGGCATGGCCGCTCCGTTGCCAACCTTCTTCGGCATCGAGTTCGGCAAGAGGGCAAAAGAGGGCGGGGTACCGTTCCATGAGTTCTTTGGCATCGCCTACAACCCGGACGTGAAGTACTACTTCATCTACACGGTGTTGTTCCTGGTGGTATTGGCCGTGTTGCATATCAAGCACCGCTTGACCCGCATGCCGGTCGGTCGCGCCTGGGAAGCCTTGCGTGAAGACGAAATCGCCTGCCGCTCCATGGGTCTGAACCACGTACTGGTCAAACTCTCGGCGTTCACCATCGGTGCATCGACGGCCGGTTTGGCGGGCGTGTTCTTCGCCACCTACCAAGGCTTCGTCAACCCGACCTCGTTCACCTTCTTCGAATCGGCATTGATCCTCGCCATCGTGGTGCTCGGCGGCATGGGCTCGACCATCGGCGTGGTGATTGCGGCCTTCGTGCTGACCGTCGCCCCGGAACTGCTGCGGGGGTTCGCGGAATATCGCGTGCTGCTGTTCGGTATCCTGATGGTGTTGATGATGATCTGGCGACCGCGCGGCCTGATTCGGATCAGCCGTACCGGTGTGACCCCGCGTAAAGGAGTAGCGCCATGAGCGAAGTCGTACTCTCGGTCGAGAAGCTGATGATGCACTTCGGCGGCATCAAGGCGTTGAACGATGTCAGCCTGAAGGTCAAACGCAACTCGATCTTCGCCCTGATCGGCCCCAATGGCGCCGGCAAGACCACCGTGTTCAACTGCCTGACCGGGTTCTACAAGGCCTCGGGCGGCAAGATTGAACTCAACGTGCGTGGCGAGCGCACCGATGTCATCAAAATGCTGGGCGAACCGTTCAAGGCGACAGATTTTGTATCGCCAAAAAACTTCATCAGCCGGCTGCATTACAAGATGTTCGGCGGCACTCACCTGGTGAACCGTGCCGGCCTGGCGCGGACGTTCCAGAACATTCGCCTGTTCAAGGAAATGTCGGTGCTGGAAAACCTGCTGGTGGCCCAACACATGTGGGTCAATCGGAGCATGCTGGCCGGGATCCTCAACACCAAGGGTTATCGCAAAGCCGAAAGCGATGCGCTGGACCATGCGTTCTACTGGCTGGAAGTGGTGGACCTGGTGGACTGCGCCAACCGTCTGGCCGGTGAACTGTCCTACGGCCAGCAACGTCGTCTGGAAATTGCCCGGGCCATGTGCACCCGGCCGCAAATCATCTGCCTCGACGAACCGGCCGCCGGCCTCAACCCTCAGGAAACCGAAGCGCTGAGCGCGATGATCCGGCTGCTGCGCGACGAGCACGATCTGACCGTGGTGCTGATCGAACACGACATGGGCATGGTAATGAGCATTTCCGACCACATCGTGGTGCTGGACCACGGCATCGTCATCGCCGAGGGCGGCCCCGAGGCCATCCGACACGATCCGAAAGTGATTGCGGCCTACCTGGGCGCCGATGAAGAGGAAGTGGTGCTATGAGCAAACCCATCCTCGAACTGAAGGATCTGGATGTGTTCTACGGGCCGATCCAGGCCCTGAAGAAAGTCTCGCTGCACATCAATGAAGGTGAAACGGTCAGCCTGATCGGCTCCAACGGAGCCGGTAAATCGACCCTGCTGATGTCGATTTTCGGTCAGCCGCGAGCGGCGGACGGGGAGATCATCTATCAGGGTGTGGATATCACTCACAAGTCATCCCACTACATCGCGTCCAACGGCATCGCTCAATCGCCGGAAGGACGGCGGGTGTTCCCTGACATGACCGTCGAGGAAAACCTGCTGATGGGTACCATCCCTATCGGTGACAAGTACGCCAAGGAAGACATGCAACGCATGTTCGAGTTGTTCCCGCGACTCGAAGAGCGGCGCACCCAGCGGGCGATGACCATGTCCGGCGGCGAGCAGCAAATGCTCGCCATCGCGCGTGCGCTGATGAGCCGGCCGAAACTGCTGTTGCTGGACGAGCCGAGCCTGGGGCTGGCGCCGATTGTGGTGAAACAGATCTTCGCGACGCTGCGGGAACTGGCCAAAACCGGCATGACGATCTTCCTGGTGGAGCAGAACGCCAACCACGCCCTCAAACTGTCGGACCGGGCGTACGTGATGGTCAACGGCGAGATCCGCATCACAGGCACTGGCAAGGAACTGTTGGTTAACGAGGAAGTGCGTAACGCTTATCTCGGCGGCCACTAAACGGCTGAGTGGATAAAAAACGCCCTGACGAATCAACGTCAGGGCGTTTTTTTATGCCGGTCCTAAAGCTTTTTTGAAATTGTGGAAAACAATATTCACAAGCTCTCAAAGCGCGACATAAAGCCGCTGCAAATAGTTGTTTTGTCACGGTTTTGACTTGTCCCCGTTTGCTGTGGAGCTGGCTGTGAATAACGTGGGAGTAGCTGGCTGAAAGCCTTTGAAACCGTGGCTTGCAGAGTTGTGGTTGTTTTTTGATCAGGCGTTTTTGCGGGACCGCGAGCGAGCTTTGTCAACCTTTTTGTTGGTGACGAAAACGGACCGAAATGAAGTGGGGCTGCCTGTGGATAAGTCTGTGGTTAAACTCTGGAAAGACTCGGCTGAAGGCCGTAGTTACTGGCTTGGCGCCATCGTCGGTATGACCGGCCAATCGTGCAAAATGCCATGGGCTACACAGCCGGCGTTCCAGGGTCAAGCAAAAAAATTTCCAATTTGCCCGCAAAGCCTTGTGCACAGCGGCTTACAGCTTTTCCACTTGCCCCCGGAAACTGTGGACCGGCCTGTGGATAAGGTGCGCGCACATGGCTGAAAGCCACGGCAGGTAAGGCGTGGCATCGGTTGATCGTTTTTTGTACAGCTCGTGCGGTAGTTGCCGCTGTGGGCAAGGCCGGGCATGCTGGCTGCTGATTTTCTATTCCAGTGGCTGCCGATCAGCCGAAGCAAGGAGAACACGATGTCCAACACCCTGTTTATTACCGGCGCGACCTCCGGTTTTGGTGAAGCCTGCGCCCGTCGTTTTGCCGAAGCCGGCTGGAAACTGGTGCTGACCGGCCGTCGTGAAGAGCGCCTCAATGCGCTGTGCGCCGAGTTGTCGAAGCAGACCGAGGTCCATGGCCTGGTGCTCGACGTGCGTGATCGCAAGGCCATGGAGGAGGCCATCGCCAACCTGCCGCCGTCCTTCGCCAAACTGCGCGGGCTGATCAACAACGCCGGGCTGGCCCTGGGGGTTGACCCGGCGCCCAAGTGCAACCTCGACGATTGGGACACGATGGTCGACACCAACATCAAAGGCCTGATGTACAGCACTCGTCTGCTGTTGCCCCGCCTGATCGCTCACGGTCGCGGCGCGGGCATCGTCAACCTCGGCTCCATCGCCGGCAACTACCCGTACCCGGGCAGCCATGTGTATGGCGCGAGCAAAGCGTTCGTTAAACAGTTCTCCCTGAACCTGCGTTGCGACCTGCAAGGTACAGGTGTGCGGGTCAGCAATATCGAGCCGGGCCTGTGCGAAAGCGAGTTCTCACTGGTGCGTTTCGCCGGTGACCAGGAGCGTTACAACGCGACTTACGCCGGTGCCGAGCCGATCCAGCCGCAAGACATCGCCGACACCATTTTCTGGGTGCTCAATGCCCCGGCGCACATCAACATCAACAGCCTGGAGCTGATGCCGGTGAGCCAGACGTGGAGCGGGTTTGCGATTGAGCGTAATGCCAAGGTTTAAGACCGCGTAACGGCCATCGCGGGCAAGCCACGCTCCCACAGGATTTGTGTTGAATCGCCATTTCGCGAACGACAAAAAACCTGTGGGAGCGTGGCTTGCCCGCGATAGCTATCTTTCAGTCAGCGAAGATATTCGATCAGTCCGCGATAGCAGGTCGCCAAGTGATAAGGCGTGGTCGACGGCATGTCGCGGCGTGTCACGTCACCGTTCTCGTCCCTGCACTCATACCAGCCCCCCGCATGCAGGAAGCGCTGCTGCAACGACTGCAACTGGTGCAGCACTGCAGGCTCGCTGTCTGGTCGCAAGGTCAGGGCACGCAGGTATTCAGCCTGAGCCCAGATTCGCTGCGTAGCGTCCCGAGGTGAGCCGTTCGGCTGCAGGTCGAGCATGGCCCGCACGGCGCCGGTCTGTTGATCGATACCCAGTTGCTCGGTGAACGCAAAGGCGCGTTCCAGAGAGGTGTGGAGTGTCGAACCGCGCAGCAGCGAAGACGATTCCAGCAGGAAATACCACTCGAACTGATGCCCAGGTTCAAACCAGTTATCCACAGCACCCAGCGGTTTTTCCATCAACACACCGTGTTGCGGGTCGATAAAACGCTTCTGCATGGCTGTGCATAACTCGACGAGCGCGTCTTGCACGGCGACGTCTTTGCGCACCGATAGCGTGGCGAGGAAGGCTTCGGCCAAGTGCATCAGGGGATTTTGCAGCGGCCCGGACTCGAGCGAGGACCAGTCACGGTCGAGGCTGGCTTCGTACAGGCCGTCGCCCGTGGCAAAGCGCTGCGCGACCACTTCCAGTACGGCGTTGAGCACCGATTCCACCAGCGGTTCGCGGACCTTGTCCCAGTAATGGGCGCAGGCGAACAGGATGAAGGCGTGGGTGTAGAGGTCTTTGCGCTGATCCAGCGGCGCGCCCTGCGGGTCGACGCTGTAGAACCAGCCGCCATGCTCGGCATCGTGGAAATGCTGCTGCAGGGAACGGAACAGCGCTGCGGCGCGCTCTTCGGCGGCCGGTACCTGGCCGATCAGGCTGGAAAACAGGTAAAGCTGCCGTGCGCAGGCCATGGCCCGGTAGCGTTGGGGCGGCAGCGGTTGGTGCTCGGCGTCCAGCGCCTCAAAGGGCAACGCCATGTCGGCATTCCAGCCGGGGCCTTGCCAGAGCGGCACGATCACGTCCTGGAAGTGCTGTTGCACTGAGGCAAACAGAGCGGTCAATTCAGGCTGGGAGGCGGAGCGGGAAACAGGCGGCATTGGCTGGCGTCGTCACGGCAGGGTTGATTGCGCGACATGTTAGCAGAGAGCGCGCGTCGATCGTTCCCACGCTCTGCGTGGGAACGATCTTTGGGCGTTTAGCCTGCCAGCAACCACACGCCAGTCGCCGCCGACGCTGCACCCGCCAGTCGAACCAGCGGCGCCGCCGCTTGCGGCAACAACCGCACGGCTGCATAACCCAAGCCATGCAATGCAGCCGTCGCGGCTACAAAACCCGCCGCATACGCCCAAGGGCTCGACATCTGCGGCAACTCCAGTCCGTGCGCCACCCCGTGGAACAACGCAAACAACGCGGTTGCCGCAACGGCGAGGCTCAACGGCGGACGCACAGCCAACGCCACCGCCAGACCCAGCGCCAGTACCGACGCCGCAATCCCGCTCTCCAGCGCCGGCAGGTTCAGCCCTTCAAACCCCAGCAACCCGCCGATCAGCATGATGCCGACGAATGTGCACGGCAGCGCCCAGCGTGCAGCGCCTTTCTGTTGTGCCGCCCACAATCCGACCGCCACCATCGCCAACAAGTGATCGAGGCCACCGACCGGGTGGCTGATGCCGGCGATCAAACCGTTGTCGCCATGCCCCGGGTGGGCGAAGGCGATGGCCGGGGTCAGCAGCAGGGCCACGGCGCCCAGAATGCGTTTTAGTGTCATGGATAAGCTTCCTTGTTGATAAAAGTTGATCGTGTTCACGCCGCAGTCAGCAGGCCCTGGCGTTCGATGAAGGCGATGATTTCTTCCAGGCCGAGACCGGTTTTCTGGTTGCTGAAAACGAACGGCTTGCCGTTGCGCATGCGCTTGGTGTCGCTGTCCATCAGTTCCAGCGACGCACCCACCAATGGCGCGAGGTCGATTTTGTTGATCACCAGCAAGTCGGATTTGCAGATCCCCGGCCCACCCTTGCGCGGCAGCTTGTCGCCGGCCGAGACGTCGATCACGTAAATGGTCAGGTCGGACAACTCTGGGCTGAAGGTGGCGGACAGGTTGTCACCACCGGATTCCACAAGGATCAGGTCCAGCCCCGGAAAGCGGCGGTTCAGTTGATCCACGGCTTCGAGGTTGATCGACGCGTCTTCGCGAATGGCTGTGTGCGGGCAGCCGCCGGTTTCCACGCCGATGATCCGCTCCGGCGCCAATGCTTCGTTGCGTACCAGAAAGTCGGCGTCTTCGCGGGTGTAGATGTCGTTGGTGACCACCGCCAGGTTGTAGCGGTCGCGCAGGGCCAGGCACAGGGCCAAAGTCAAAGCGGTTTTGCCGGAACCGACCGGGCCGCCGATGCCGACGCGCAGAGGTTGTGTGTTCATGTGCTTCTCCAAAATAACAGGCCCCAAATAAAGGCCCTAGGAACGGAACAGACGGCTGTACTGGCGCTCATGGGCCATGCACGCCAGGGACAGGCCGAAAGCAGCGCTGCCATAGTGTTCGGGGGTGATTCGGGTGGCGCTCTGTTGAGCCTCTTGCAGCAGCGGCAGCAGTTCGCTGGTCAGGCGTTGCGCGGCTTGCTGGCCCAGTGGCAGGGTTTTCATCAGCACCGCCAATTGGTTTTCCAGCCAACTCCAGAGCCACGCCGCCAGTGCGTCCTGCGGGCTGATATTCCAGGCGCGAGCGGCCAGTGCCCAGCCGAGGGCCAGGTGCGGCTCGGGACGTTGCTCAAGAAAGGCGCGGGCCGGAGCATCAAGCTCCGGCAAACCGTTGAGCAGTTGCTGCAACGAATAACCCATCTGCCGACTTTCCTGATGCAGCTCGCGGGTTTCCCGGCTGGCGCGATGTTCTTCGCAGCGTTGCAGCAACTCACCCCAGTTTTCATCAGAGGCGGCCACGCAATGGGCGAGCAGCAACGGCGCTTCGAAACGCGCCAGGTTCAGCAGCAACTGATCACTGATCCAGCGCCGGGCGCTATTGGAGTCGTTGACGCGGCCGTTATCCACAGCCATTTCCAGACCCTGGGAATAGCTGTAACCGCCAATCGGCAACTGCGGACTGGCCAGGCGCAACAGCGCCCAGGCTGGGTTCATAGCCGCACGCCGAATTGGTGCAGTTTCGGCGGGTAGTTGAAGTCTTCGTCGCCGTGGCGCGAATGGTGATGGCCGCCACCGTAGGCGCCGTGTTCCGGCTGGAACGGCGCTTCGATGTTTTCGACCTTGGCATCCAGCTGTTCGAGCATGGCCTTGAGCACGTAGTCGTCGAGCAGGCGCAACCAGTCATCACCGACTTGCAGGGCAACGTGGCGGTTGCCGAGGTGATAGGCCGCGCGAGTCAGTTCGAAAGCATTGGCGCAGGTGACGTGCAGCAGTTGTTCGGCCCGGGCGCAGACGCGGACGATGCGCCCGTCTTCGGCTTGCAGGCACTCGCCGTCGTACAGCGGTGGCTGACCGCGCTCCAAAAACAACCCGGCGTCTTCACCCTCGGCACTGAAACAGCGCAAACGGCTTTTGCTCCGGGCTTCGAAGGTCAGGTGCAGCTCGGCGGCCCAGACGGGTTGAGGGTCGATTCTGCGATGAATCACCAGCATCGGAAGGCTTCCAGCAATGGACAATGCTTAGGCTAGAGCAAGGGGCTTGCCAATCGAGCTAAGAGTAGGAAATGCCTGTCGGAGCTCAGCAAGTGCTTCAGGACGTTGCAGAATTCTGAGCTGGAATGGTGCGAGGATTTTTCAGCGGCACCAAATTGATGCTTGGAGGGATTTTTGTGGGAGCGGGCTTGCTCCCACATGGGTTATTCGGTGCTGCCCAAGCCTTGCCAATGCTTGAGGCCGATAAAGATGAATCGCAGTTGCTGAGTGATTTTCGCCTGCGGCGTCAGATGCTCGGGCAGCGCCTGCGCCGGCGGATCAATGATGTCCGGCAAGGTCGCGAATACGCTTTTAACAATCAGGTCAGCCATGACGCTCAGGCCGGCGATATCCAGGTGTTGCAGTTTCGGCATCAAGGACAAGTCGGCCGCCAGGTCCGAACTGATGTCTTCGCGCAAACGGCCAATGGCCTGGCGCACGGGCAGCGAGCCGCCGTACTGCTCGCGGGCCAGAAACAGGAACTGCGAGCGATTGGCCGTG
Source organism: Pseudomonas silensiensis (assembly GCF_050434865.1). Classification (NCBI taxonomy): domain Bacteria; kingdom Pseudomonadati; phylum Pseudomonadota; class Gammaproteobacteria; order Pseudomonadales; family Pseudomonadaceae; genus Pseudomonas; species Pseudomonas silensiensis. The sequence goes on from NZ_JBNDJH010000016.1 coordinate 33,057, forward strand.
ACCACGTCGAGAAAGATCCGCACCGAGGCGTCAATGATGCCGCCCATGACGAACTCGTTGTGGCGCACCAGGCGAATGGTTTCGCGGAAGGTTTGACCGACTTCACTCACCAGTACCAGGCCCAGTTCATCCATATCGGCGAAATGCCGGTAGAAACCGGTGGGCACGATCCCGGCGGTTCTGGCGACTTCGCGCAGGCTCAGGCTGCCGAATCCTCGGCCGCATTCCATCAAGTGGCGGGCAGCGTCCATCAGGGCGTTGCGGGTCTGTTGTTTCTGTTCGGCGCGGGGCAGCATCGCAAGGGTGTTTTCTGGATAAGACAGCGACGCACTCTAGCAAATCGGCTTTGCCGGCGTCGAATGACTATCGGGGGATCAAGCGGGAAAGTGAGGCATCTATAACGTCAAAAGCCCAATCCGGGGATTGGGCTTTTTTTCAGGGCCGCCATAGGCTTAGCTCAAAGCGCTGTTGCGTTCGATGACACGGTCACCACCACCTTCAGCCAGGGTTTGACCTTGTGGAGTGCGGTCGGAACCATCAGCAGCCAGGGTTTGGCCTTGTGGAGTGCGATCGGAACCATCTGCAGCCAGGGTTTGGCCTTGTGGAGTGCGGTCGGAACCATCAGCAGCCAGGGTTTGGCCTTGTGGAGTGCGGTCGGAACCATCAGCAGCCAGGGTTTGGCCTTGTGGAGTGCGATCGGAACCATCAGCAGCCAGGGTTTGGCCTTGTGGAGTACGGTCCGAGCCATCCTGGGTGATCAAGCCTTTTTCTTTCAGGCGATCATTGCCACCTTCGGCGACGGTTTGGCTGAACTCCGAGTGGGTGGATTTCACTTGCGGTGTGGCCTGGTCAGCCGCTGGCAGGGCAAAAGCCGTGCTGGCTAACATCGAGAGGGTAAGGCTAAACAGTAATTGGCGTTTCATGATCGGGTGCTCCGTAGGAGGGCGATAAAGTGGGTACGAGGGCAATGCTACTCTCGATAAGTCGATATAAAAGTTCATAAACGCAATGGTAATAATCAACGGAATTGATTGTTCCGTGAAACGGCTCTAAATCGGGCGTTTCCGGCGGACGTTTTTGCGCTGAGATGGGTATTTTCCACTCACTTGCGCCATGCAAAAGTGCGGGGCCGGTAACGCTGGATTGAGGGGCATCCTGTCGCCGGCCGATTATTTGAGCGTTAAGCCAAATTTCTGTTAAACCTGCGCGCCATTTCCCAGTCGTAGACTCCATGGCAGGCCGGTTCTGCCCTAACGCTTCAAACGTGCGTCGCAGTCAGGGCGCTCAGTCGTATCAGGAGCCCTGTGCAATGACGCGCACTCGTAAAGTTTTTACCTGGACCCTCGCCAGCCTTGTTGTCCTGCTGGCCGTACTGGTTCTGATCATCGCGTTCTTCGATTGGAACCGGATCAAACCATCGCTGAACGCCAAAGTTTCCGAAGAACTGCACCGCCCGTTCGCCATCAACGGCAACCTCGCGGTGGTCTGGCAGCGTGAACCTGACGAGGGCGGCTGGCGCGCGTGGGTGCCGTGGCCGCATGTAGTGGCGCAGGACTTGAGCCTGGGCAACCCGGACTGGTCGAAGCAGCCGCAGATGGTCACCCTCAAGCGTGTCGAGTTGCGCCTCTCGCCCTTGGCCTTGCTGGCGCAGCGCGTGGTGATCCCGCGTATCGACCTGACCGAACCGAATGCTGATCTCCAGCGCCTGGCCGATGGTCGCGCTAACTGGACCTTCAAGTTCGACCCCAAAGACCCGAACGCCGAGCCTTCAAGCTGGGTGGTGGACATCGGAGCGATCGGCTTCGACAAAGGCCGCGTGACCCTCGACGACCAAAACCTGAAAACTCAGCTCGACTTGATCATCGACCCGCTGGGCAAACCGATTCCGTTCAGTGACATCGTCGGTGACAAAGCGGCGAAAACCGCGTCGCAGAAGGGCGCTGCGCCGCAGGATTACGCATTCGCGCTGAAGGTCAAAGGCCAATACCACGGCCAGAAACTCGCGGGCGAAGGCAAGATCGGCGGCCTGCTGGCGTTGCAGGACGCGGCCAGACCGTTCCCGCTTCAAGCGCAAGTGAAAATCGCCGACACCAGTGTCGAACTGGCCGGCACCCTCACCGATCCACTGAATCTCGGCGCCTTGGACTTGCGCCTGAAACTGGCTGGCACCAGCCTGGGCAATCTCTATCCGCTGACCGGCGTAACCCTGCCGGACACACCGCCGTACGAGACTGACGGGCACCTGATCGCCAAGCTGCATGAAGCAGACGGCGCGGTGTTCCGTTACGAAGAATTCAACGGCAAGATCGGTCAGAGCGACATCCATGGCAGCCTTGCTTATGTCGCCAGTCAGCCGCGCCCGAAGCTGAGCGGCTCATTGCTATCCAATCAACTGCTGTTTGCCGACCTGGCCCCGCTGATCGGTGCTGATTCCAACGCCAAACAAAAGGCCCGTGGCGGCGACAGCAAGCAGCCGGCGGACAAGGTGTTGCCGGTCGAAGAGTTTAAAACCGAGCGCTGGCGCGATATGGACGCTGACGTCGAGTTCACTGGCAAGCGCATCGTCCACAGCGAAAAACTGCCGTTCAACGATCTCTACACCCACCTGATACTCACCGACGGCGTGCTCAGCCTTGAACCCCTGCGCTTCGGCGTGGCCGGCGGCAACCTGGATGCTCAGATTCGCCTCAATGGCCGAACCGAACCGCTGGAAGGCCGGGCCAAACTCACCGCACGCAAGTTCAAACTCAAGCAGTTGTTCCCGACCTTTGAGCCGATGAAAACCAGTTTCGGCGAGCTCAATGGCGATGCCGACATCACCGGTCGTGGCAACTCGGTGGCCAAACTGCTGGGCACTGCCAATGGCAATCTGAAGATGCTGATCAATGACGGTGCCATCAGCCGCGAACTCATGGAACTGGCCGGGCTCAACGTTGGCAACTATGTGGTCGGCAAAATCTTTGGTGACAAGGAAGTGAAGATCAACTGCGCTGCCGCCGACTTCGATATCAAGACCGGTCTGGCGACCACGCGCCTGTTCGTCTTCGATACCGAAAACGCGATTATCTACATCGATGGCACCGCCAACATGGCGACTGAACAACTGGACCTGACCATCACTCCGGAATCCAAGGGCTGGCGCTTGATATCGCTGCGTTCGCCGCTGTATGTGCGGGGCAAGTTCATCAAGCCTGATGCGGGTGTGAAGGCTGTGCCGCTGATACTGCGCGGGGCGGGGATGGTGGCGTTGGGTGTGATTGCCGCACCGGCGGCGGGGTTGCTGGCGTTGGTGGCGCCGAGCGGTGGCGAACCGAATCAGTGCGCGCCGTTGCTGGAGCAGATGAAGGCCGGCAAGGCGCCAGTCACCGTCAAACCCACCCGGTAACCAGAGATCGTTCCCACGCGGAGTGGGAACGATCAGTCATCTTAAGGCCGCGATCTTGGCAATAACCCTGACAACGCTGCTTCCTCCTGCAACCACGCAAAAAACGCCCGGACCGGCGGATGCCGTTCGCGCCCCGGCACGCACAGTGCAGCGTAACCGGCGCCGTCGACCTGAACCTCGCCCTTGTAAGCCACCAGCAAACCGTTGGCCACGCTTTCGGACACCAGAATATTGCTCGCCAGCACCAGGCCTTGCCCGGCAATCGCCGCTTGCAGGGCGTAATGTTCTTCGTCGTATTCGCGGACCGCTGGGTGCCCCGCAAGCCAGGTCTCGCCCGATTGTGCGCACCAGGCCTCCCAGCCGTGGGCGTACAGTTTGGAGTTGTGCCAGCGCACGCTGATCAGCGTCGGCGTTCGGCTGGCGGCCAGGGCGACTTGCTCCGGCGAGCCATAGACGCCGAAGGATTCGTCAAACAGACACAGGCCATAAAGGTTCGGGTAATCATCGAGGCTGTAGCGCAGCACCAGATCGACGCTGGCGTCCTGATGCAAATCGATGACTTCGCAATGGGTATCGAGCCGCAGGCTGATGTTCGGGTGCCGGGCGTAGAACCGGCCCAGCCGCGGCACCAGCCACAACGCAGCGAAAGCAGCGGTGGTGGAGATCGTCAGGCTCGCGCCGCTGCGTTGTGGGCGCAAGGTATCGACACTTTGCGCCACCTCCAGCAAGGCACCGTGCAAGCTGTGGAACAGCCGTTCACCGCAATCCGTCAGGCGAACTTGCCGTGGCAGCCGCTCGAATAACGGCACACCGAGCCAGCTCTCCAGCGAACGAATCTGATGGGAAACCGCCGTCGGCGTCACCGAGAGTTCTTCGGCGGCAGCCTTGAAGCTCAGCAGGCGCGAGGCGGATTCAAAGGCGCGCAGGGCGGTCAGCGGCAGCGAGGCAAACATTGAAAGCTCCATGGATGAAACCAATTCATCCAGACTGATTTTTGCTCATTTGAAGAGGGGCGGCTATGCGCTTCAAGCTGCAAGCCACAAGCAGTTTGAGTTTAGTCCTTCAGGAGATTCAGATGAGCACAATTCTTGCCGTACATGCCAGCCCCCGTGGCGACCGCTCTCACTCCCGGCGCTTGGCCGAGGTGTTTCTTTCAGCCTGGCAGGCGGCCAATCCTCAGTCGCACCTGACCCGTCGAGAAGTCGGTCGAGCGTTGATTCCGCCCGTCAATGAGGCTTTTGTGGCCGCCGCGTTTTACCCCGAACCCGATGCGCGGCCGCTGTCGATGCAGGCCGACCTAGCGTTCAGCGATGAATTGGTGGGCGAGTTACTCGATCACGATTTGTTGGTGATTTCCACGCCGATGCACAACTTCAGCGTGCCCAGCGGTCTCAAGGCCTGGATCGATCAGATTGTGCGACTCGGGCTGACCTTCAATCACACCCTGGACAATGGCGTCGCCCAATACGAGCCGCTGGTGCAGGGCAAGAAGGCATTGATCGTCACCAGTCGCGGTGGATTCGGTTTCGGGCCCGGTGGAGAACTTGAGGCGATGAACCATGCCGATCCGTTGTTGCGAACGGCATTGGGGTTCATCGGCATCACCGACATCACGGTTGTGGCCGCCGAAGGCGAAGAATCCGAGGCGCGCACGTTCCAGATCTCCGCCGCCGAGGCCGAGCAGCGTTTGCGGGCGCTGGCCAGGGAGTTCTAGATGGCCTGGCTGTTTTTGCTGATCGCCGCCGGCTTCGAAGTCACCTTTGCGATGGGCATGAAGTACGCCGAGGGCTTCACCCGGCTCTGGCCGTCAATGATCACCGTGGTGGCTGCGGTGGGCGGGATCTACTTCCTGACCCTGGCCATGCGCGAGTTGCCGGTGAGCATCGCTTACCCGATCTGGACCGCCATCGGCTCACTGGGCACGGTGTTTCTCGGGTTTGCGCTGCTCGGCGAAAGCCTGACGGCGGTCAAACTGGTGTCGGTCGGATTGATCGTGGCGGGGGTGGTGGGACTGAAGTAGGGCGGGATGTCATAGACTGGTCGTTGAGTTGTCATCTTCGATGCCGATGCTTGGCTGGTGTCTTGCATTCAGCCTTGCGTCACCTCACCGATCACAAGGACGTTCACCCATGTCGCAAGGTTCTGCCACGCGTTATCCGTTGGTGTTGGTCCCGGGAATGCTCGGGTTTATCCGTCTACTGATCTATCCGTATTGGTACGGGATTATCTCGGCGTTGCGCCGGGGTGGGGCTTTGGTGTTTGCGGTGCAGGTCTCGCCGCTCAATTCAAACGAGGTACGTGGCGAGCAGCTGCTGGCGCGGATCGAGGAGATTCTGCGGGAAACCGGGGCCGAGAAGGTCAACCTGATCGGCCATAGCCAGGGCTCGCTCACCGCCCGTTACGCCGCTGCCAAGCGCCCGGATCGGGTGGCGTCGGTGACGTCGGTGGCAGGGCCCAATCACGGTTCGGAGCTGGCGGATTACCTGCATAAACACTATCCGGGAGACAGTGCCAAGGGGCGTTTGCTCAGCGTTTTGCTGCGCTGGATCAGTGCGCTGATGAGCCTGCTGGATACTGGTTATCGCGGACCGAAATTGCCGGTGGATATCCATGCCTCTCATCATTCCCTGACAACGGAAGGCGTGGCGCTGTTCAACCAGCGTTATCCACAGGGCTTGCCTGAAACCTGGGGCGGGCATGGGCCGGAAGAGGTCAATGGCGTGCGGTATTACTCCTGGTCCGGGACCTTGCAGCCGGGCAAGACCGATCGCGGGCGAAACCTGTTTGATGGGACCAACCGCAGTTGTCGGTTGTTTGCCAGGACCTTCGTTCGAGAGGTCGGGCATTGCGACGGAATGGTCGGGCGTTACAGCTCGCATCTGGGGACGGTGATCGGCGATGAGTATCCGCTGGATCACTTCGACATCGTCAATCAGTCGTTGGGTTGGGTGGGCAAGGGCGCGGAGCCGATCCGGTTGTTTGTCGAGCATGCGGCCCGATTGAAAGCCGCCGGGGTGTAGCCTCCTGTGGCGAGGGAGCTTGCTCCCGCTGGGCTGCGAAGCGGCCCCGAATTGCGACCGCTTCGCGCTCGAGCGGGACGGTGCGGCGTTCCGACAAGCTCCCTCGCCACAAAGGTTTACGCGCGGCCGAGAACCGTGGTCCAGCGCTCCGACATAATCACCCCACCCAGCGTCAACACCCCGCCGACCAGGTGATACATCGCCAACTGCTCATGCAGCACCACCGCTGCAATCAGCGCAGTAATCAACGGCAGCAGATTGAAAAACAGGGTGGTCCGGCTCGGCCCCAGGCGGATCACGGCCTGCATCCACGCCAATGGCGCAATCATCGAGGCCAGCAGGCAGGCGTAAAGCACCAGCGGAATGTTCTGCAGCGTCGGGCCGATTTTTGGTGACGCGAGGAACATCGGAAACAGCACCACCACCGCCACCCATACCTGCAAGTACAACAACACCAGCGGCGGCAAACGCAGCTGCCACTTTTTCAGCAGCGTGCTGTAGATCGCGTAGGCCAGGGTGGCGATCAGCATCATCGCGTCACCCAGGTTCACCCCGTGTTCGAGCAGCGCACCCAGGCTGCCGGATGAGACGACCACCAAAACCCCTGCGAGCGACAGCACCGCTCCGACCAGGGCCCCGATGGTCAGGCGCTGACCGAGACTGATGATCGCCATGGCCAGCGACATCAGTGGCATCAGCGACAGGATGATGCCCATGTTGGTGGCCGAGGTCAGGCTCGCGGCGAAGTACGCCAGGCTTTGGTAAACAGCCATGCCGAGCACGCCGAGCACAAAGATCTTGCCCAGGTTCGGGCGGATCGCTGACCAATGGGCGATCACCGGTTTGAGCATGAAGGGTGTGAACAGCAGTCCGGCAAGCAGCCAGCGGTAAAAGCCGATCTCGGCGGGGAAGATCGCCCCGGCCGACATCTTGGTGATCACGGTGTTGCCGGCCCAAATGAAAATGGCCAGCAGGGGATAAGCGTATTGCATCAGAGAAAACCAGAACGTTAATGAGGGGTGATTATCGCCTGTCTGAATACAGGCCTATACTTCGATCCGGACAACCTGCCCCTGATGACGGACAGCATGAACAGTAAACACATCGATCTGCTCGACTTCAGCGAATTGCCTGCCCCGGTGTACTTCCGTTATGCCGACTTTGATGCGCATCGATTTGCCTCAGCGCACCGTCATCCATGGGGCACGCTGGAGTATTCGGCCCACGGCGTATTGCACATGGAAATCGGCGGCAGCCGCTTCATGTCACCGCCGCAATATGCGGTGTGGGTGCCGCCGCAGACCGAGCACAGCTTCTACAGCCATCAGCCCATCAACTATCGCGCGGTCTGCCTGGCACCGCCGATGTGCCAGGACCTGCCGCAACAGGCCTGCACCCTGGCCATCAGCGACATCCTCAAAGCGATCCTCAAAGACTTCGCCACCCGGGACGTGAAGATTCCCGAGCACGAAGCCGACAAACGTCTGGCTCAGGTGTTGGTGGATCAGTTGCAACAGGCGCCCGTCCATGAGTGTTATTTGCCCTACGCCAGCAGCCCCGGCTTGCTCGGGATACTCGAAGCCTTGCAGGCCGAGCCCGGTGATAACCGGCCCTTAGCGGAATGGGCTGCGCAGATCCATGTCAGCGAACGCACCCTGGCGCGGCGGTTCGTGCGTGAGTTGGGCATGAGTTTTGGTGAGTGGCGGCAGCGGTTGCGGTTTCTGGCGGCGATCGAAGCGCTGGACAGCCATCGCAGCATTCAGGAAATCGCCTTCGACATGGGCTACAGCACCGGCTCTGCGTTTATCGCGATGTTTCAACGCCAGGCGCAGTGCACGCCGGAACAGTATCGACGCAGCCACCTTGAGAGCAGGAAGGTGTAACAGGTGTTGTCTACACTCCAGAACGAGGCCGTGCTCGTCGGTGCGGCAACAAGGAGAAAACTCCATGAAGATGTTGCGTGTCCCTTTGTTGATGATCGGTTTGCTGCTCTGCTCCCAGGGCTTCGCCGCCACTGAGCAACAGAACAAGATGACCACCTGCAATGCTGACGCTACCGCGAAAACCCTCAAGGGAGACGAACGCAAAGCTTTCATGAGCAATTGCCTCAAAGCTGCGCCCGCCGCCGATGCCGCCAAACCCCTGACGCCTCAGCAAGAGAAAATGAAAACCTGCAACGCTGATGCCGCCACTAAGGCGCTCAAGGGCGATGCGCGCAAAACCTTCATGAGCGATTGCCTGAAGAAAAAATAATCGAGCGTCTACGGGGCGAAGGCATCTGCTCGCTTCGCCGCCGGAACGCTGGCAGACTGCCAATCCTTTTACGCCGTTCGTTTTGAGGCTGTATGCCAACGTTTTCTCAACGTCACGTCTTGCTAGTCATCAGTTGGGTCATTATTTTCGGCGGATTGTTGCTGGTGATACCGCTGCGGTTACTGCCCAGCCTGCTGGCCGGGCTGCTGGTGTTCGAACTGGTCAACATGCTCACCCCGCAATTGCAGCGGTTGATCGAAGGTCGGCGTGCGCGCTGGCTGGCGGTGGCGTTGTTGGGAACGCTAGTGGTCAGTGTGTTGACGTTGATCTTTGCCGGTGCCTTCAGCTTTCTGCTGCATGAAGCGGAAAACCCCGGCGCTTCTCTCGACAAATTCATGGGGGTGGTTGATCGGGCGCGTGGGCAACTGCCGCCGTTCATCGACGCCTATCTGCCCGCCAGCGCCGCCGAGTTCCGCGTGGCGATTGGCGAGTGGGTGAGCAAGCACCTCAGCGACTTGCAGCTGGTGGGCAAGGACGTGGCGCACATGTTTGTGACGCTGCTGATCGGCATGGTGCTGGGGGCGATCATTGCCTTGCAGCGCGTGCCAGACGTGACCAAGCGCAAGCCCTTGGCCGCCGCGCTGTTCGACCGCTTGCACCTGCTGGTCCAGGCATTTCGCAACATCGTGTTCGCCCAGATCAAGATTTCCCTGCTCAACACCTTCTTCACCGGGATTTTCCTGGCGGTGGTCCTGCCGATGTTCGGGATCAAGCTGCCACTGACCAAAACCCTGATCGTGCTGACGTTCCTGCTCGGCCTGTTGCCGGTGATCGGCAACCTGATGTCGAATACCCTGATCACCATCGTCGGTCTGTCGCTGTCGATCTGGGTGGCCGTGGCGGCGCTGGGCTACCTGATTTTTATCCACAAGCTCGAATACTTTCTCAATGCGCGCATCGTGGGCGGGCAGATCAGTGCCAAGTCGTGGGAGTTGCTGCTGGCGATGCTGGTGTTCGAGGCCGCGTTCGGCCTGCCAGGGGTGGTGGCAGGGCCGATTTATTACGCGTATTTGAAGAGTGAGTTGAAGCAGGTGGGGATGGTCTGATCCGCTGTTGATCTACTGTGGCGAGGGAGCTTGCTCCCGTTGGACTGCGTAGCAGTCCCCTTCTTCTGGAGATAGGAAGGGGGCCGCTCCGCGGCCCAGCGGGAGCAAGCTCCCTCGCCACAGGGTTTCGGATCAGTCCATCGTGCCGTAGCGCTTCATCGCTTCAATCGCCAAGCCACTGCCAATGCTGCCGAAGATGTTCCCTTCCACATGCCGCGCATTCGGCAACATTGCCGAGACGCTGTTGCGCAGCGCCGGAATCCCGCTCGAACCACCGGTGAAGAACACCGTATCCACCTGATCGACCCGCACATTGGCGTCGTTCAGCAACTGGGTCACGCTGTTGCGCACGCGCTCCAGCAAGTTGTCGATGGCCGATTCGAACAGTGCCCGGCTCAACTCCACGCTCAAACCCGGTTCGATGCGGTCCAGCGGCACATGGCGGCTGTCGGCATGGGTCAGCTGGATCTTGGTTTCTTCCACTTCCATGGCCAGCCAGTGGCCGGCGCGCTGGTCGATCAGCTTGAACAGGCGATCGATGCCGCCAGTGTCTTCGATGTCGTAACGCATGCTGCCCAGCGCCAGGGTCGACTTCTGCGAATACACCGAGTTGATGGTGTGCCAGGTCGCCAGGTTCATGTGGTGGCTGGTCGGCATGTAAGCGCCGCTCTTCATCCGGCTGCCGTAGCCAAACAGCGGCATCAGGCCTTGCAGGCTCAGCTGCTTGTCGAAATCGGTCCCGCCAATGTGCACGCCGCCGGTGGCGAGGATGTCATCGTGACGGTTGTCGTGGGTACGGCGTTCAGGGGACAGGCGCACCAGCGAGAAGTCTGACGTACCCCCGCCGATGTCGACGATCAGCACCAGTTCTTCTTTTTCAATGGTCGACTCATAGTCGAAGGCCGCCGCAATCGGTTCGTACTGGAACGAAACGTCCTTGAAACCGATGGCGCGGGCCACGTCCACCAGGGTGTTTTCGGCTTCCTGGTCGGCCATTTCATCGTCATCGACGAAGAACACCGGACGACCGAGCACCACTTCATCGAACTCGCGACCGGCGGCGGTTTCGGCGCGCTTCTTCAGCTGGCCGATAAACAGTCCGAGCAGGTCCTTGAACGGCACCGCCGTGCCGAGGACGCTGGTGTCGTGCTTGATCAGCTTGGAGCCAAGCAGGCTCTTGAGCGAGCGCATCAGCCGGCCTTCATAGCCTTCCAGGTACTCGTGCAGCGCGAGGCGGCCGTACACCGGGCGGCGTTCTTCCATGTTGAAGAAGACCACCGACGGCAGGGTGATCTTGTCGTCCTCCAGCGCGATCAGCGTTTCCATGCCGGGGCGCAGCCAGCCGACGGTGGAGTTGGACGTGCCGAAGTCGATACCACAGGCACGGGCTGGAGATGCGTTTTTCATGTCTTTCGAGTTCCGGTTAAAAAACGGCCGCGCAGTGTATGTCAGTGCGGCGCAGATTCGAAGGCCGACTATCCGCTAAATCACCACGAATAGCGCCTTGATAAGCTGGCCCGATGCCCCAAACTTGTCTGCATCGACCCTGGCAGCCATCGGACGGTCGCAAGAACCGTCCTCCGCTGCCGATAAACTTCTGATGCGCGCCCCGGTCACAACCTTGAGATCGGTCAACCTCGCGGCTGCCAATAAGCGCATGCTGCCGGTGGTGGCGCGATTTTGATAACGGATGGTGATCCTTAGATGGACTTCAAAGACTATTACAAGATTCTCGGTGTGGAACCGACCGCGGACGATAAGACGATCAAGGCCGCCTATCGCAAACTTGCGCGCAAGTATCACCCGGACGTCAGCAAGGAAAAGGACGCCGAGTCCAAATTCAAAGACGCCTCGGAGGCCTATGAAGCGCTGAAAAGCGCCGACAAGCGCGCCGAATACGACGACTTGCGCAAATACGGCCAGCACGGCCAACCGTTCCAGGGCCCGCCGGGTTGGCAGGGTCGTGGCGCAGGCGGTTTCGGTGGTGGTCAGGACACAGGCGATTTTTCGGACTTCTTCAGTTCGATTTTCGGTAACCGTGGCCCTGGTTTTGGTGGTGGACAGTCGGGCCGCAGCGCCGGGCGTCGAGGGCAAGACGTGGAAATGGAACTCGGGATTTTTCTGGAAGAAACCCTCTCGAACGAATCGAAGAAGGTCACCTTCCAGGTGCCGCAGTACAACGCTGCCGGCCAGCATGTCAGCAACACCAGCAAAAGCCTGAACGTGAAGATCCCGGCCGGCGTGACCGACGGCGAGCGCATCCGCCTCAAGGGCCAGGGTGCACCGGGCACGGGTGGCGGGCCCAATGGCGACTTGTTCTTGATCATTCGCTTTGCGCCGCACCCCAAGTTCGACGTCGAAGGCGAAAACCTGATCATTACCTTGCCGTTGGCTCCGTGGGAGTTGGCATTAGGCACTGAGGTGGCAGTGCCTACACTGACAGGCAAGATCAACCTCAAGATTCCGGCCGGCAGCCAGAACGGCCAGCGCATGCGCGCCAAGGGCCACGGCTTGATGAACAAGGCCGGTCATCGCGGTTATCTGTTTGTACAACTCAAGGCCGTCATGCCTAAAGCCTCGGATGACGAGGTCAAGGCGTTGTGGCAGGAACTGGCGAAAAAAGCAGCTTTCAACCCCAGAGAAAACTTCTGATCCAAGAGACGGAGTAGCCCATCATGAGCAACCCCCTGATCGTTCAACTGGACCTGGCAGAATTCTGTGAGGCGACCGACCTGTCGGACGTCTACGTGATCGAGATCGTCGAGCACGGCATCCTCGAACCTCAGGGCAAGCAGCCCAAGGATTGGCGTTTCAACGATTATGAGTTGGCGCTGGCCAAACGTGCCGCGAAGCTGCGGCACGATCTGGAGCTGGAATGGGAAGGCGTCGCCCTGGCGCTGGACCTGCTTGAAGAGGTCCAGCAACTGCGGGCCGAGAACCGCATGCTCAAGCAGCGGTTGGCTCGGTTGGTGATCGAGTAGTCGCCCATGTCCCAAGGCAGTGAGTGAACATCATAACGCCATGATCTGCCGGTAAAACAGCGCGTGGCGAGGGCATAAGCTCAACAGAAAATAATGGTGTTATATATGTATATTCAACCCTTTAATAGTTGATCGATCACTCTATTGGTCGGTCGCCGGTCGAACAAATTTTTAGTCTTTTATTTCAAGGGGTGCCGCCTAAGCTGATAACTTCTATCGTTATCTTTGGTTGTTACATAATGTCTGAATTAAAAGGGTTGGAAGGCGTTAAACAAAAGCCGATTAATCCAGTGCCCCATAAAAGCCCTCACCACGAACGTATTGTCCAGGCACTGCCCCGCGCAATAACAGCAGCACCCATGAGCCGCCTGTTATCACTGGACATCGCAAGTCCAGCGTTCCCCGATTGGTACATAAATGCGTCCAGCCTCGATCGGCAGCGTCTAAAGACGCTGGTTGACGAGCGCTGGCGGTTGCAGGCGAAGGTGGATGCCCCTCTGAAAGACTTGCAGCAGGACATCCAGGCGTTTGCCAAACCCTTGCTTTCCTTGCTCATCTGGTCAAATTTCAACTCCGATGCCGACGTCAGCGCGTTGAAGGTGAAGCTGTATGTGCCGGACACGATTCTGCGGGTGATCGACGGTGGCGCCAGTTATCTGCGTGAATCCACCCTGCTGGAGGCGGCGTTGCATAACTTCGAAGAACCGGAAACCGCAAATGATTATTTCAGGAGCGGTTCCGGTGTGTATTCGAAGAACTTCAGGGGTGAACTGAAACTTGTAAAAGCAATGACGATCACCAAGATCGCCACCCTGTGTCGGCGGTTAAACCTGGGTGCGCAGTATCAAAGCCATATAAAAAGCATTCTGCTACCGTCCGATCCAAACGCCAGGCAGTTATTGAAAGATAATACGGTGGCCGCGCAGAAAGCGTCCTTTAACCTGGATGCGTTAACGGCTTACTTGAAAAAAGATATCAGCGAGTATGCGTACAGCAAGCTTCAACAGGTGCGCGATAACAAAAGCGATATCACCTTTCATGATCAGCCGCTGCACCGGCATCGACTCTCGCTGATGGGTTTCCCGTTGCACGGCATCGTGCTGTTCAGCGCCTTGAGCCAGCCGTCCCGGCTCAAGCCACTGGTCGACGCATTGACCCCTGACGGAGTGAAGTTCTGGAGCGACTGGTCGCAACGCTTGCCAGTGATGCCAGGAGATCATTACGGGAAATTCAAACTGCTGCAGTCGTTTCTCACCAACGGTCCTTCCGGCGTCCGGGAGGACATGATGCGTGGCGAGGACCTTTATCAGCAAAGCCGTCTCGACGGCCCGCTGATTGCCTACGTGCCAGACGATCCGCTGCACCCCTTGAAAGAGTACAACTCCCTTGCCGATTTCATGAAGGAACTGCTCGGCCAGCTTCGCGACAAGCCCTATCAGGAGTATTTCAGTCGCTTCGTGAGGCAAAAGGACAAGGGTAAATTCTTTGTCCGGGTCAACGAACGCCTGTCGCGTGTTGTCTGGCGGCAGCGCGAGCCGTTGGACATGGGCCCCTGGTGGCGGGAAACCGCAGTCGAAAATCCTGCCGCCGAGCCCATCACCAACCTGATTGCCGGAGATCTGTGGCAATGGTTGTATGTCGACAAACGCGATAAAGCCATCGCCGATGCGCGGGTCATTGCAGTGCCGACCGGCGATGAGGACGCTGCGACACGCTGGAAGCGTCTGACCAGCTACCTGGACATCGGCTGGAATCTGTTCAACTTTGTCGGGATGTTGATTCCGGGCGTGGGTGAAGTGCTACTGGGCGTGATGGTGGCGCAGATCGCCGATGAACTGCTGGAAGGCATCGAAGACTGGAGCAAGGGCGATCGGGACGAGGCGGCGTCCCATATTAACGGGGTGCTGATCAATTTTGCCCAGTTGGCGCTGATGGGTGCCGGGCACGTACTGCCCCGGGGTGCCGCCGCAGTAAAGCCCAGCGCGCTGATCGACAGCCTCAAACCGGTGGAGCTCCCCGGTGGTAAATCCCGCCTGTGGAAGCCCGACGTCGGGCCTTACGAGCACCCGGTGGTGCTGCCGGCCAATGCCGTGCCCAACGACATCGGCTTGTATGAGCACCGCGGCAAGCCGTGGCTGCGGCTGGAGGAAAAGACCTACCAGGTGAGCCAGGACCCGGTGACGGGGCAGTACCGACTGGAGCATCCGCAGCGCCGCACGGCCTACAAACCGCGGGTGGAACACAACGACGCTGGCGCCTGGAAGGTCGAAACCGAGCAACCGCTGGAATGGGACGCGAAGCGGTTGATGCGGCGCCTGGGTTACTCGGCGGACGCGTTCAGCGATGCCGAGCTTGCGCAGATCCTGGACATCAGCGGCACACATGAAGGTGTGTTGCGCAAAATGCACGTCGAAAACGAACCTGTGCCGGCGCTGTTGGCCGATACGCTCAGCCGGTTTGACGCCTATAAACAGGCCGAGCGCTTGATCGCTCAGATGAACATCGATGAGCCTGCAACGGTTGCCGCCAGCAGAAAGCGTGTGCTGTTCAATGATCGCTATGCCAGCCAGCAAGCGAGCGCAGACCCACAGGTCAATCTGATTAAAAATCGTTTTTCCGGTATCCCCACCCGTAGGGTCGAAGACCTGTTGGCCGGTGCATCGAGTGCGGAGCGCGAACAAATGGCCAAATGGAATTTTGCGGACACTCGACAAACCAAGCCCATCCCGCTGCGTCTGGCAGAGGCGTTACGTCACGCGCAACGTGAAGTGCGCCTGTCGCGGGCCTATGAGGGGCTTTATCTGGATGCGCTGCTGACCCAGGACACCGAGCGTCTTGCCCTCAACACCCTGGAAGCATTGCCGGGTTGGCCAGGCAACTTGCGAATTGAAGTCCGGGAGGGTTCCTTGCACGGGGAGCTGCGCGCCAGTGTCGGGCCCGAGCAGGCCACCGAGCGCAAGGTTCTGATGCGCAAGGACGATGGGCGCTACGAAACGCGTGATGCTGAAGACAACCATTTGCATGGTGACGACGACCTGTACGCGGCATTGCAGCATGCACTGCCGGATGCCCATCGCAGCGCGTTGGGCCTGCCTCATGTGGGGCAGGGGCCGCAGCTCAAGCTGCTGATCAGGCGGCAAGCCCTGTCACGTACGGCGCTGCGCGAGGTTCTGCAGATGCAGCCGGTCAAGCCCTTCTTCAAGAAGCCGGCGCGTGGGGGCGATGGTCGTTTTGGTTATCCGTTGAGTGGTCGTGGGCAGAGCATGCAAAGGTTACTCGCCGAGCGCCGCGACAGGGTTCGCAGGCTATACCCCTCCTATGGCAACGCAGACATCGAACTTGTGCTGGCGCAGGCGGCGAATGCGCAGGTTCATCCGACGCTCCCGATGACGATTGATAACTATCTGTTCAACCTTGAATTTGAGCTGGAAAGCCTGAAAACCGAGGCACAAGCCTGGGTGGAAACACCCGGTACGCACGTCTTGCCCGATGGCCGTACTGAGGTGGTCAGCCGGCAGGACAAACAGCGAGTGGCGGACTTGCTCCGCCAGTGCTGGCAAAGAGTGGACGTACCGGAAGGGGCTGGGGGGGGCTTGCACTCCGGAGGCTTGCTCAGCCTGGCTGGTCTGCGGATTGGCGAGCTGCCGGTGATTTCCAGGGCGCAGTTTTTTCATGTCCCCTCGCTAGACCTCAGCGCTATGGCGCTTGGGGCAGTGCCGGATGCTTTTCTGGAAGCCTTCCCCAACGTGCGCGAAATAAGCCTGGAGGATAATCGACTGACACGTATACCGACGGAGTTGCGGGAGATGCGCTGGCTAGAGGCACTTGACGCTTCCAGAAACCAGATTGCGTTAACGCCGCAGACCGTTGCGGTTCTCGAAGAATGTCCTGCGTTACAACACCTGTACTTGAGTGATAACCCACTGGGCCGCGCACCTGACTTTCGCCGCATGCCGACCTTGCGGCAAATCGACCTGCGCCGCACCGCACTCACCGAGTGGCCGACAGGGCTGGATACCTTGCCGGATCTTCAACGCGTCGATTTGCGCGATAACCTGATCACCCGGGTCGCAGGCGACATCCTCAACCCTTCTGAAGAGTATGCAGCCGCTGCCGAGCGGGCATTCAAACGCACCTCTCTGGACGGTAATCCGCTCACGCCTTCTGCCCTGGATGACTATGCACAGGCGTGGATGCGCTTTTCACGGCCACCCGAAGGGGTGCATGTGCCTATGGCACCGAATGGGGTTCGCGACCCTCTGGCGAACTCCGATGCGAGGCTTGAGCGCTGGATGCGTGACATTCCGGACAGCGAGCGTGCCATCAGGGAGGAGCAATGGCGGCTTGTAGACGATGGCCAGCAAACGTCGAGCGAGTTCTTCACGTTGTTGGAAGACCTGAGGGAAACGGCCGAGTACAGAAATGCTTACCCGGATCTACAGGCGCGAGTGTGGAAAATACTGGATGCCGCCACGCACTCCGAGGAACTGCGTACCGACTTGTTCCTTCTGGCAGGCGATGTAGAGACTTGCGCCGATGGGGCCAGTTTGATTTTCAGTCGGTTGGAGGTCAGGAACCTCGCCAACGAAGGCTTGAAGAGCGTCAATGCCGGGCAGGCCAAAGAGGCGCTTTCGACCTTGGCAAAAGGACTGTTCAGACTCGATGAAGTCGAGCGAATCGCGCAGCAGGATATAGACGCTCGCATTCGTGTCATTGCGCAATCAACCGATACCCTCCTGAAGAAAGTTGAACGAGCCTTGCAGGTCGATAGAGTGGAGATCCGGCTTGCCTATCGCATCGGCTTGAAGGACCGGCTGGGCTTGCCGGGGCAACCTGGACAGGCCAGGTTCACCGGGATTGCCAATGTGACGACGCCGATGCTTGATGCCGCCGAGCAGCGGGTGCTGAGTCTGGACAACTCAGCGCAGGAGCTGTTGGCGACCACTCAGCGTGATTTCTGGAGAGCGTTCCTGAAAGACAAATACTCCGATGAACTGCTGCTGGATCAAGGTCCACTGTGGGTGCGTCAGCAAGCGTTGGATGACGTACAACAAGGCATGACGAGTCAGGAGTACAAGCTCAAAAGCGACGAACTCAAGAGCGAGTTCAACGCGATGGAGCAAGCATTCATTGAGCGCAAGACAAAGGTGGAATTACCCCGGTTCAACGCCGGACAGTGAGGCTGCGGCAGGATTGACAGGCGTCGCGTTCGAATAAATACAGGTTTCCTTTATAGGCCCCAAATATTGCCAATTGTGCAGTGTTTGGGGCTTTTTTAATGCTTGTTGGGCGTTAAGTAATATCCAATATTAATCCGCTCGTATTGCAGTAGGCGCAGGGTGTTATATATGTATTTTTCGCACTGCAATATTCGAACGTTCGCTCTGTTTGTTACGCGGACGGTCGAGCAGTTTTTTAGTCTTTTGTTTTGAGCGGTACGATTTAAGCTGTTTGCTCCTATTGTTAGTTTGGTTGTATCTAATGTCTGAATTGGAATTGAATAGAACTGCTGGTTTGACGGTGATCCGTCCGGGCGTTGATAAAAAACGGCCCCGCGAACTTATTGTCCAGTCACTGCCCCGCGCAATAACGCAAGCGCCGATGAGCCGTCTGTTGTCACTGGACATTGCACGTCCAGAATTCCCCGATTGGTACATGGAGATGTCCAGCACTCATCGGCAACAGCTTAAAAAGCTGATTGACGTGCGCTGGCGGTTGCAGGAAAAGGTGGACGCTTCCCTGAAAGACTTGCAGCACGACATTCAGGCGTTTGCCAAGCCTTTGCTGGCCGAGGCGATCCGCTTGAATTTCAACTCAAGTGCCGACGTCAGCGAGCTGACGCTGAAGCTGTATGTGCCGGACAGGATTCTCTTGTTCATCGACAGGGGCGCCAGTTATCAGCGTCATTACTCGCTGCTGGAAGCCGCATTGCATAACTTTGAAGCCTCCGAAACCGCTGAGGATTATTTCAGGACAGGCTCCGGTGTGTATTCGACGGATGCCAGAGGGGAGTTGCAACTTGAACGCACCATGACCGTCGAGAAAGTTACAACTTTATGTCGGAGCCTGGACGTGGGTGCGAAGTATCAGGCTCATATAAAAAATATCCTGATGCCGCCCGATCTGAACGCCCGGAAGTTACTTGAAAGGGATTGGTTGGCGACGGAAAGGGCCAGTTTCAATCTGGCGGCGCTGATGGCGTACGTTAAAAAAGACATCGGTACGTATTCATATAACATCCTTCAGCGGGTGCACGATGGCGAGCGTGGAATCAACTTCCATGACCAGCCGCTGCACCCGCATCGGTTAACGCTGATGGGCTTTGCGTTGCACGGCATCGTGCTGTTCAGCGCCGTCAGCCAGCCGTCCCGGCTCAAGCCACTGGTCGACGCATTGACCCCTGACGGAGTGAAATTCTGGAGCGACTTGTCGCATCGCGCGCCAGTGATGCCAGGAGATCTTTACGGGAAGTTCAAACTGCTGCAGTCGTTTCTCACCAACGGTCCTTCTGGCGTCCGGGAGGACATGCTGCGTCGCGAGGACCTTTATCAGCAAAGCCGTCTCGACGGCCCGCTGATTGCCTACGTGCCAGACGATCCGCTGCACCCCTTGAAAGAGTACAACTCCCTTGCCGACTTCATGAAGGAACTGCTCGGCCAGCTTCGCGATAAGCCCTATCAGGAGTACTTCAGCCGTTTCGTGAGGCAAAAGGACAAAGGACAGTTCTTCGCGCGGGTCAACGAGCGCTTGTCGCGTGTCGTCTGGCAGCAACGCGAGCCGTTGGACATGGGCCCCTGGTGGCGGGAAACCGCGCTCGAAAACCCCAATGCCGAGCCGATCACCAACCTGATTGCCGATGACGTGTGGCAGTGGCTGTGTGTCGACAAACGCGACAAAGCCATTGCCGATGCGCGGGTCATCGCGGTGCCGACAGGGGACGAGGATGAGGCCGCACGGTGGAAGCGCCTGAGCTCTTATCTGAACATCGGCTGGAACGTATTCAACTTTGTCGGAATGTTGGTGCCCGTGCTGGGGGAAGTCCTGCTGGGGGTGATGGTTGCGCAAATCGTCGATGAGCTGGTGGAAGGCATTGAAGACTGGAGCAAAGGGGATCGGGAAGAGGCCGCGTCTCACATCAACAGTGTGCTGATCAATGCTGCCCAGTTGGCGCTGATGGGTGCCGGGCACGTACTACCCCGGGGGGCTGTCGCAGTAAAGCCCAGCGCATTGATCGACAGTCTTAAACCGGTGGAGCTCCCCGGTGGTAAATCCCGCCTGTGGAAGCCCGACGTCGGGCCTTATGAGCACCCGGTGGCGCTGCCGGCCAATGCCGTGCCCAACGACATCGGCTTGTATGAACACCGCGGCAAGCCGTGGCTGCGGCTGGAGGAAAAGAACTATCAGGTGAGCCAGGACCCGGTGACGGGGCAGCACCGACTGGAGCATCCGCAGCGCCCCACGGCCTACAAACCGCGGGTGGAACACAACGACGCTGGCGCCTGGAAGGTCGAAACCGAACAACCGCTGGAATGGGACGCGCAGGGGGTGATGCGACGCATGGACAGCCGACTCGCCAACCACTCCGCGCAAACGCTGGCCAAGATTCAGCGAGTGAGCGGTGTCCATGAAACCGTGCTGCGCAGGCTGCATGTCGAACATGAAGCCCCACCTGCGTTGCTGCGCGATACCGTCACCCGTTTCGACGCCTACGGCGAAGCGGAACGGTTGCCGCAGCAGATCCTGGCCAATCAGGTGCCCGATGAGATGATTGGCATTGAAGCGGCCGCCATGGTCGCATTACCGCGCTGGCCCGAGAGCCGCGCCATTGAAGTGTTTCAGGCCGAAAATCGCACCGGGCCTTCGGTCAGACACGGCAATGCAATGGCCACTGACCCGATGACGATCAGGATCAGCCGTTCCGAGCTGGCGGCCGGGAAACTGCCAGAGCGGGTGCTTGAGTCGTTGAATGAAGCCGACATGCGCACCCTGCTGGGCCATGAGATCGCACTCGATCAACCGACGCGTATCCAAACACTGCACCAGCAGATGGCCATGCAGGCAGGCAAACAGAAAAAAAACCTGTTCGAAGCACTGTATAAAAAACGCGACGTTTCCAGCGATCCACGTGTGCAGCGAGTGCTCAATGAGGTTCCGGAGCTGCCGGCCAGCGCTGCTCAGGAACTGCTGGAACAGGCAGAACCGGAAGATCTGCGACACCTCGCCGAAAAACAGCGCCTCTCGCTGCGTTTGCGCCAACAGGCACGACACATGCGCGACCGGGTGCGATTGAACCGTGCGTATGAGGGCCTATACCTTGAGGAACTGGCCGGTGCCGACTCGCGCAGGCTTGAGCTGGGTTCGCTGGCCAACTTGCCAGGTTGGTCCGACGAGGTGCGCATCGAAATTCGCGAGCTTGGATTCAACGGGAAACTGCATGCCAGCGTGGGGCCGCAAGAGGCGTCCATCCGCAAAGTACTGATTCTTGACGAGGACGGGCGCTACCAGACGCGGGACGCCGAAGATCAGCACCTGCACGGCACCGATGAGCTCTACGCTTCAGTCTTGCACGCCTTGCCGGATGCGCAGCGTGACGCGCTGGGGTATGGCATTCACGATGGCGCACGGCTCAAAGCCGATGTACATCGCTCACCCCTGAGCCATGATCAGTTCGCCCCGACATTGCTTGAACATCCGATTCGCAAGCCGACCTATGACCCGCAAACCATGAAGCTGCTCGGGGGGATGGACGGTTACCATCGTGTTTCCGGGGAAGGCTCTGCACGGCTTCGCGTGCGCAGCCTTTATCCAACGCTCAGCGATGCCGAACTCGATACGTTCATCGAGACCTTGCGCCAGCGAAACACATCGTTGGGCGCACAGATTCATGCGCTTGAGATCGAATTCGACCAACTGGTTTCAACCCTGGAGCGGTGGGTAAACGGGCCGACCCAGGATTTTCGTTTCGGTCCCAGTGCCGTTGCCGAGTGGCGCGCCAGGAACACCATCGCTGCAAAAATCAGGCGGTGTTGGCAGCGCACCGGCCCCAGGCATGTAGATGCGTATGGGAACGTTCTTGGTCAGACGCTGGATCTGAGTAACTTCAATCTTCACCTGCACATCGATCGCATGCCCAAGCTGGAGGCCAACTTCGATCACGTCACACGTCTGTGGTTACGCAACACAGGGTTATCAAGTATCGAGCAACCGTTTCTTGAGTCCTTTCGCAACGTGCAAACGCTGGACGTGGCGCGTAATTCCCTGACGGCGCTGCCGCAGAGTATTACCCAGATGCCGCACTTGACCGACCTGGACCTCACGGGAAACCGCATCGTGCTGCGGCCCGCGGACGTCGCAATGCTCAGGAACCGTACTCGACTGACCACTTTATGCCTGGGTGACAACCCGCTGGGGTTGTTGCCGGACATCAGTCGCATGCCCGATTTGCATACCCTGATATTGTCCGGCACAGGGGCCACTACCTGGCCGCCCGGGACGTTTACCTGGCCACGGTTTCGGCATTTTTTCCTGGATCTGCGCAACAACCCGTTGACGACTATTCCGCGCGTTGCTCGGGGGACATGGGACGCCGAACTGTTGGGTCGTACGTGGCTCAGCCGCGAACCCAGATGGATGTCAGCTGAAAACCTGGAAATTCTCAAAGACTATGTTCGGTCGGCGGGCATGGATCCTGATCGTGCGTACCCACCCCGAGGTGTGCGTTCCAGCATCGATTGGGGGGAAGGCTTGAGGCGGTCTGACTGGGTAGCGAAGCAGGAGCTCTGGAACGAGGTTGAGGATGAATTCAACTCGACCGATTTTTTCGAAGAGATCGAAAACCTTACCCGGTCTAAAGACTTCACCGCCAGCAGGGCCTATCGGGCCGATTTGACGGCCAAGGTCTGGCGAATGCTGGAGACCATGGCCGAGGACGCCAGGTTAAGACAAAAATTCTTCATGGAGGCCAACGCACGATCTAGCTGCGTCGACGGAGCCACACAGCTTTTCAACGTCCTGGGTGTCGATGTGCTGGTTCAAGAAGCTAAAAAACTGGGCAACAACGGTTTGATCGAAACTGAGCTGGTGAGCCTGGCAAAAGGCAAGTCGAGGCTGGATGAGCTCGGGAGAATCGCCAGGCGTCATATCGAGGCCCGAGAGGCCGCGGGGGAGCGATTTCGTCGTGAAAATGCCGCCGGTGATATCACCGGGACGATTGATGAGGTCGAAGTTCACCTGGCCTTCATGACGGATCTGGCAGAACGGCTGGACCTGCCGTGGCAGGCTCGCGGCATGCAGTTTCGCAATATGGCAGGCGTCACCAGTGAAATGATCGAAGATGCCTATCAGAGGATTCTGGGGCTGGAGGAGGGCAATCTGCTGCGTGATTCGATTGCCGAGCAGCCATTCTGGAATTCTTTTGTCGAGAGTTCCAACCGGGCACGCTTCCGGGCCATTGATCGCAAGACAGTTGCCACGACCGAGTTCAAGGAAGCCCTGGATGCAAGAGCGCGCAGCGCGAGCCTGTCACCGGAGGAGAAAGCCGGATTGAAAGAGCAAATCCGCGTCCTGGCCGCTGAACTCGGCCAGCCGGAAAGTGCTATCGCTGTGGGCCAGGTCATGACGGACGAGGCCTATGAACAAGCGCTGGCCTTGATTAGAAACGAGCGTGAAGCCTTGTTACTGCAACTGACTCAGAGCGCCATGGATCGGGCCAAATTGAATCGGGTGGAGATACCTTTCAAGGTCGATGCGGGCAGCTGATCACTGCACGTTCAGCCTCAATGCGAAGGCGTCATGCTTCGCATTGAGGACGCTGATGGCTCAGAACAGAAAGTAACGCTGAGCCATCGGCAACACATCCGCCGGTTCACACCACAGCAAAACACCGTCAGCCTTGACCTGATAAGTCTGCGGGTCGACGTCGATGTTCGGCAGGTAATCGTTGTGTATCAGGTCGGTTTTCTGCACCTCGCGGCAACCTTTGACCACAGCGATTTTCTTTTTCAGACCCAGTGCTTCAGCAAGGCCGGCCTCTTGCGCCGCCTGACTGATAAAGGTCAGGCTGGTGGCATGCAGCGAACCACCGTAGCTGGCAAACATCGGACGGTAATGCACCGGTTGCGGTGTCGGGATCGACGCGTTGGCGTCGCCCATCAGGCTGGCCGCGATGGCGCCGCCCTTGAGGATCAGCGTCGGTTTGACCCCGAAAAATGCCGGGCGCCAGAGCACCAGGTCCGCCCATTTACCCACTTCGACCGAGCCCACTTCATGGCTGATGCCGTGGGTGATTGCGGGGTTGATCGTGTACTTGGCGATGTAGCGTTTGGCGCGGAAGTTGTCGTTGCCTTCGCCATCACCGGGCAATGGGCCGCGTTGTTTTTTCATCTTGTCGGCGGTCTGCCAGGTGCGCATGATCACTTCGCCAACCCGGCCCATGGCCTGGCTGTCAGAGCTGATCATCGAGAACGCGCCGAGGTCGTGGAGGATGTCTTCGGCGGCGATGGTTTCGCGGCGGATGCGGCTTTCGGCGAAGGCCACGTCTTCGGCAATGCTCGGGTCCAGGTGATGGCAGACCATCAGCATGTCGAGGTGTTCGTCGATGGTGTTGCGGGTGAACGGCCGGGTCGGGTTGGTCGAACTCGGCAGCACGTTGGCAAAGCCGCAGGCCTTGATGATGTCCGGGGCATGACCGCCACCGGCGCCTTCAGTGTGATAGGTATGGATGGTGCGGCCCTTGAACGCGGCGAGGGTGGTTTCGACGAAGCCCGATTCGTTGAGCGTGTCGGTGTGGATCGCCACTTGTACATCGTACTGGTCAGCGACGTTCAGGCAGTTGTCGATGCTCGCCGGGGTGGTGCCCCAGTCTTCGTGCAACTTCAGCCCGATGGCACCGGCCTTGACCTGCTCGATCAACGGTTCCGGCAGACTGGCGTTGCCCTTGCCGGTGAGGCCAATGTTCATCGGGAACGCATCGGCAGCCTGGAGCATCCGCGCCAGGTGCCACGGTCCGGACGTGCAGGTGGTTGCATTGGTGCCCGTGGCCGGGCCGGTGCCGCCGCCGATCATGGTGGTGACGCCGCTCATCAATGCTTCTTCGATCTGCTGCGGGCAGATGAAATGGATGTGCGTGTCGATGCCGCCCGCGGTGAGGATCATGCCTTCACCGGCGATGACTTCGGTGCTGGCACCGACCGCGATGGTCACGTTCGGCTGGATATCCGGGTTGCCGGCCTTGCCGATGGCGGCGATGCGGCCGTCCTTGAGGCCGACATCGGCCTTGACGATGCCCCAGTGGTCGATGATCAGCGCATTGGTGATCAGCGTGTCGACGACCTCTGCGGCGAGCAATTGGCTTTGACCCTGGCCGTCGCGGATGACTTTACCGCCGCCGAATTTCACTTCTTCACCGTAGGTGGTGAAGTCTTTCTCGACTTCGATCCACAGCTCGGTGTCGGCCAGACGGACCTTGTCGCCGACGGTGGGGCCGAACATGTCGGCGTAGGCTTGTCTTGAGATTTTCATATGTTTGCCTTGGAAAGTGCGGCAGTCCGCTGCCCATTGTGGCGAGGGAGCTTGCTCCCGCTCGGCTGCGCAGCAGTCGTAAAAATCTACCGCCTCGGTTTATTCAGATAAATCGCATTAGCTGTATTGCGAGCGCTTCGCGCTCGAGCGGGAGCAAGCTCCCTCGCCACAAGGGCGGTGTTAATCCAGGTCACCCATGATCCTGCCTGCAAACCCGAACACCCGGCGATGCCCGGCCAGGTCTACCAACTCGACCTCGCGGCTCTGCCCCGGCTCGAAGCGCACGGCGGTGCCGGCGGGGATGTTCAGGCGCATGCCGCGGCTGGCGGCGCGGTCGAACGTCAGCGCATCATTGGTTTCGAAGAAGTGGTAATGCGAGCCGACCTGAATCGGCCGGTCGCCGCTGTTGGCCACTTTCAGGTTGAGGGTGCGACGGCCAACGTTGAGTTCGATGTCGCCGGGCTGGATCTGGTATTCACCAGGAATCATCAATGGGCTCCTTGGAGAATCTTGTAGTAGAGCGCGGTCGGTTTGTAGAGACCGCTCGGGTCGCAGGCATAGTCGGGGATTTCGCCGGCCTTGGTGTAACCCAGGGCCTTGTAGAAGTCTTCGGCGGGAGAGCCGGCCTCGGTGTCGAGGTACAGCATGCCGCGCTTGTGCTGGAGCGCGGCCGCTTCCAGTGCACTCATCAACTGTTGGCCCAGTCCCCGGCGACGCGCATGTTCACGCACCAGCAGCTTTTGCACTTCGGCACGGTTCAGGCCATTGGCTTTCTGGCACAGGGTCAGTTGCACGCTGGCCTGCACTTGTTCGTCCTTGACCACCACCCACAGCAGCACGTTGCCCTTGTTCAGGTTCTCCTGGACATCATCGAAATAGGCTCGGGCCTGGGTGGCGTCCAGATTGGCCATGAACCCGACGCTGGCGCCATAGCCGACGGCGTCGAGCAGCAGATCAATCAAACCCTGACGATAGTGCGCAAAGCTTTCAACATTGACGCGGCGCAGTTGGGCGGCGTTCATGGCAAATTACTCCTTGTTGGCGGTCGGCGGTTCCGCGCCAGGATTGAGGGTCAGTTGCATAAAGGTCAGGTCCAGCCAGCGACCGAACTTGGTGCCCACCTGAGGCATCTGGCCGGTCGTCACGAAACCGGCCCGTTCATGCAGGCGAATAGAAGCAGCGTTACCGCTTTCGATGGCGGCGACCATCACGTGTTTGTCGCAGCCTTTGGCGAGCTCGATCAACGCAGTCATCAATTGTGGGCCGAGACCATTGCCACGCTGGTCGCTGCGCACGTAAACCGAATGCTCGACGGTATGGCGGAACCCGTCGAACGGCCGCCAGTCACCGAATGAAGCGTAGCCCAGCACCGTGTTGTCGCCGTCGACGATTACCAGAATCGGGTAGCCCTGGGATTGCCGGGCGCTGAACCAGGCCTGGCGGTTACCCAAATCCACGGCCTGTTCGTTCCAGATGGCCGTGGTGTTGAGTACGGCGTCGTTGTAGATATCGCGGATCGCCGGCAAGTCGGCGTACTCTGCATCGCGGATGTGGTAGGTCATGGCGCGGCCTCAGGCGATCGGTTGGTGGACGGTGACCAGTTTGGTGCCGTCGGGAAAGGTCGCTTCGACCTGGATCTCCGGGATCATTTCCGGGATGCCTTCCATCACTTGTTCGCGGCTGAGCAGGGTGGTGCCGAAGTGCATCAGCTCGGCCACAGTCCGGCCATCACGTGCGCCTTCGAGCAGCGCGGCGGAAATGTAGGCCATGGCTTCCGGGTAGTTGAGTTTCACACCTCGCGCCAAACGTCGCTCGGCCACGAGGCCGGCGGTGAAGATCAGCAGCTTGTCTTTTTCGCGTGGGGTCAGGTCCATCGTTGGGAATCCATAATCGGCAGTAAAAAAAGTATTCGGATGTGTAAACACAAAACCCCTGTAGGAGTGAGCCTGCTCGCGATGGCGGTGTGTCAGGCAACTTATGTGTTGAGTGTGCCGGCGCTATCGCGAGCAGGCTCACTCCTACAGGGGATCGTGTTTCAGGTGCTCCATATTCTTGGGGGGACGGCTTCGCGGCCAAGTAATGCAGGCCTGAGCAATCGCCACAAATCAATCAGCCAACCGCGTGCCAGCAGCGCTTCACTGGCCAGGCAACGTGCGACTAACAACCCCGGTAACTGGGTCAGATCTCCACGCACGTCATGGGGCAGCGAACGGCAACGCTCCAGTAAGTCGCTATTGATGTCCCCGGTCACCAGCAACGTCGCAAACACCGGTTGCCCATCCAGGCCAATCGGCGAATCAAGCAAACCATCGCCTCCGACAATGCGCTGGCGTTCGTGCCAGAGCAACTGGCCGTCACGGCGGATGTCCAGTTGCGCCTGAAAATGCCCGAGGTCAAAACGCTCGCCACTGGCCGGGCGACCCAGTGCTACCACGTCCCAGTAGAACACCCGGGCATCGCCTTCAAGGTCGATGCAGGTGCTGAGTTCAGCCTGGGCGGCACTGAAAATGATCGTCTCTTGTGGCAACCATTCAAGTGTCGCACCGCTCGCCACTTTCAAATCCAGCTGCTGATAAGCGGGCCCCGCTGCGCGATACCACTTGGCCGCACCGGGGCTGGTGATTTGCGTCCAGGCATCGCGGCCGACACTGGCCGAGATGTCCAGCCGATCACCACCGGCAATCCCGCCCGGCGGGTGCACGATGATGTGCTGGCAAACCTCCGGCCCTTCGGCATACAGGTGCTTTTGCACCCGCAGCGGGCCTTTGTGGCGGCGCTGAACCGGGCGCGTGCTGTCGCCGAATCGGGAGTAGCCGAGTTCCAGCTCGGCGTGCCAGCTGGGGGTAAACAGGGCAGTGGGAAGAGGTAAATTCATGATCTCTAATTATCGTCAGGACGCTGCAGATTAGATCGTAGCTTTATATCGTAACCAGACCGCGTACACCCTCGGCCTCCATATTTTCTCCGCGACCCTGTTGCACGATTTCGCCCCGGGACATCACCAGGTATTGATCGGCCAGTTCGGCGGCGAAATCGTAGAACTGCTCCACCAGCAAAATCGCCATATCACCACGGGCCGCAAGCTTCTTGATCACTGCGCCGATTTCCTTGATCACCGATGGCTGGATGCCTTCGGTGGGCTCGTCGAGAATCAGCAAGCGTGGACGGCTGGCCAACGCTCGGCCAATCGCCAATTGCTGCTGTTGGCCACCGGACAAGTCACCGCCGCGCCGTTGCTTCATCTGCAGCAGCACCGGAAACAGTTCGTAGATGAACGCCGGGACTTCCTTGGCTTCTGCGCCTGGAAATCGCGACAGGCCCATCAACAGGTTTTCTTCCACCGTCAGCCGGCCGAAAATTTCCCGACCCTGAGGCACGTAAGCGATCCCGGCGTGAACCCGCTGGTGTGGCTTGAACGCGGTGATCGGTTTGCCTTCCCAGTTCACCGCGCCTTCTTTGGCCGGCAACAAACCCATGAGGCACTTGAGCAGGGTGGTCTTGCCCACGCCGTTACGGCCGAGGAGGCAGGTGACTTCGCCGACCTTTACGTCAAACGTCAGGCCGCGCAGGATGTGGCTACCGCCGTAATACTGGTGCAGCTTGTCGACTTGCAGCATGTTCAAATCCTCCTCAAATCCCCTGTAGGAGTGAGCCTGCTCGCGATAGCGGTCTTTCAATCAACAGATATGTTGTCTGACCCACCGTTATCGCGCGCAGGCTCACTCCTACAGTTGGATAGGTGTTCACAGGTCTAGCGACCGAGGTACACCTCGATCACGCGCTCGTTGTCCTGCACCTGCTCCAGCGACCCTTCGGCCAACACGCTGCCCTGGTGCAACACGGTGACGTGGTCGGCGATGGAGCCGACGAAGCCCATGTCGTGTTCCACCACCATCAGCGAGTGTTTGCCCGCGAGGCTCTTGAACAGTTCGGCGGTGAATTCGGTTTCGGCGTCGGTCATGCCTGCTACCGGCTCGTCGAGCAGCAGCAGTTGCGGGTCCTGCATCAGCAACATGCCGATTTCCAGAAACTGCTTCTGACCGTGGGACAACAAACCCGCCGGACGATTGACCGACGTGGTCAGGCGAATGGTGTCCAGCACCTCGCTGATGCGATCTTTCTGTTCGCCACTCAGGCGAGCCCGCAGGCTGGCCCACACCGATTTGTCGGTTTTCTGCGCGAGCTCCAGGTTCTCGAACACGCTCAAGGCTTCGAACACTGTCGGCTTCTGGAACTTGCGACCGATGCCGGCCTGGGCGATTTGCACTTCGCTCATCTGCGTCAGGTCGAGGGTTTCACCGAACCAGGCCTTGCCGTGACTCGGACGGGTCTTGCCAGTGATCACGTCCATCAGCGTGGTCTTGCCCGCGCCGTTGGGACCGATGATGCAGCGCAATTCGCCGACGCCGATGTACAGGTTCAGATCGTTCAGCGCCTTGAAGCCATCGAAGCTGACGCTGATGTCTTCCAGGGTCAGGATGGTGCCGTGGCGGGTGTTCAGACCTTTGCCGGCGGCTTGGCCGAGGCCGATGGCGTCGCGGCTGCTGCCGGCGTCCCTGTTGGGTTCCAGTGGCGGAAAAAACGCCGGTTCGAGCATGAATTCAGCCGTCGCTGTGACTCTCATTGCTCACCTCTTTTTTTCAGCAGACCGATCACGCCTTTGGGCAGGTACAGGGTTACGACGATGAACAGCGCGCCGAGGAAGAACAGCCAGTATTCCGGGAAAGCCACGGTGAACCAGCTCTTCATCCCGTTGACTACACCGGCACCGAGCAACGGACCGATCAAGGTGCCACGACCGCCAAGTGCAACCCAGACCGCTGCTTCAATGGAGTTGGTTGGCGACATTTCACTCGGGTTGATGATGCCGACTTGCGGCACGTACAGCGCACCGGCCAGGCCGCACAACACTGCGCTCAACACCCAGACAAACAGCTTGAAACCGCGCGGGTCGTAGCCGCAGAACATCAGGCGGTTTTCGGCATCGCGCAGTGCGGTCAGCACCCGGCCGAACTTGCTCTGCGCCAGACGCCAGCCGATAAACAGGCTCGCCACCAGCAACACCACCGTGGCGAAAAACAACACCGCGCGAGTCCCCGGCTCAGTAATGCCAAACCCGAGAATCGTGCGGAAATTGGTGAAGCCGTTGTTGCCACCAAACCCGGTTTCGTTGCGGAAGAACAACAGCATCCCGGCGAAGGTCAGGGCCTGGGTCATGATCGAGAAATACACGCCCTTGATCCGCGAGCGGAAGGCGAAGAAACCGAACACCAGCGCCAGCAACCCCGGCGCCAACACCACCAGGCACATCGACCAGAGGAAACTGCTGGTGCCGGTCCAGTACCACGGCAATTCGGTCCACGACAGAAAGGTCATGAACGCCGGCAAGCCATCGCCCGACGCCTGGCGCATCAGGTACATGCCCATCGCATAACCGCCGAGGGCGAAGAACAAGCCGTGACCAAGGGACAACAGACCGGCGTAACCCCAGACCAGATCGAGGGCCAGCGCGACAATCGCGTAGCAAAGAATCTTGCCCACCAGCGTCAGCGTGTAAGCCGAGACGTGAAACGTGCTGTCCGGCGATAGCAGCGACAGCAGCGGTAACGCCAGCAACAGAACGAGGATCACTGCGCCGAGGGCAATCGTGACTTTTGGGCCGGCCTTTTGCGTGGCCGTGAGCATCAGGGGCTGGTTCATCAGTCGATCACCCGTCCTTTCAGTGCAAAGAGGCCTTGCGGACGTTTCTGAATGAACAGAATGATCAGCGCGAGGATCAGGATTTTGCCGAGCACGGCACCGATTTGCGGTTCGAGAATTTTGTTGGCAATACCGAGGCCGAACGCAGCGAGCACGCTACCGGCCAATTGGCCGACGCCACCAAGCACCACCACCAGGAACGAGTCGATGATGTAGCTCTGGCCGAGGTCCGGGCCGACGTTGCCGATCTGACTGAGGGCTACGCCACCGAGTCCGGCAATGCCCGAACCGAGGCCGAAAGCGAGCATGTCCACGCGCCCGGTCGGCACGCCGCAGCAAGCGGCCATGTTGCGGTTCTGGGTAACGGCGCGAACGTTCAAACCCAGGCGCGTCTTGTTCAGCAGCAACCAGGTCAGCACCACCACAAACAGGGCGAAAGCGATGATCACGATGCGGTTGTAGGGCAGTACAAGGTTGGGCAGCACTTGAATTCCGCCGGACAGCCAGGCCGGATTCGCGACCTCAACGTTCTGTGCGCCGAATACCAATCGGACAAGCTGAATCAGCATCAGGCTGATGCCCCACGTGGCGAGCAGGGTTTCCAATGGTCGGCCGTAGAGGTGGCGAATCACCGTGCGTTCCAGTGCCATGCCGATGGCGGCGGTGACGAAAAACGCCACCGGCAAGGCGATCAGCGGGTAGAACTCGATGGCTTGCGGGGCGAAGCGCTGGAACATCAACTGCACCACGTACGTCGAGTACGCGCCGAGCATCAGCATCTCGCCATGGGCCATGTTGATCACGCCGAGCAGGCCGAAAGTGATCGCCAGACCGAGTGCGGCAAGCAACAGGATCGAACCGAGGGACATGCCGCTGAAGGCTTGACCGAGGATCTCGCCGATCAGCAATTTGCGTTTGACCTGAGCGAGGCTGGTTTCGGCGGCGGTGCGTACGCCGGCGTCGGCTTCGACACCCGGTTGCAGCAGGCTTTCGAGGCGAGTGCGGGCCATCGGATCGCCGGTTTCACCGAGCAGACGCACAGCGGCAAGCCGCACGGCCGGGTCGGTGTCCACCAGTTGCAGGTTGGCCAGCGCCAGGCTCAAAGCCGCGTGAACGCTTTTGTCTTGCTCGCCAGCCAGTTGCTGGTCGAGGAATTTCAACTGCGCCGGTTTGGCGCTTTTCTGCAATTGCTGCGCGGCGGCCAGACGGGGTTTGGTGTCGGTGGCGAGCAATTGGTGACTGGCCATAGCGGTGTCGATCAGACCCCGCAGGCGGTTGTTCAGGCGCAGGGTTTTCGGTTGGCCGTCGACGGTCAACTCGCCTTGCTGCAGGGCGTTGATCAGCTCGATACGGACCGGGTCGGGCTGCGCGGCCCAGGCTTCGAGGAGTTTTGCTTGTTGCACGGGATTGGCGGCGACGAAGTCTTCGGTGTCGCTGGCGTGTACGGCCATCGGCAGCAAGAGCGCGAGCGCGAAGATGAAGCGGTAGAGGGCAGTGGGCATATGTGGTGTTCCTGTTAAATCGACCCCTCACCCCAACCCTCTCCCCAATGGGGCGAGGGGGAAAGGGGGCCGATCTTCATGCTTTTCAAATCCTGAGTTCGACTTAATTGCGCAGGTCGAAGTAGCTCGACCAGACAACTCGGTCAGTCCCCTCGCCCCTCTGGGGAGAGGGTTAGGGTGAGGGGGGGATTTCAAGCCCACCCCAAACTCCAGATCCGCCTCAGTTGCTCTTCACCGCATAATCCGGCTTCTTGTCGTTACCCGAAATGAACGGGCTCCACGGCTCGGCACGGATCGGCCCTTCGGTCTGCCACACCACGTTGAACTGACCGTCCGCCTGGATCTCGCCGATCATCACCGGTTTGTGCAGGTGGTGGTTGGTCTTGTCCATGGTCAGGGTGTACCCGGACGGTGCGGCAAAGGTCTGGCCGGCGAGGGCTTCGCGGACTTTGTCGACGTCGGTGGACTTGGCTTTCTCAGCCGCTTGCGCCCACATGTGGATGCCCACGTACGTGGCTTCCATCGGGTCGTTGGTCACCGCTTTGTCGGCGCCCGGCAGGTTGTGTTTCTTGGCGTAGGCTTTCCAGTCGGCGACGAATTTCTTGTTCGCCGGGTTCTCGACCGATTCGAAGTAGTTCCACGCTGCGAGGTTGCCCACCAGCGGTTTGGTGTCGATACCGCGCAGTTCTTCTTCGCCGACCGAGAACGCCACGACCGGAACGTCGGTGGCTTTCAAGCCTTGGTTAGCCAGCTCTTTATAGAACGGCACGTTGGAGTCGCCGTTGACGGTGGAGATGACCGCTGTCTTGCCACCGGCCGAGAATTTTTTGATGTTGGCCACGATGGTTTGATAATCGCTATGGCCGAACGGGGTGTAGACCTCTTCGATGTCCTTGTCCGCCACACCTTTGGAGTGCAGGAACGAGCGCAGGATTTTGTTGGTGGTGCGCGGGTAAACGTAGTCAGTGCCCAACAGGAAGTAACGCTTGGCGCTGCCGCCTTCTTCGCTCATCAGGTATTCCACCGCCGGAATCGCTTGCTGGTTCGGTGCGGCGCCGGTGTAGAACACGTTCGGCGACATCTCTTCGCCTTCGTACTGCACCGGGTAGAACAACAGGCCGTTGAGCTCTTCGAACACCGGCAACACCGATTTACGCGACACCGACGTCCAGCAACCGAACACCACCGCCACCTTGTCCTGAGTCAGCAACTGACGACCTTTTTCAGCGAACAGCGGCCAGTTCGATGCCGGGTCGACGACCACAGGCTCCAGCATTTTGCCGTTCACGCCGCCCTTGGCGTTGATCTCGTCGATGGTCATCAATGCCATGTCTTTGAGCGACGTTTCGGAGATCGCCATGGTGCCGGACAACGAATGCAGAATACCGACCTTGATGGTCTCGGCGGCCTGGAGGCTCCAGGTCATGCCCATCGCGGCAATGCTTGCCGAAAGTGTGAAAGCCTTGATCAAGCTGCGACGCTTCATTGTGCGATCTCCATGAACTTATGAATTTTCTTGGTGGCAGATGCGGACTACTGAAGAGTCTTTAGCAAGGGCTGTGCCTGGTCGGCCAAAGGCAGGGAAATGTCGTATTAGAGCGGTTGCGCGGTTTAGGTGGTGCACCATGAAAGACCGCCTCTGGCGCGTTGGTGCGAAGGGGTGCGCCACATTGGGGCGAAGAATCTGTGAACGGCGCTTACCCCTGTGGGAGCGGGCTTGCCCGCGATAGCGGTGGTTCAGTCACAGAAATGTTGAATGTGCCGCCGTCATCGCAGGCAAGCCCGCTCCCACAGGTTCGGTGGTGTTCTTGTGGGTTCAGCGGCGGCGCATGAGGCCGATGAAGAACAGCCCACCGATGGCGGCGGTGGCGACGCCGATGGGCAGGTCTTCGGGGGCGATCAGGGTGCGGGCGGCGACATCGACCCAGACGAGAAAGAGGCTGCCCAACAACACGCACACCGGCAGCAATCGCCGATGCTCCGCCCCGACCAACCGCCGCGCAATATGCGGCACCATCAGCCCGACAAATCCGATGGATCCGCTGATCGACACCAACACCCCGGTCATCAGCGAGGCAATCAAAAACACCCGTAACCGCACGGTGCGAGCATTCAGCCCAAGGGTCACCGCCGTCTGTTCTCCCGTCATCAACGCATTCAATGGTCGAGCCATTCCCAGCAACAACAGCAAACCGAGCAACACGCTGGCCGCCGGCACCGCCAGCAATTCCCAACGCGCCAACCCGAGCCCGCCAAGCATCCAGAACATCACCGCCGAACTCGCGCGATGATCGCCGAGAAACAGCAGCAGATTGGCGATCGCCATCATCACGAACGACACCGCCACGCCGCACAACAGCAGCCGATCACTGTCCAGCCGCCCGTTGCGGTTGGCGATCATCAGAACGATCAGCATGCTAAGCAACGCGCCGATAAACGCCGCGATTGGCAAGGTCAGCAGGCCAACGATTTCACCGACATGCAGCACCACAATCACGGCACCGAGGGTCGCGCCAGAGGTGACTCCAAGCAGGTGCGGATCGGCCAGCGGATTGCGTGTCACCGCTTGCAGCACCGCACCGATCAGCGCCAGCCCGGCCCCCACCAACGCGCCAAGCAACATGCGCGGCACGCGGATCAGCCAGACGATATGTTCCTGCCCGGTGGCCCAGTCCGGCACGCCGAAACCGAACATCTTGTGCAGCAAAATCCGCCACACAACGTCCACCGGCACCCGCGCCGGGCCAAAGCCCAGCGACACCACGCACGACACCAGCAACAACGCGCCGAGGGCCACCAGCAACAAGGCGTAGCGACGATTGATCATTCGCCGTGGAAACCCTTGGCCAGGGTTTCAACCGCCAGCACGTTGTCGATACCCGGCGTGGCCTGCACATACGGAATCACGATGAAGCGCTGGTTCTTGATCGCGTCCACCGATTGCAGCGCCTTGTTGTTGAGCAGAAATTGCTCTTTCTGTTCGGCGGTGACTTCGCCGTAGTCGACGATCACGATCACCTGCGGATTGCGCTCGACCACGTTCTCCCAGTTGACCCGGGTCCAACTCGCTTCGACATCGTCGAGAATATTGCGCCCGCCAGCAGCGTCGATCAGCGCTTGCGGCATACCGAGACGGCCGGAGGTCATGGCGCGGTCTTCACCGCTGTCATAGAGGAACACGCGAGGTTTGTCTGCCGGCAGGTCCTTGCGCACTTCGGTGACTTGCGCCTGCATCTGGCCGATCAAGGCATTGGCGCGATCCTGCACGTCAAAGATTTTGCCGAGGTTGCGCAGGTCGTTGTAGGTGTCTTCCAGACTGGCCGGCGGACGCTTCATCACGAACGCGCAGGACTCGGTCAGCTCATAGACATTGATGCCCAGCGGCTGCAACGTTTGCGGCGTCAGGTCACCGCCCACGCGCATGCCGTAATCCCAGCCAGCGAAGAAGAAATCGACGTTGGCGTTGAGCAGGGTTTCCACCGACGGGTACTTGGCCGCCAGCTCCGGCAAGCCATCGAGGATGGTCTGCATCTGCGGCGTGACCGACTTCCAGCCGGTAACGCCGCTATACCCGGCCATGCTGGGTTTCAGGCCGAGGGCGAGCATCATCTGGGTCATGTTGATGTCGTGGCTGACCGCGTGTTTCGGCGCTTGCTTGAAGGTCACTTCGCGGTTGCAGCTCTGCACGGTCAACGGGTAGTGAGTGGCCTCGGCAAATGCTTGGGAATTGCCCAGCAGCAGAGCGGCGCAAAGCAGGGAACGCAAAGTCATGGTTGGGTTATCCAGGTGATTCGTGGGTAGCCGTGCAAAGGATGTTCATCGATCAGCGCTTCGACGCCGAACACGTCGCGCAACAGGGGGGCGGTCAGGACTTCTTTGGGGGTGCCGCTGGCGACGATGCGCCCGTGATTGATCACGTACAGCCGATCGCAGAAAGCCGCCGCCAGATTGAGGTCATGGATGCTCGCCAGGGTGCCGATCTTCAGGCGTTTGACCAGTTGCAGCAGTTCGAGTTGATAGCGCGGGTCGAGGTGATTGGTCGGCTCGTCGAGGATCAGCATTTGCGGTTGCTGAGACAGGGCGCGGGCGAGGATCACGCGCTGTTTTTCACCGCCGGAGAGGGTGGCGAAGGCATGATCCTCGAAGCCCTTCAGACCGACTGATTCCAGGGCCTGGGTCGCGAGATTTCTGTCTTCGAGGGTATCGCCGTCGAACAGGCCTTTGTGCGGTGTACGGCCCATGGCGACGACTTCATCGACGGTCAGGCCGAAGGCATCGGGGAATTCCTGCAGGACCACGGCGATGCGTTGCGCGCACCAACGCGAGGATTGCTTCCAGACGTTGTGGTGGTCGAGCTTGACCTCGCCGCGCTCGGGTTTGCTGAAGCGCCAGGCACAACGCAGCAGGCTGGTTTTGCCGCTGCCGTTAGGGCCGATCAGACCGACGAACTCACCGGGGAGCACGTGCAAGGTTGCATCACGCAGCTGGAACTGGTGATGGCAATGGCCGTGGCCCAGGGGTGTCCAGGCGAGATTTGTGAGGTTCAGCGAGGTCATTGCATGCTCGACGTGCGGGTTGTTGCAGCGGGCCGACATTGTAAGGTCAACCGCACTGCAACAGGCATCTCGCTGTCTTCAGGATGAAGATGAGGCGGATTCAGACTGGCCGCTCAAGCGCGACAGCAGCACCCGATCCAGCAGCCAGACCACCACCAGCGAAGCGCCCACCAACGGAAACGCCACCGCCAACCCGAACATGATGACCATCGCGGTTTTCCATTTCGGCAAGTCGTGACGCAGCGGCGGGACACCGAACTTGCCTTGCGGGCGACGCTTCCACCAGATCACCACACCGCTGACGGCGCTGAGCAGAATCATCAGGCAGATCAGCAGGATGATGATCTGATTGAGCGGGCCGAACATTTTGCCTTCATGCAGCATCACGCCGATTTCCGTCGCGCGGGCGACGGCGCCGTATTGCTCGTAGCGCACGTCGGCGAGGACGTCGCCGGTGTACTGATCCACATGCAGCGTGGCGTCATTGCGCGGGTCGTCGGCGAACACCGCGATGGTGAACACGCCAGTTGCCGTGGTCGGGAAGGTGATGCTGTAACCCGGTTCGACCTGGCGTTGCGCAGCGATGTTCTGCACGTCCTGCAAACTGATGGTCGGCGCGGCGGGACCCGCTTGCGCGCTACCGTGGGCCATGTGTTCGGCGTGGTCGCCGGACATCGGCATCGGTGTGTTTTCCATCGCCCAAGGCACGGTCTGGCGGGTGGCGGTGTTGAGGGTGCGAGCCTCGACATCGGACTTGGGCACGTCGTCCCACATCGCTGCCGGAAAGACATTCCACACTTCGGCGTATTGCTTGCCCCAGAACCCGGTCCAGGTCATGCCGCTGAGCAGCATCACCAGCAGCAACGACGCGCCCCAGAACCCGGTCACCGCGTGCAGGTCACGCCAGAGCACACGACCGCGACTGCTCAAGCGTGGCCACAGGATGCCGGCCGCCTGACCGCGCGGCCACCACAGAAAGACGCCGGAGACCACCAACACCACGCCCCAGCCGGCGGCCAGTTCGATCAGTCGATCACCGACGGTGCCGATCATCAACTCACCGTGAATCGCTCGCGCAACGGCTTGC
Organism: Pseudomonas silensiensis; assembly: GCF_050434865.1. Lineage (NCBI taxonomy): Bacteria > Pseudomonadati > Pseudomonadota > Gammaproteobacteria > Pseudomonadales > Pseudomonadaceae > Pseudomonas > Pseudomonas silensiensis. Next base: position 71,166 of record NZ_JBNDJH010000016.1, read on the forward strand.
AGATTCTTCTTGGCGTCTTGCTCGCCGAGGATGTCAGCGTGGTAGGGATCGACGAAAACGTTGAGCTCGTTACCGCCATTGAGCACGACAAATTGTGCGCTGCGTTCAGCGTTGACCGGTGGCAAATACTGCTTGATCGTGGCGTGTGGATAAGCCTCTTTCACTCGCTTGAGCAGGTCATCGGCCGGGACGCTGTGATGCCCGGCCGGGACGTTCAGCAGGCTGCCGTACATCAACGGGTCGAGTTGCGGCTTGAACAGGTAAATGATGCCGGTCAGGGCCAGCATCACCATGAAAGGCGCGACGAACAGACCGGCATAGAAATGCCAGCGCCAGGCCAGGTTGTAGAAATTCGGTTTGGGCTGTTTCATCGGTTGTGCTCCGCTTGGCGAATCAATTGTTTGTCGAAAGATCGCTGCTGCGATCTCTCGACTTTTCTTGTTAGAAACTCATGTCCACTTTGGTCCAGAGCGTTCGCCCCGGTTCTTTAATGGCTTGCGGATCATTGGCCGGGTAGCCGAAACCGGCGTTGCCGGCCAGGTTCAAGTGCTCGGCGTACGCCTTGCCGAACAGGTTGTCGACGCCGGTGCTGACCTTCCAGTGCTTGTCGATCCGGTACGCACCATTGAGCGAGAACACGCCAAACCCCGGGGTCTTGTCGAAGTCCTTGCCGACCACGTTGCCCTTGTTCTTGTCGATGCGGTTTTGCGCCGCGACCACGCGCCACAAGGCCCCGGCGCTCCAGTTGTCTTCGCTGTAGGTCAGGCCGAAACGTGCGTCCAGCGGCGGCATTTGCGGCAGTGCGTTACCGTCGCTGCTGTTCTTGCCCCAGGCATAGGCCAGGGTCGCGTCGGCTTTCCAGTGGCTGGTCAGCTTGTAGGCCGCACCCAATTCGCCGCCCATGATTCGCGCGTCGATGTTCTGTGCTTGCGAGGTCATGCCCATCATTGTTGGCGTGTAGTTGAACAGGATGTAGTCGCGCACCTGCCCGACGTAACCCGAGGCCCAGGCTTCGAGGTCTTCGGTCTGGTATTGCAGGCCGAAGTCGAGCTGGGTGGTTTTTTCAGGCTTGATCGAATCGAAGGCATTCACCGAGCCGGCGGGGCCGGACTTGGGTGAAAACAGCTCCCAGTAATCCGGGAAACGCTGGGTGTGACCGAGGCCGGCATACAGCGTGGTCGGACTGTCAGCCAGGTCATGCTCGTAACGGACGAAGCCGCTTGGCAGTGTGTCGGCACGGGTGTCGTCGGCGGTCGGGTTAGGGCGCGTCATCATCCCGGAGCCAGTGGTCTGCCGAAAATCCTTGGCCGAAGCGCGGTCCAGGCGCGCGCCGGTAATCAGCCGGTCACGGTCGGCGGCGTACCAGGTCAATTCGCTGAACACGCCGTAGTTGTGGAAGTCGGCGTCCTTGTTGCGTGGTAATTCCTTGTAGACGTCGATGCCCATGGCGCTGCGCTGGCGATGTTCGCTGGTCTGCGCATCGATGCCGCTGATCAACTGCACATCGGCCCAGCGCCAGGTGGCTTTGATCCGTGCGCCGAGGGTTCGACGGTCGACGTTGGAGGCCATTGGGCCGGCCATCATTCCGGTACCGGACGGCGTGCGCAGGGTGTAGTTGTCCATCACGTGGTCGGCGTAGTTGTAGTAGATCTGCGCCTCGACCTTGTCCAGCACATCGCCGATGTTCGACTGCTCGAACCGCATGCCCAGGCTTTCGCGCTTGAATTGCGAGCCGTCCATGCCGCGCCCGGCGTAACGCGCTTCGCCATCGCCCTTGCCGGCGGTGAGTTCCAGCAGGGTGTCGGCGTCCGGGGTCCAGCCCACCGCGACATCGCCGTTCCATTTGTCATAGCGCGACGGCACGGTGTCGTTGTTGCCGTCCTGGTAGTCGTCGGCCTGCGCGGTGTTGCCGATCACTCGCACGTAACCCAATGGCCCGCCGGCCGCAGCGTCCAGCACTTTGTCGAAACGGCCGTTGGAGCCGGCCAGTACGCTGGCGTTCACCCGCGTGCCGAGTTCGCCGAAGCTTTCCGGCTCACGGTCGAAGAGGATGGTCCCGGCCGACGCGCCGGGTCCCCAGAGCACGGTTTGCGGGCCTTTGATGACGGTCAGTTTGTCGTAGGTTTCCGGCGAGATGTATGAGGTCGGTGCGTCCATTCGACCGGGACAGGCGCCGAGCAACTGGCCGCCGTTGGTGAGGATGTTCAGCCGCGAGCCGAACATGCCGCGCAGTACCGGGTCGCCGTTGGTGCCGCCATTGCGCACCAGGGCGAAGCCGGGAATGGTTTTCAGGTAGTCGCCACCGTCGCTGGCCGGCACCGGTTGGCGCGGGTCCTTGGGGTTGGTGACGATGGTCAGTGGCGAACTCGGCGCGATGGCGGTGATCACCGTCGGGCTCAGTTCTTCGCTGTGACCGGCGTGTTCATCGGCCAGCACCATGGGTGTCAGCATTGCACCGCAAAGGAAGGCGGTGGCGTGCTTGAAACGAATGCTGGATTCGTTCGGGGCAAAAGAAGCCTGGGCAGCGCTCAAGCGTGTGTCAGCAGAAAACCTGGACATGACAATTTCCATCGAACAGTCGTAAACGACACGGCCGGCAGCCTGCGGCTGTCTTCTAAACCGTGTGAGATCGGATGTGAGGGTTTACGCGTTGATGGGCGGGGCGCGGGTGCGGGCGCCGGGGAAGAAGGTTTGGCGGGCGTGGCCCAGGCGAGGGGAGGGTGTGGTGAAAGTGGTGGCTTGTGGTGTGTCGAAGGCAACGAAGGACTGGCCGCCGGTCAGCGCCGGGCAATTGAACAGCAGGCTGCAATAGCCGCATTTTTCCCAGAGCGCGTGATGTGAGGCTTTGGGCGGGCAGTGTTCGGCAGCGGGTTGCGCATCGTGGACGGCGTGATCCATCGCCGACATGTCCATGCTCATGTCCATCGACATGCTCATGGTCATCGAGGAGGCGCGTTGATCCATCGGCATCGACTGAGAAATCAGCGGGCCGATAAAGATCATCAACATGGCGAACAGGCTGATCCAGCTACCGCGCGTCAGGCTTAACGGCTGACGACGGTGTGCGGATGACCTGGCGCTAAGCGGGCGCATGGGCGTTTTTGCTCAGTCGCTTACTGGGCGTGGGCGTGTATCTGCATGCCTTCCGGCGGCTTCTTCTGCACCGAGACGTCGACCGTCACGTCGCCGGATTTTTCGAAGTGCATCGTCAGCGGGAAGCGTTTGCCGTCACTCAACAGGCTGCGGTCTTTCAGGTTTACCAGCATCACGTGGTAGGCCATCGGCGCAAAAGTGACGTTGCCACTGGCAGGAATGTCGACGCTCGGTACTTGCTGCATTTTCATCAGATCGTTCTGCATCACATGCTCGTGCAGCTGGGCTTCGCCTGCAATCGGCGAGTCGACGCTGAGCAGTCGGTCGGCCGTTTTACCGCTGTTGTGAATCACGAAATACGCCGCGACCGTTGGCGCGTTGGGCGGCAACTCTTGCGACCACGGATGAGCGATTTCCAGCTCCCCGGCCGTGTATTCGTGGGCATTGGCAAAACAGGCAGGCAGCAGCAACACAGCCAGGACGATGAGTTTGTTCAACATGGCAGTTCTCCAGAACGATTCAAAACGCAGGTCAATTGCGAGAAGGAATCACACCAGAGGGGAAGCGCGGGGGTTGAGGCTCGGCCATTGCTGGCGCGGTGTCGGTGTATCGAGAGTGGCGTGAGGCAGGCTTCGATTGGCCTCGAAACGCGCGAAGTACAGTTGCGGCACATGCCCGGGCAGCGCCACCAGTGGCGCGGAACCTGAACAGCACCAGCAATGCTGCATGTTGGAATGATCGTCGTTCTGCGGCGCTTTCTGTTCGACATCGCCCAAGGAGATCGCCACCATCTTCGTGCCGCTGGCGGAGCAGAAACTGCCCCACAACAACTGCTCGGCGGGTGATTTCGCCGTCTGTGCCATCGCTCCGGACATCGGCATGGCAAGCATGTTGAATAGCACTGCGAAGCAGGCTATCCAGGCAAATGCGAGCCGTTGTCGGGACATGGGAATAATCCGGTTGGGTGGGCGATCAGGCGCGGCTATTTAGCCTGATAAGGGCCGATAAGTAAAAAAGCGGCGTGCGGTGTGGTGTCGCAGCGCAGTCAGAGAGTACTGGCGTGCAAGCGCAGGCCCAAAGCTTTCATAACCTTCATGATAGTCGCGAATTCCGGATTGCCAGTGCTGCCCAATGCTTTGTACAGACTTTCACGACCCAGGCCTGCATCACGGGCAATCTGTGTCATGCCCTTTGCTCGGGCTATGTCGTTAAGGGCTGCACGTATGAGCACTCCATCGCCAGCATCCTCTTCAAAACAGGCGTCCAGGTAAGCGGCCATTTCTTCTGGGGTTTTTAGAAATTCGGCGGCATCGAATCGGGTGAATTGTTCGGTCATTCGGTACTCCGAGCGCTACATTCGTGGGACTCGGAAATATAGGGACGGGGTTGCGACCTGACTAGTCAGCCGCGTTGGATGATGTTGTGGGTAAGGTCCGATAGATAGGTAGGGCGTTGCGCATTTTTTTGTAGCAGCTGGCGAAGCCTGCGTTCGGCTGCGCAGCAGTCGTAAAATCAAACGCCTCGGTCTTTCAGGTTAATCGTGGATGCAGGATTTACGCCTGCTGCGCAGCCGAACGCAGGCTCCGCCAGCTGCTACAGGGTTATGTAGTGGTTTCTGCTGTCAGGGCTGCCAACACGTCACTCACCGACCCAAACTCCCGATCAATCTCCGGCAACACTGGCCGCTGCAAAACTATCACCGGTACCCCACGCTCCCGTGCCACTTCCAGTTTCGGTTCGGTCGCGGTGCTGCCGCTGTTCTTGCTGATCAGTACATCGATCTGCCGACGTTCAAACAGCGCACGTTCATCCTCGATCAGAAATGGCCCGCGCGCGCCGATGACTTCGCAGCGTTCGTTGCCGGGGTAAACGTCCAGGGCACGCAAGGTCCAGAATTGCTCTGGCGGGATTTCATGCAGATGCTGCAAGGGTTCGCGGCCGAGGGTGAACAGCGGTCGCCGAAACGGTTTCAGCGCTTCGATCAATTCGGCCCAATCGCTGACGTCTCGCCAGTCGTCGCCGGGCTGTGGCTGCCAGGCCGGACGCCTCAGCGCCCAACATGCAATGCCGCTCAATTGCGCGGCAGTGGCGGCGTTCTGGCTGATTTGTGCGGCGTAGGGGTGGGTGGCGTCCAGCAGCAGGTCGATCCCTTCATCCCGAATGAACTGCGCAAGCCCTTCGGCCCCGCCGTAGCCGCCAACGCGAACCTGGCAGGTCAGATCCGTCGGCACACGCCCGACGCCGGCCAGGCTATAGATGTGTTCTGGCCCCAGGGTCCGGGCGATGGCCAAGGCTTCTGTCACGCCACCGAGCAACAACACGCGCTTCATTGAAAATCTCCCGCATGGCCGACAATCCCACCCTGGCGATCGATGGCAAATACTTCAACCTGAACCTGCGCCGGCACCACGCTGCGAGCAAAGTCCAGCGCGTGCTGACACACAGCATCTCCGAGCGCGATACCCACAGCGCTGGCCATCGCCAAGGCTTGCTGGCTGGTGTTGGCTTCGCGAATCCCTTGCTGCAACGTCTCATCGGCGCCAATCGCCGCCGCCCACTCGGCCAGTTGCGGCAGGTCGATGCTCGAATGTCGGCTGTGCAAATCCATGTGCCCAGCCGCCAGTTTGCTGATCTTGCCGAAGCCGCCGCAGAGGCTGAGTTTATCCACAGGCACTTTGCGCAGATGTTTGAGCACGGCGCCGACGAAGTCGCCCATTTCGATCAGGGCGATTTCCGGCAGGTCATAGACCCGGCGCATGGTGTCTTCGCTGGCATTGCCGGTGCACGCGGCGATGTGCAAGTAGCCGTTGGTTTTTGCGACGTCGATGCCCTGATGGATCGAGGCAATATAGGCTGCGCAGGAAAACGGCCGGACGATACCGCTGGTGCCGAGGATCGACAAACCGCCGAGAATCCCCAGGCGCGGGTTCATGGTTTTCAAGGCCAGTGCTTCACCGTCCTCGACGTTCACCGTGACCTCGAATCCGCCGCGGTAATCGAGTTCCTCGGCCAGCAAGGTCAAGTGGTCGGTGATCATCTTGCGTGGCACCGGGTTGATCGCGGGTTCACCGACGCCCAGCACCAGCCCCGGCCGGGTCACCGTGCCGACGCCGCGACCGGCATTGAAGCGAATGCCCGGCTCGTTACTCAGTCGTACCTGGGAATAAAGCAGCGCGCCATGGGTCACGTCCGGATCGTCGCCGGCGTCCTTGATCGTCCCTGCTTCGGCGCCGTTGTCGATCAGACGACAGAACTCCAGCCGCATCTGCACCTGCTTGCCCTTGGGCAAAACGATCTCCACAGCGTCAGCACTCAGCCCGCCCAATAACAAACGAGCCGCCGCCAGACTGGTTGCGGTGGCGCAGCTGCCGGTGGTCAGGCCGCTGCGTAACGGGGCGGGTTGTTCAGCGGTTTCGTCACGCATCGAAAGGCTTCGTCACTTCCAGCAAGGTAATCGGCAACGCCTGACGCCAGGTATCAAAGTCCCCCAGCGGTTGCGCTTGAGCGATATGAATGCGCGTCAGCTCACCGCCGTGCTGCTCGCGCCAGGCCATCAAGGTCATTTCACTTTGCAGTGTGACGGCGTTGGCAATCAGTCGGCCGCCGGGCTTGAGTGCGGCCCAGCACGTGTTGAGCACGCCCTCGCGGGTGACACCGCCACCAATGAAAATGGCGTCTGGATCCTCGAGCCCGGCCAAGGCCAGCGGTGCACTGCCGCGAATCAGCTGCAGGCCGGGAACACCGAGGGCCTCCCGGTTGTGTTCGATCAACAGCTGCCGCCCTTCATCGGCCTCGATGGCCAGCGCCCGACAACTGGGGTGGGCGCGCATCCATTCGATGCCGATCGAGCCGCTGCCGGCGCCGACGTCCCACAAGAGTTCACCGGGTATCGGAGCGAGACGCGCGAGGGTAATGGCGCGCACGTCGCGCTTGGTCAATTGGCCGTCGTGCTTGAAGGCTGAGTCCGGCAGGCCGGCCAGTCGAGAGAGTCGCGGCGTATTGGGCTCGGCGATGCACTCGATGGCGATCAGGTTCAGGTCGGCAATCACCGGATCGTTCCAGTCATTGGCGACACCCTCGATGCGTCGTTCGGCGGCACCGCCCAGATGTTCCAGCACGGTGAGGCGACTCGCCCCGAAACCGCGCTCACGTAGCAACGCAGCGATCGCGGCCGGACTCTGACCGTCGTTGCTCAACACCAGCAAGCGAACACCGCTGAACAACTGCGCGCTGAGTGCGGCGATGGGACGGGCAACCACCGACAGTGTCACCACATCCTGCAACGGCCAGCCCATTCGCGCCGCCGCCAATGAACAAGAAGAGGGCGCTGGCAATATCAGCATTTCATCGTTGGGCAGTTTCCGGGCAAGGCTTGCGCCCACGCCAAAGAACATCGGATCGCCGCTGGCCAGTACGCAGACCGGTTCGCCGCGCAGCGCCAAAACCGGCTCAAGGGAGAAAGGGCTGGGCCACAACTGTCGCTTGCCACGGATGCACACCGGCAGCAAATCCAGTTGCCGCTGACCGCCAATGATCCGCGAAGCGCGCAGCAGAGCGTGCCGGGCGTTTTTGCCCAGGCCCTTGAAGCCGTCTTCACCGATTCCCACTACTGTCAGCCAGGAGGCCATGTTGTTCCTTAATCCAATGTTCATCGTCAAGGCGACATGATAACGCGGCTTCTGTCATCTGACGCAGGTCTATGGCCGGGAAAGGGTACTTCGGGTTGCAGACACTTAATGTTGACGAAAAAATGTCTGTTGTAATGATAGTTTTGATAGTTTGGTTTTTGTTCAGGTTGCGCAAACTTATATGTATTAAATATTTGGCCGATAGTTGATGTTGGTCGCGACACTATCAAGGATGAAAGAAGCTTATATGGATAACGTGATAGCTAAAAGTGTCGTCGAGCATGACACGCTGATGATGAATAATGTGTTACTGACCGGCATTGCCGGCCAGACTGTCGCCGACAATAGTTTTGTCAAAAATTGCATTTATCTGGCCCAGAATGGCGCGGATAAAGTCGCAAAGAGCGAGACGCAGCCGGGGCCCTGGTTCGACCAGTACACCAATATGTTTTGGTCAATGGATTGGAAACTTGCCGAGCCTGTCGAGTACATCAAGCCGCAGTTTTCGGGCAGTTTGAAACAGGCTTGGTTGAACGTGGCACGTCCCTACCTCACGAGCGCTCAAATAGCGCAGGTTGGAACAGTACTCGCAAAGCTGGAGCGTGACGCCGGGTTGCTGGCGAAGATTGCGGGCACTAGTGGGAAAATAGCCGGATTCAACATCGTGCCAGTCAGTTATAAACACAACGGAGATCTGGAAATGGTGGTCAGTCATGTCCGGTTGATCAAGTTGGGCATCACTACACCCTATCTGTTCTGGACGATAGACCAGAGTCTGTCCCAATTGGATATCCGGATTCGGCGGTTGGAGATCAAGCGTCGAGACATGGACGCCATTCGACAACGCGTGGAAGAGGCCACGCGAGCCCTTGCGCTTGAGTTCAGCGAGTTCGAGCTCTAATCCACGCAGGCCGAAGCATTCTTTTGCTTGATTGATACGTTGGCAGCGTTTCCGACCGGCAGACTTTTCATGCGCTCGGGCAAAGCAGGCATAATGGCAGCCCTTCGCCTTTCACATGCATCCAGTCAGCCGGTCACTCATTGAACGAACGCCCGATGTCCAACGCTTTACGCCCCTCGGCCTGTCCGGGGTTGCTGCGTATCGTCCAGGCGCTGGACGGTGGGATCTGCCGGATCAAGCTTAATGGTGGTTCGATCACGGCAGATCAGGCCGATGCAGTGGCCGATGCCGCTGAACGGTTCGCCGGAGGCGTAATCGAGGCGACCAACCGTGCCAACCTGCAGATTCGCGGCATCGGCAGTGAACAGGGCGCCTTGATCGATGGCCTGATGGCTGCCGGGTTGGGGCCAAGCACCGCCGCTGGCGACGATGTGCGCAATTTGATGCTCAGCCCCAGCGCCGGGATTGATCGGCAGATGCTGTTCGATACGCGTCCGCTGGCCGAGCAGATCCTCGTCATGCTGCAAAGCCATGAACGCTTCCACGACCTCAGTGCCAAGTTTGCCGTGCAACTGGATGGCGGCGAAGGCTTGGCGATGCTCGAACATCCCCATGACCTGTGGTTGTCCGCCACTGAACGAGACGGCGAGTTGGTTTTTGCATTCGGTCTGGCGGGGTGTCCCGTGGATTCGCCTGCGGGCGCGGTGCCGCTGGAGCAGGGCCATGCGCTGGTGGTCGGGGTGCTTGAGTTGTTTCTCGACATGGCGCGTCCCGAGCAGACGCGAATGCGGCATTTGCTCGCTGAATGTTCGCTCGACGGGTTTCTCGCTCGTCTGGCCGAACGTGTGCTGTTAATGCCCATCAAGGGTTGGCAGCGCAAGGTTAGTCCGAGTGTCTTGCACATCGGCGTTCATCCACAGAGCGAGGCCGAGCGCGTGTATATCGGCGCGGTGCCGCCTCTGGGTCGCCTCAATCCCGCGATGCTCAGAGGCGTCGCACAATTGGCGCGCGACCAGGGCGATGGCAGCCTGCGTTTCACACCTTGGCAAAGCCTGTTGTTGCCCGGTGTCCATGGCGACGATGCATCTCAAGTTATCCACAGCCTCGAACAACTTGGCCTGCGTTGCTCGGCCGACGATGCCTTGGCGCATCTGATCGCCTGCACCGGCTCGACGGGTTGCAGCAAAGGCCTGGCCGACACCAAGGGCGATGCCCGGCAACTGGCCGCGCTGTTGCAACATCAGGGCCAGACACAGAACGTCCACCTGTCCGGTTGCTCACGTTCCTGCGCGGCCGCACACATCGCCCCCATCACATTGCTGGCGGTTTCTCCCGGTCACTACGACCTCTATTTTCGCGATGCAGCGCAGCCGGGTTTCGGCGCGCTGCACGCATGCAACCTTACTATTGAAGCGGTCGCAGCCTTGCTCGACGCCCGCTCACGGAGCCCCCTTGATGCTTGATTACATCCGCGACGGTCAGGAGATCTATCGCAACTCCTTCGCGATCATTCGTGCCGAGGCCAACCTCGAGCGTATTCCGGCCGACCTGGAAAAACTCGCGGTCCGTGTGATCCATGCTTGCGGCATGGTCGACGCTATCGACGGCCTGCAATTTTCCGAAGGCGCGGGCAAGGCCGGCCGTGATGCGCTGGCCGCCGGTGCACCGATCCTGTGCGATGCGAGGATGGTCAGTGAAGGCGTGACCCGCACGCGTTTGCCTGCGAACAATCAGGTCATCTGCACCCTGCGCGATGAAAGCGTTCCTGATCTGGCCCGGGAGTTGGGCAACACCCGCTCCGCCGCTGCGCTTGAACTGTGGCGCCCTCATCTGGAAGGCAGCGTGGTGGTGATCGGCAACGCGCCGACCGCACTGTTTTATCTGTTGGAAATGCTCGACGCGGGCGCACCGAAACCGGCGCTGATTCTCGGCTTCCCGGTGGGCTTCGTCGGCGCCGCCGAATCCAAGGCCGCGCTCGCGGCGGACAGCCGTGGCGTGCCCTTCGTCATCATGCAAGGCCGGCTGGGCGGCAGCGCCATGGCCGCCGCCGCCGTCAATGCCCTCGCTACGGAGATCGAATGATGCAGCAACCTGGACGTTTGATCGGCCTGGGCGTCGGCCCTGGTGATCCGGAGCTGATTACAGTCAAAGCCCTGCGCCTGCTGCGCGAATCGCCGGTGGTGGCGTACTTCGTCGCCAAGGGCAAAAAGGGCAACGCCTTCGGCATCATCGAGGCGCATTTGCAGGACGCGCAAACGCTGCTGCCGCTGGTGTATCCGGTGACCACCGAAGCGTTGCCGGCGCCGCTGTCGTACGAACAAGTCATCAGCGATTTCTACGATGCGGCCGGCGAAGAACTCGCCGCGCACCTGGACGCTGGCCGTGACGTGGCGGTGATCTGCGAGGGTGATCCGTTCTTCTACGGCTCCTATATGTACCTGCATGATCGGCTGGCCGAGCGCTACGAAGCCGAAGTTGTGCCGGGCGTTTGTTCGATGCTCGGCGGTGCCTCGGTACTGGGCGCGCCACTGGTGTATCGCAATCAGAGTTTGTCGGTGCTGTCGGGTGTATTGCCCGCCGACGATCTCAAGCGGCGTCTGGCCGATGCCGATGCCGCCGTGATCATGAAACTGGGGCGCAACTTTCCCAAGGTCCGTCAGGTGCTCGAAGAGCTCGGGCTGGCGGAGCGTGCGTTGTACGTTGAGCGCGCGACCATGGCCAATCAGAAAATCGTCCCGCTGGATCAGGTCGAGCCGATGTCCTCGCCGTACTTCTCGCTGATCATTGTGCCCGGCGAAAGGTGGCAAGGCTGATGTCCCGTCCAGTTCCGGCGATTGTCATTCTGGGCAATGGCAGCCTCGCGACCGCGCGCAAGATTGCGCAGTTGTACCCTGGCGCATTGGTCCATGGCCTGGCCGAGCGGGTGGAAGGCGCGGACCGCGTCTATCACGAGTTCGGTGCCACCTTGCGTGAGTTCTATCAGCAGGACACGCCGATTATCGCGTTGTGCGCTGCGGGCATCGTGATCCGCACTCTTGCGCCGTTACTGCTGGAAAAAGGCGCCGAGCCGCCGGTGCTGGCCGTGGCCGAAGACGGCAGCGCCGTGGTGCCGCTGCTCGGTGGTCTCGGTGGCGTGAACGTCATGGCGCGCGAGATTGCTGCTGGTCTTGAGGTTGCTGCGGCGATCACCACCAGCGGTGAATTGCGCTTCGGCACCTGCCTGCTCAATCCACCCAGCGGTTACGCCCTCGGCGATCTGGAACTGGGCAAGCGCTTCGTCTCGGATTTGCTCGCCGGCCAAAGCGTCCGCGTCGAAGGGGCTGCGCCGTGGCTGGCGCAAGCGCAATTGCCGCAAGATCCTCACGCGCAGCTGTCGATCCATGTCGGCAATGCCGAGCGGACACCGACAGCCAATGAATTGATGATCTACCCGCGCAATGTGCTGGTGACGGTGGGCGGCGAAGTGACGGGTCTGCCAGACGCGATTCGCACGGCCCTGCATCAAGCGAAAATCGCCGTGCAATCGGTGGCGTGCCTGTTGGCCAGCGATCTGAACATGGCCAGCACGGCATTGCGCGAAGCAGCACTTGAACTGGGTGTGCCTCTGCGGTTTGCGTCGGTCAGCGGCGGCGTTAGCGAGTTGTCCCGCCACACCGTGCCGAACGCTACCATCGTGTCAGCGGATACCGGCATTGCCATCGCGGTCGCCACTCAGCCGCTGGACGCTGCGAAAATCGGCCGTGCACGTGGTCGTTTGGCGGTGATCGGTCTGGGGCCTGGCGCCGCCGAACTGATGGTGCCCGCGGTCAAGGCCGAACTGGCCAGGGCCACCGACGTACTCGGCTACGAAACCTACGTGCGCATGGCCGGGCCGTTCCGTGAAGATCAGGTGCTGCATTGCACCGACAACCGCGAAGAAATGCAGCGTGCCCGCCACGCCTTCGAGTTGGCGGCGCAAGGCCGTTCGGTGATTGTTGTGTCGTCCGGTGACCCCGGCGTGTTCGCCATGGCGGCGGCGGTGCTTGAAGCGTTGCATGAGTCGAGTGAGCAGAGCTGGCATAGCGTCGATCTGGAAATCCTGCCGGGTGTTTCCGCTTCGCTGGCGACCGCTGCGCAGGCCGGTGCGCCGTTGGGGCATGACTTCTGCGTGATGTCGCTGTCGGACAACCTCAAGCCTTGGGCGATCATCGAGAAACGCCTGGACCTGGCCGCCGAAGCCGATCTGGCGTTGGCGTTCTACAACCCGATCTCGCGTTCACGTCCATGGCAATTGGGTCGGGCCCTGGAGATTGTCGCGCAGCACCGCACCGCTGAAACGCCGGTCGTATTGGGGCGCGACATTGGTCGCCCGGGCCAGACCTTGCGCGTCACCACGCTGGGGCAGTTGACCCCGGACCAGGTCGACATGCGCACCATGGTGCTGATCGGTTCCTCCACCACCTGCGTGTTCCCTCGTGCCGAGGGTGGCGAGTGGGTGTATACGCCTCGTTGGTACGGCGACAAGCCAACTTCGTGAGTGTCGGCGGCCTCGTCCAGGGGCCGCTTTTATACCTGTCTGTGGTTAATGAACTCGCATTGACTGCGGCCGACAGTTCGATGTCTTGATGTAAGTTAATATTTGGTTTGGAAGTAAGGTCGCTATCGGGTTTATTGATGGTCGAGCATTTTGTTGTCTTTCTTTTGTTGTTTGGGTGGGTGTTTAAGTTTCTGAATGTTCGGTTGGTCATCAATTGTTTGTTTTCTGTTTTGAGGTGGGAAATGCGTTCGGTTAGTGTTGTTTGAGGTCGGATAGTTTCTGCATCTTGGTGGGTTGCCAGCATTTAATTTTTACAGGGAAGTAATTTATGGATGAGCAAGCAGTTAGCCGTGTGAACGGCTACGTCAATTTTATTGATCTTTTTAAATTGTCTGATCTTGAGCAGGCATTGCAGGAACATAAAGGTACCGACAAGTACGACGCGGTATTTCGGTATTACTTCGCGTGTATCGGCTTACTCGACTTTCCGAGAATGCTTCCACCGCTGGGTTTGCTGCGCGAGGCGCTTGAGACTTTTGTTGAACCCACGCGCCGGCGTCGACGTGCGGCGGGGGTGGAACCGTCAACAGCGCCGGAGGGCACTGCCACTCCGGGCCTGGCTGAAATCAGCAACAGGGTCGAAGGCTTTCACGCACGCCTGTCCGACAGCATCGAACAGCTGACTGCCGTAGCAACCGAAGTACCGAAGAATATGCACTTCGTTTGGCTGGGAGGTGGCCTGGGGAACATTCAGCGCGACTACATTAATGTCTGGAAGAAGGTTCTGGTCGAGCAAGACTATGCCGTTAAACTCTGGTATGACAGCGATGCATTGTTGGCCTATGAAACCAACCGCATCATTGTCGAGGCCGCGAAGGCCGATGCGATGGTTAACGGTGGTCTGATCAGTCAATCGGCGATTGAACTTGGCGATAAGTATGAGGCGCGGGCCATCGTCCTCAAGCAACAAATGTTCGCGCATATCAAAAAATCAGTTGAGCACGGAATTAAAGCGGATGACGCCCGCATTGATCTTCTGGTGCGTGGTTATGGCCAGAATGAAGCGCGCTTGAACGCCTTGAGGGACAAAAACAGTCAGAGTATTTCGGCATTGGGCGAGGGCGGTGTAGAGCTTTGCGATCTTGCGCAGAATGTAACGCCGCTGCACTTGCAGGCTATTTACGATCGGGAAATCAGCCTGCGTGGTAATTTTGCCGCCGCCTCCGATGTTGTGCGCATCGAGGCATTGAGGGGCGAAGGCGGAAGTTATGCGGATGTCGATAACCTGCCCCCCCTTCTGGAGAAGCTGGGCGACGTGGACATCAGTCAATTTGGTAGCGATGCGCGCCTGGGCGTGTTGCAGTTACTGCTTAATCACAACCCGGAATGGATGCCAGGTCGTGAGGCGTTAAAAAGTAAGTACACAAGCTACGTTGAGCTAATCCCCAAAGAACATCGCCCGGCACTGGAGCGTTTCGCTAAAAGTCGCCCGGATTTGAATAGCGTCTTTCACGCGCCCGCAGAACGCCTCGTTCGTCCGAACGGACTGCGAGCGATTGCCGAACAGAACAGCCTGAGTAATGCGTTTCTAATGGCGCATCCCGGGTCGGCGATGTTGAAGGCCGTTCTCGATCGCTTCAAACGCAACTACGAGATTGTCGATGCGACGGCCCGCTTGGCCATGGAGCGGCAAGTCGCCTTTATCGACGCCGAGGCCATGAGTGGTCTTGCGCTGGAAGTCGTCGAGAAAAAATTTGGTCCCATGCACCAATTGTCGCCGGAAGAAGAGCTGTCGCTCAGTTTTCTGGTTGAAGCCGCAGCGATTTACTACAGCGACGGCATCCGCCCTCAGAGCGAAGTGACCATCTATCTGACCGGGCCTGCGGCGATGCGCGATGCAATCGCGGACTACGCAAAAATGCATTTCACCCCTCGTGCATCTGACGCCTGGCGAGCGGATGTGGCTATTGTCGCCGCCGCAACGGTGAACCGGGCCACCGAGGAGGAGCTGGACCACTCCTGGAAAGAAAACGAAAGCGACACAGCCCAATGGCTCATTAAAGAAAAACAACGTTGGGAAGCCGGGCAGTTCAAAGCACGTTACGTGGGCAAAGTGGATCAGTTGTTAAAGAGTCAGACGATCCATTTCGACCATGGCTGGCCCGTCATTGAAGGTCGGCATGTGTTGTCGACCGAATTGCTGCAGTCGCTAGCGCAGCAGCTTGGCGATCCGTTTTTGCGTGCGATGAGTCAGCAGACCACTGGTGGGGTGACTTTCGACAAGCCGTTGCAGCTGAGTTTTGACGAGCGTCAATCTATCCTCGCGCAGGAAATCGTGCTACCGCCGTCGTTAGTCGGTGAGCCGGCAACAGCGGCTTTACCCCTGGATGAATTGCTTCACCGAATAGGTCGAGGTGCTTTGCAGGTTGAACAGCTTGACCCCTTGCAGCGGTTATTGATCGGTTCGTTGCTGGGCGCTAGGGCCATGGATCAGCGTAACTTTGATTACGTCAGCGCGCGGCTGGAAAACCTCGCCAACAACGTGTCTGAACTGGGCGTGTCTCACCGTTACGGGGCTATTGAACGGGAGCTGTTTAAAGAAAATCACCCAGCGTTCGTGGCGGGTTTGGCCAGTGCCTCGACGCCCACCGTAGCGTTGTCCGAGACCAGCATTGAGCTGAAGAAGCAGGCGCTCGGGCAGTCACTGACTTTGCTGCAATGGGGGCGCCAGGTTGCCCGTATTCAGCAGATAGCAAAACTCGAATTCCGTGACCGTATTGGCGAGCGGATGACCGATGTGCTGGAAAGCTTCAATCACGGCAGTTTCAAGTTGGTCCCGCAGGACTTGTTGCTTCAGGGGGCCGGTGACCGTATCGCCGGGCGTTGTTACCCGTTGGCACTGGCCATGGCAGCGGCCATGAGTAAAGGGAGCGATGCGGCCAACATTCTGCGTGAGCGGTTCTACCTGGCGGTCATTGAACCCGACACCAGCGATTCCAAGGCGTTTGTGAGCATTCTCGAAGATTTACGCGATACCGACATCCATGACCTGGGTGGGGCGGTGGTGCGTTCCGATCTGACGCAAGTCATTGCGACGCTCGAAGGAAAAAACGGCACCAGCACGCTGATGCTCAACTCTGACAACCATTCCATGCTGGTGGCCAAAACGTCCAATGGCGGGCGCAGCACGTACCATTTCTACGATCCGAATTTTGGTGTTTTCGAATTTGATTCCGCCAAAGCGTTCAGCGAAGCGCTGACACATTTTTTCGTTCGACAGGAAATGGCCAGGCACTACGCAGCCTATGGAGAGCCTGCGCGTCCGACGTTTGATTTGATTGAAATCGACGCTACCCGACTCAATGAAAGGGTGCTGTCGTCGGGTGTCCAGGTGTCCAGTCTTTCCGAGTCGGGCAGCCTGCCTGAGCAGGCGCCTCGGGTAAGACAACGGCTGGCCAGCGCCCGTGGGCAGTCGCTGGTCAACAATGCGGTGCTGGGCAGTTCATTGCTGGAACTGGACGCGCACTGGTGGGGTGGGCAGATCGCGCAGGCGACTCGGCAGTTGCAGGAGCAACACGGGTTGCCGCCGGGCGCTGTTGCGTTGTTCGAGACGCTGGAGATAACCCCGGCAGGAGAATACAAAATCAGTCTGGTCAACACCGATGCCGCGAAGAGCATTGTGCGTGTGACCACCGATGATCATCGACTCCTGAGGATTAAAAACTTCCTCTCGGAAACCTTCCATTCGTTAGCCGGTCGCCCGCGTGCACCGGTCAATTCGCATGATCCGACGGACGCCGGCAGCGTTCATACGCTAAATGCCGGTTTCACCATACAGGCCCTGATGAATGCGCTGCGTCATCACGAGAGTGCAGCGAGCGGTGGTGACAAGGCCCTGACCACCGCCATTCGCCTGCATGCCTACGTCAACTATGCCCAGCTGGCCCATGGCAATGTCGTGGATTTGATTGGCGTTGTGAAACTGGTGCGTCAGGCACTGGACGATGAAAAGCTGATCGCCCATACCAGCGCACCGTTGGTGCAAAAGGCCTTGGGGCACATCGCCAATGAAGGCGTCGGTACTGTGCTGGGGATGGTGAATGTCGGGTTTGATATTTATCAGTTAAGCCACGCCACCAATGACATTGAAAAGGCGCAGTTCGGAACGCAGTTGGCCTTTGACTACGTGAGTACCGTGGTAGGCGCAGCCGGCCTGGGTGCGGCACTGGCTGGCGCAGGTACAGTGGCCGGGGTGCTTGGGGGTGTCGGGGTGATTCTGGGCGGGCTGGCGGTGGGCGTTACGGCGCTGGCCGAAGGTTTTGCGACGATTGCGGAGGAAGCCAAGGAGGTCGCGCTGTTTTTTGATGGGCTTGAAAAGGCGTATGAACAAGGCGGCTATTATCTGGACAAGGCGTCGAATGCCTGGATTGCGCAACCCTTGCTGGTGTTTGCCGATTTGGATTTGCGCGCATCCACCGTCCATTTTGACAGTCCGAAACTGTTCCCGCTTCGGGACCATTTCGGGGTTCCGGATTTCGATGTGGATTACAACCGGGCCACCGATATTCGTCAGGGCCTTGAGTTGCCGGACTCGGCGCGTTTCTCGCCACAGGTCGGACAGACAATCGTTCTGCCCTGCAGACCCAGGACCTGGTACGGCTACCAATACAAGTTGCTGCCGTTTGTCACATTTCGTCATGCCGGCGGGTACGACACGGCACGTCGACTGGAGAAAAAGAACGAACAGGGGCAATGGCAGTTTCTGTTTTCGTTCTATTCGTTTCCTGGCGAGTACGTGGTCAACCGGCTGAACCCGGTCTACAAACCAACGGTATTCAATGTACGTCTCGATAACGTCGAGCGTTCACTGGCGGTACCTGCGCTGCCGAAGGCGTGGCATGGCCTGGTGTCCTACCGGATAGAAGGCGCAGGCGCTCAATGTTCCATGCTGCTCAATCCCGGGGTGAGCCTCGAGCTCGCCGCACCCGGTCACACTGCCATGCAATGGGTGCTGCTGACGCCTTGGCTGGCGGAGACAGACATCCAGATAGAAGCGGGGGGACGCCTTGTTTCCCAGACGCTGGATGTGACGTTCAGTGGCGGTGGCGTTCACCATGTATTGCTGAAGCTGGCGGGTAACAAAATCGTGCTTGTAGATCTTGCTGCCCGGCGGCTGGAGGTTGTCGAAGAAGAGGCCAATCCGGCCCTCGGGGAACAAGCGTTGCTGGATCACTTCAAGACACTGACCCATGAACATCGTCTGGCCACGTCTTACACCCCCGTTCGTAACTTCGTGGTGCCATTCGAAAAGCCGGACGAACCCAGGACGGTAGTCGCGTATTACGACTCGGCACAGGATCGTTTTCTGTACATCCGCGACCCGAATGAACTGTTGGCCGATGAGGCCGTGTTAGGGGCAGTGGTGGAGGGTTCGGCTTACTTCTATCACCCCGAGACTTTCTATGTCTGGCAGGTCGATGCGAACACCGGCACGCTGGTTCAGCGCTATCGTTTGCTGATTAGAGACGACCTGGAAATTGTCCGCTGCGAGGCTGTGACCAATGGCGGCATTCAGATCGTGCAGCAACTCACAGGAAAGGACGGCCATCGCGATGAACTGACCTATGTGATCCATGACCGGGCCGTGTTGCTCAGTTCGATCACCCTCTGTCAGGATCCTGCGCTGCAGGCTGTTTTGGAGGCTGACACGCTGACTGACTGGAAGCAGGTACTGGGCGACTATGTGCTGCTGGCAGAGTCCGCCAATACCGTTAACTGGCGTCCCGGTGCACTGGTTTCGATTTGTTGGCAGATCGATGACACGTGGCGGGATATGGTCTGGGTGCGCAACGGTGACGGGTTGATTATTCGTGCGCCTGCCAGGCGTCACCGCGAGCGGGGATGGGCAGACTCGATCAAGGCCTTGAATGATCTTCTACTCATCGCCCCTGCCGGTGCCGAGGGTGAAGTGTTCATTACCTACGACAAGCCTCACGCAAGGCTCGTGCGACAGCAAAGGTCGATGGTGGAGGGTCGCGCACAATGGTCGTCCAGAGAAATCGCCCCCCCTGGGTTGAACAATGTTATCGCCGTTGAACGGGACTATCTCGCCCTGACCGACGCTGGTCTGTTCTTTGACATTACACCGGACGGGAATCTGAGGTTTGGCGGGCTGACCGAGCACTGGTTCAAGGATAAAACCCAGTGGTGGTCGGCGCTGGCAACGGTTGCGTTGCAATACCCGGTGCCGAGTTTTGCCATCCTGGGTTTGGCCGGTTTCAAGGGCGGTTTGTGCGCCTGGTACCTGGGAGGGCGGCTGCTGCTCGCTGAAATAGGGTATGGCAAAGAAGTACGTTTGCTGAGTATTACTCCAGACAATCAGGCCACCTGGCTGTTTGATCTTTCAACCGGCAAGATTGTCCGTCAGGGCTTTATCGATCCAGACCACTTGAGCACCGCATTCGCCGAGGGAACGAAACTGTTAGTGGCTGAGGCATTACCAGCCCCGACGCAGGAATGGGCGAGCTGGACCTTTAGCGACGTAACAGTGGAAGGCTCTGGCCTGAGGGCAACGACGCTTGAAGGCGTAGAGGTGGATTTACAGCACAACGAACCGGTACGGATTACGGGCGTCAACAGCCATTGGGTCGCTGCACTGGAAGGTGAATTGAGTGAGGGTCTGGCGGCGCTGGCGAACGAACATCGATGCGCCGATTTTCTGTTCGTCAAAGACCCCGACTACCAACGGTGGTACGTGGTCCGCACCGGACGGTTGATCCGCATTCCGAAGACCTCTGTTGCTGCGCAATTCACGCTCGTCGGCACCCGGCATCAAACCAATGTGATGTTGCATGATCGCGGGGATGGTTTTTTGCACACCTACCCGCAAAACAGCAGGGTCGGGCCTTTCGACTATGTCGAGCGAAACGCCGAAATACTGGTGGTCGAGGGAGCGAAAACGCATACGGACCTGCTCCCGTTGATTGCCGATGATGTCAGCATCCTGGTGCTCAAACTGGGTCAAGGTTCAACGACCTGTCGGCTGACCAAAGCTGCATGGTTGAAGCTTGAATCGGTCATTGTCGATTGCCGATACCCGCTTGATCACCGGCCCTCGGTTCCGGGCAAGCTGATTCTGGACGCCTCGGTAATGGATCAGTTGTGGGTAAGCCTGGTCGACGAACACTTGGTGATGAATGGCTCGGACAGCGGGCACAGCCTGATCTTTCGCGGAGTTTACTCATCGGATGTGACGTTGCGCGGTGATGTGTTTCTTGCGCTCAGTGGTTATCGATCGTGTCCGGTATCGGAAATAGTGGCCGAGTTGGTGAGGCAAAAGGGCGCTGCCGGCAGTGCCACGTTAAATGAGCTGATGTCGCATGATCAGGTCGAAGTCATCGCAGAACCGGCGTTTTAGACATAGCGTTCTCTTGGCCGCTTATGGCACGAGGTAACCTTTCACACCTGTGAAGATAATCTGTGCCGCCAGCGCGCACACAAACAACCCCATCAACCGGCTGACGATCTGCAAGCCCTGGTCACCGAGAATCCGCTCGATGCGGTTGGACAGATAAAGCACCACGCCGACCGTGAAACTGGCCAGGGCAATACTGAGAATGGCCGTGAGTTTGTCGTCCCAATGCGGCTGACTCACGCCCATCACCAGCAAGGCGCCGATGGTGCCGGGGCCGACCGTCAGGGGAATCGTCAGGGGGACGATGGTCACGTCCTGCTGCACGTTGTCGGTCTGCACGGCCGACTTGCCCTGGGCCATGCCCAGCGCCGAGATGAACAACACACTGCCGGCACCGATGCGGAACGCGTCCACGGTGATGCCGAAGACACTGAAAATCACTCGCCCGAACAGGTACAGCAAGACGCTGGAGACCAGGGTGGCTGTTGCCACTTTCCAGGCCAGTCGGCGTTGTTCCTTGCGCGAATAACCGCGAGTCAGGCTGATGAAGCAGGACAACACGAAGAACGGGCTGTAGAGCACCAGCATCTTCAGGTAAACGCTGAACAACACGTGGAGCATGGTTTCGGCTCGCATCAGGAGAGGGATGACGGGGAGTCTATCAGTCAGTTAGTTGCTTGGGGATTTGAGTTGCGGCGTACGCGACAATTAATTTTCTGTTGGGCGTTTTTATAGTCGGGTGGGCGTCTTGTAAGTTGTATGGTTTAGTTGGGTTTGATGTTACAGATTTGAGTTTGTCGTTGTTCGGTTGTTTGGTTATTGTTTTATCGCAAGTTCATGAGGAATTTGTCTGGCATTTTAAAAAGGAATTCGTTATGTACAATAAAGCTATTCGTGAAAGTTATATTTCGGCCTGTATTGAAGCGATTGAAGAGTGTGAGCTCGATGAGCAGGTGATTATTCGTCCTCGTGGCATGAAGGTTGTGGGCGACGAGATTGAAGCGCCGTCGAAAGGCTCTATTGTGGGCGAGGGCGCATTGGGCTTTGCTGGCAAACTCAGTGTCGAAAACAAGTCGGATGCTGAAAACGCCTTTCTCTTTGCAACCCGTGCAGCGAACAAACAATACCCGCAAGAGCATCAGGGCAAAGAGTGGTATTTGAGGTTCCGGGAAGTCATGACAATCGCAGGCTGGACGCCTGTCAGCAAGTACTACAATGGCCTGCAAGTCGAGGGCACCAGCGTGCGGATGGACAAACTGGTGCTGGAGATTCTCGGTTCGGTGGTTGCCGGCGTTGCATTGCCTGGTCCGTCGACCGCGTTGATGCTCAAGGTCGCGGGGGATGCGATCGCTGCCCTGCAAAAGCGTGACACGGCTGCCCTGACTGTTTATGAGCGAAATCTGCTGGAACAGGGCGTAGGCGGAATCTCGGCCGGCGCGTGTGTCGAAGTCGAAGGTGAGGGCATCATGGCCGTCGGTACAGTGCGTTTTCTTCGCAAGAACTACTCGACCAAAGTGATGTTCGTTGATGTGGATGTCCGTAATGTGAGCCTGTATCGCGGCGAAACGGTATTTGCCAAAAATACATTCGTTGCTGACGCAGTTCGTGAATCGGTCAAGAGCAAGCTGATCCCGCATAAAGATCAAATCGCAAATATTGACGTCTAACTGATTTAAATCGGCAGTCGATTATCGGCTGCCTTTTTGTTGTCGCGGAGTTTATATGAGTGACGAGTATTCTTTGTTGGTCGTTGGGGCGGGTGTCTTGCTAGTTCCTGCAGCGCATGAGCTGAGCCGTTATAGTGACTTAATCGACTCCCTGTTGTTGGCGCAATTGGTTGCCAACAAGAAGATTGAAAAAGAGCCACATATCGACTGGTACAACGCCTATGTGGAATTTCTGGATGACTACTGGCTGCGATATTCAAGAGCAAGACAGGAATGGCCTGTTGCACAAGATAGCGTCGAGTGTGTCGGTGACTGGGTCATTTCATCGATGTTCAAAGATGCTGTGAACAAAAGAGGCGCAGCGGCTGCAACGTTGCAGCGGCTGACAAGGCTGTCCGGCACCGAACCCGCAATGGGGGTGCTGCGTGGGCACATGCAGAAAATCTCCACGGGAGAGCCGGGGGATGTGCTTTCACCCGCCATGGCTGTGCGTTTGCTAGTGGTTGTAGCGTACACGCCGACATCCATCACAAGTGTGTACATGAACCTTAAGACTGACCAGGTCCTCGACTCCAACCCGTTGGCCCAGCGCTATCAGGCTAAGGATGTACGAGGCAGTGTTTGCATGCGCTACGCCGATGCCAACCTATCCGAAACGCTTTACGGCCCCGTGCGGGACGCCATTGCCTTGAAAGTCAAAGACAGGTTTGAGGACAACGTTGCGATGTTGACACTGACCGATGAAGGTTCGGACAAAGGGATCTGCGCAGCAGATTGAGGGCCACACGCCTGCTCAAAAGGTCGAGGCCGTGCGGTTCTGCTGATCACGCTGGGCCACCCAATGCTCGATCAGGTCACGCAGTTGCGACAGCTCGACCGGTTTGGCCATGTGCCCGTCCATGCCAGCCTGGCGTGCACGTTCTTTGTGCTCGGCGAGGATGTGCGCCGTCAACGCCACCACGGGGGTGCGAATCCGCTGATTACCGACTTCCCAGGCACGCAATTGCTGAGTCGCGGAGAAGCCGTCGAGGATCGGCATTTCGCAGTCCATCAGAACCAGGTCATACCGCTGGGCTTTCATCGCCTGCAAGGCTTCTTCGCCATTGCTGGCGGTATCCGGTTGCAGGTTGAGCTTGCCTAGCATGCCGCGAATCACTTTGGTCGAGATGCTGTTGTCTTCGGCCACCAGGATGCGGAAATCACTTGGCACCTTCACCGGTAAGGTCGGGCCGGTGGGCAGGTGCTGCGAGATGGAAAGGCCCTTGTTTCGCTGGTTCAGTTCATCGGCCAACGTTGTCTTGAGGGTGTAGCCGGCCACCGGTTTGGCGAGGATGCGTTTGATCCCCGAGTTGCGCGCGATGATCTTGCTGGGCGCATTGCTGATGCCGGTGAGCATGATCAGCAGGATGTCGTGGTTCAGGCTCGGGTCTTCCTTGATCTTGGCGGCCAGTTGCATGCCGGTCATGCCGGGCATGTTCTGGTCCAGCAGGACCACGTCAAAGTAATCGCGCAAGTGAGCCTTGGTGCGCAGCAGCGCCAGCGCTTCCTTGCCGGACGCTACGGCGCTGACATTCAGGCCCCAGGCGCTGCACTGTTGCACCAGCACTTTGCGACACGTGTCGTTATCGTCCACCACCAGTACTCGTGCACCCTGCAGCGGGCCATCAAGGTCCGACGTCGGGTGTTCGAGGCGGTCAGGGTCCAGCGGCAGGGTCAGCCACAAGGTGCTGCCCTGGTTGGCGCCGCTCTTGACCCCGAACTCCCCTTGCATCAAGCGAATCAGCTGACGGGCGATCACCAGCCCCAGGTTGCCTCCCAGACGAGTGGCCGAGAGGAAGTGCTTGCTGTGCAGTTCGGCGTGCATCAATGCGTCGCGCTCTTCGGCGTCCATCGGCTCGCCGCTGTCCTGCACGGCAATGCGCAAACGCGGTTTGGCACTGCGCTCATCGAGCGCGACGACGATCAGGATTTCGCCTTCGTCGGTTTTCTTCAGGGCGTTTTCCAGCAGGCTCAGCAGGGTCTGGCGCAGGCGTGTCGGGTCACCGCTGATGACGCGCGGCACTTGCGGCTGGATAAAGCTGATCAGCTCGACGTTCTGCTGTTCGGCCTTGGCGCGGAAGATGCTCAGGCAGTCTTCGATCAGTGCGTTGAGGTCGAACTGCACATCGTCCAGTTCGATCTGCCCGGACTCGAGTTTGGAGATGTCGAGAATCTCGTTGATCAGTGTCAGCAGTTCGTTGCCGGCACTGTGGATGGTCTGTACATAGTCGCGCTGCTTGACCGAGAGCGGCGTGCCCAGCAGCAGCTCGGTCATGCCCAGCACGCCATTCATCGGGGTGCGGATTTCGTGGCTGATTTTTGCCAGGAATTCGGCCTTGGCGTTGATCTCGGCGTTGCTGGCGGCCAGGTCGCGGCTGACGCTGAAACGGTCTTCGGTGATGCGGCGCTGACGTTCGCTCAGTGCAATGCTCATCAACACGCCGCTGATGCAGATCAACCCCAGCAGCGTCATGATCAAGCCCTGCGGTGCGACCAGGGTCAGCCCCAGCAGTGCCGGCAACATGATCAGGGTGCCAATGTTGAACACCACCATCGCCGCGACGAACAGGCGCGCCGGGCGATAACCTTTTTGCCAGTGATAGGCGCTGACGAACAACATGCTCAGGCCTGCCAGGGCGACCAGGGCGTAGGTCATGATGTTCAGCGGCAGCGTGTTGACGAACAACAGCAGCAAGCCGCAGACCACGATGAACAGAATGTCCCCCAGCAGCAGCTTGTTCAGCGGGTGCGGGCCGAGTGGGGCGAAGAAGCGATAGGCGAACATCAGGCCGCACGGCGCCGTCAGCAGCAAGGCGAGGTAGGCGCCGGGTGTCTGTACTGCGTGCCAGTCCGGTAACCAAGGTCCTGCCAGATTCAGCAACAGCAACAGGCTGAGCATCAACAATGCTTCGCATCCGGCCAGCCAGAGACTGCTGCGTGAGCGGGTATAGGCGTAGCGGACGAGGCTGTGCAGGATCAACATCGAGATACAGCCGAACAATAGTCCGTAGATCAGCGTCTGATTCTGATTGGCCGCGGTCATGACCGCCGACTGCAGGGTGATGTAAGGCCGCAACTGATGATCGGAGACCAGTCGCAGGTAAACGTCGAGAGGTTTTTCGTTTTGCGGCAGCGGCAACATGAAGTCGCGGCTGGGCAGTGGCCGTTCAGCCTGGGGCTGGTCGGTGCCGGTGTTCAGTTGCTCGATCAGCGTGTCGCCGTCCAGCACATACAGATTGAGGTGCGACAGGTCGGGAGCGAACACCCGCAGCAACTGTTCATGCTTGCCGGGAGCGAGTCTGAAACGCAGCCATAACGCGCCATCGGGCTCGGCGGCAGTGAGGCGGTCGAGTTCAATGGGGCTGAATTGATTGGTGTAGCGAGCGGAACGGATGTCGCTGAGCTGCAGGTCACCCTGTTCGTCGAGCAATACCGCCCAGCCACTGCCTTGCGCGGCCTGGGCCGGGAGCATCATGCAGAGCAAGGTCAGCAGAGTGACGGTGAATCCTATGGCAATCCTGAGCCAGCGCACGGCGAAATCCCTTCGTAGGTTAATGCCAGAATATAACTATGCGCGGCACCGGAATAGTCCGGCAAGGGCCCGAAGCCCTTGCCTGGCCGAATGGCGTTCTTATTCCTGATTTTCGCCACGCTCGCGGGCAATGGCACGGTAGCCAATGTCCTTGCGATAGAAGCAGCCTTCCCAGTCAATTTTGGCCGCCAGCTTGTAAGCCTGCTGCTGAGCGGCATCGACGCTGGCACCCATTGCCGTGGCGCAGAGCACCCGGCCACCGGCCGTCACCACTTGACCGTCCTTGAGTGCAGTACCGGCGTGGAAGACTTTGCCTTCCAGTGCTGCAGCTGCATCGAGACCGTTGATGGCAACGCCTTTAGCGTAGTCACCAGGATAGCCGCCAGCCGCCAGCACGATGCCGACGCTCGGACGCGGATCCCATTGTGCTTCGACCTTGTCCAGGGCTTGCGCCAGCGCCGCTTCGACCAGCAACACCAGGCTCGACTGCAAACGCAGCATCACCGGTTGGGTCTCAGGGTCGCCGAAACGGCAGTTGAACTCGATAACTTTTGGGTTACCGGCTTTGTCGATCATCAGGCCGGCGTACAGGAAACCGGTGTAGACGTTGCCTTCATCGGCCATGCCGCGCACGGTTGGCCAGATCACCAGGTCCATGACGCGCTTGTGCACTTGCGCGGTCACGACCGGGGCAGGGGAGTAAGCACCCATGCCGCCGGTGTTCGGACCGGTGTCGCCGTCGCCGACGCGTTTGTGGTCCTGGCTGGTGGCCATCGGCAATACGTTCTTGCCGTCGACCATGACGATGAAGCTGGCTTCTTCGCCATCCAGGAACTCTTCGATCACTACGCGCGAACCGGCGTCGCCGAATGCGTTGCCCGCGAGCATGTCGCGCACGGCGTCTTCGGCTTCGGCCAACGTCATGGCAACGATCACGCCTTTACCGGCGGCCAGGCCATCGGCCTTGATCACGATCGGTGCGCCTTTTTCACGCAGATAAGCCAGGGCAGGCTCGATCTCGGTGAAATTCTGGTAGTCGGCGGTCGGGATCTTGTGGCGCGCCAGGAAATCCTTGGTGAAGGCTTTCGAACCTTCCAGCTGAGCAGCGCCAGCGGTCGGACCGAAGCAATCCAGGCCACGGGAGCGGAACAGATCGACGACACCAGCGACCAGCGGCACTTCCGGGCCGACGATGGTCAGGGAAACATTTTTCTCGGCGAAGTCAGCCAGCTGCTCAAGGGCCAACACGTCGATAGCGATGTTCTCGCACTTGGCTTCAATGGCGGTGCCGGCGTTGCCCGGAGCCACGAAAACTTTCTGCACGCGCGGATCCTGAGCCACTTTCCAGGCCAGGGCGTGTTCACGGCCACCGCTGCCAATGATCAAAACATTCATTTCAAAAACCTCGGATGACGCTAATTCTGTGGAGCACCGCAGAGATGCTTTTCTGTAGGAGTGAGCCTACTCGCGATGACGGCGTTACAGTCAGAATCAATGTGTCTGAAAGGACGCTATCGCGAGCAGGCTCACTCCTACAGTTGATCGTCGTATCAGTGACGGAAGTGGCGCATGCCGGTGAAGACCATGGCGATGCCAGCTTCATCAGCCGCTGCAATCACTTCGTTATCACGCATCGAGCCACCTGGCTGGATCACCGCAGTGATGCCGACCTTGGCAGCGTTGTCCAGGCCGTCGCGGAACGGGAAGAACGCGTCGGATGCCATGACCGAGCCGGCCACCTGCAGGCCAGCGTGTTCAGCCTTGATCGCAGCAATACGAGCGGAGTTCACGCGGCTCATCTGGCCAGCGCCGACACCGATGGTCTGACGGTTCTTGGCGTAGACGATGGCGTTGGACTTAACGTATTTGGCGACTTTCCAGGCGAAGATCAGGTCGTGGATCTCTTGTTCGGTCGGAGCGCGTTTGGTCACGACTTTCAAGTCGTCGGCACCGATCATGCCGATGTCGCGGCTCTGTACCAGCAGGCCACCGTTGACGCGTTTGTAGTCCCAGGCAGCAGCGCGATCAGCCGACCACTCGCCGCAGGCCAGCAGGCGCACGTTGGCTTTGGCAGCCACGATGGCGCGAGCTTCTTCGCTGACGGACGGGGCGATGATCACTTCGACGAACTGACGCTCGACGATGGCCTTGGCGGTTTCAGCATCCAGCTCGCGGTTGAAGGCGATGATGCCGCCGAATGCCGATTCGGTGTCGGTGGCGTAGGCCAGTTCGTAAGCCTGACGGATACCGCCTTCGGCGTCCGGGCTCACGGCCACGCCGCACGGGTTGGCGTGCTTGACGATCACGCAGGCCGGTTTGACGAAGCTCTTCACGCATTCCAGCGCAGCGTCGGTGTCGGCCACGTTGTTGTACGACAGCTCTTTGCCTTGCAGTTGGGTCGCGGTGGCGATGCCGACTTCGGCAGGCTTGGCTTCCACGTAGAACGCCGCGCTCTGGTGCGGGTTCTCGCCGTAGCGCATTTCCTGGGCCTTGACGAACTGGCTGTTGAAGGTGCGCGGGAATTCGCTGCGACCTTCGGTGCTGAGGGTGTCAGCCGCCTGGTTCACGGTGCCCATGTAGTTGGCGATCATGCCGTCATAGGCGGCGGTGTGTTCGAAGGCCTTGAGCATCAGGTCGAAACGCTGAGCGTAGGTCAGGCCGCCGGCCTTGAGGCTTTCGAGGACGTTGGCGTAGTCGCTGGCATTCACCACGATGGCCACGTCTTTGTGGTTCTTGGCTGCGGAGCGGACCATGGTCGGGCCGCCGATATCGATGTTCTCGATCGCGGTCGGCAGGTCACAGCCTGGCTTGTTGATGGTGGCTTCGAACGGGTACAGGTTGACGGCTACCAGGTCGATCGGCTTGATGCCGTGCTCGTTCATGATGGCGTCGTCGATACCGCGACGACCGAGGATCCCGCCATGGATTTTCGGGTGCAGGGTTTTTACCCGACCGTCCATCATTTCTGCGAAACCGGTGTAATCCGCGACTTCCACTGCGGCAACACCGTTGTCGCGCAGCAGCTTGAACGTTCCGCCGGTGGAGAGGATCTCGACACCCAGGGCTTCAAGCTCTTTGGCGAATTCAAGGATCCCGGTCTTGTCGGAAACGCTGATCAAGGCGCGGCGGATCGGCAGGCGGGTAGTCTGGTCGGTCATTTCAATTTCCATCAAAAGCAAAGGAGTCAGCAAAAAAGGCGACCGTTTTTACGCGGGCGCCTTTCTGGTTTGATTGAATGCTTACAGCAAATCGTACTGCTTGAGTTTCTTGCGCAGCGTGCCCCGGTTCAGCCCGAGCAGCTCGCTGGCCTTGGTCTGGTTGCCCTTGACGTAGTTCATCACGCACTCGAGCAGGGGAGCCTCGACTTCGGAGAGCACCAGGTTGTACACATCCGTGACGGCAGCGCCTTCAAGGTGGGCGAAATAATTGTGCAGCGCCTTCTCGACACTCCCGCGAAGGGTCTGACCTTCTTCGCTCGGCGTATTGAGGTGCTGTTTCAAATTCACGTTGTCGCTCACGGGTGTTATTCCACTCACTAAAGTCTCGGTCATCATCGTCATGCGGCCACCTCGTCTCCGTCCCCTGTCAGGCTCTTGTAACGTTCGGCGAAGAAGCCCTGAACGTTGGCGCATTGTGCTTCCGTATCTTCCAAACGATTGAAGTGGGCGCGAAACTCCCTGGCGCCCGGCAAGGTTGCGAGATACCAGCCCACATGCTTTCGAGCAATGCGTACGCCCATGACGTCTCCATAGAAGACGTGCAGCGCAGCCAGATGCTCTAGCAGAATGCGTTCCACCTCGATCAGTCCCAGTGCCGGGAGTTTCTCGCCGGTACGCAGAAAATGATCGATCTCACGAAAAATCCATGGCCGCCCCTGGGCGGCCCGGCCTACCAGCAGGCCATCGGCACCGGTCGCATCGAGCACGTACCGGGCCTTCTCTGGCGAATCGATATCGCCGTTGGCAAAGACCGGAATCGACACGGCCTGCTTGATCGCGGCAATGGTGTCGTATTCGGCTTCGCCGGTGTACAGATCGGCACGGGTGCGGCCATGAACCGCCAACGCCGTAATGCCTGCCTGCTCGGCGATCTTCGCCACGGTCAGGCCGTTCTTGTTGTCCCGGTCCCAGCCGGTACGGATCTTCAGGGTGACCGGCACATCAACCGCAGCCACTACGGCCTGCAGGATCTCGGACACCAATGCTTCATCTTTCAACAGTGCGGACCCGGCGGCCTTGTTGCAGACCTTTTTCGCCGGACAGCCCATGTTGATATCAATAATCTGTGCGCCCAGTTCGACGTTGGCCCGGGCCGCATCCGCCAGCATCTGTGCATCACCACCGGCGATCTGTACCGAGCGGGGCTCGGGATCACCTTCGTGGATCATGCGCATCCGCGATTTGCGGGTGTTCCACAAGCTCATGTCGCTGGTGACCATTTCCGAGACTACAAGTCCTGCGCCCAGTCGCTTGCACAGCTGACGAAAGGGTTGGTCTGTGACCCCCGCCATCGGGGCGAGAATCAAGCCGTTGTGCAATGTGTAAGGACCGATGCGTACCGCCGACATAGGACTTCCCTGTTGTGGGGTCGGATCATGAGAGTTCGAAAAAGGGTTGGCATGATACCCGCTCTCGATGACTGGATAAAGGCTGAATTGAACAAAATCTGAACAGTTATTCTGTTATCGCCAGCGGTTTGGTGTAAGCGGTCAAAGTCAGAAATATGCCGTCAAAGCCGTAACACTGAACCGTTTCACTCGGGCGAATGGAAGCTCAGGCTGTAGTTCACCGCTTTGGAGCCTGGATCGAGGATATCCAGTGCGATGTGGATCGGCGTTTGCGGAGGCATCTCCGCCATCCCTTCGAGATCGCCGTTGAGGTACTCGCCGGGCTTGAAGCGACGGCTGGCGATCAGGTGGCCGTTGAGGTCGGCAAAACGCAACTCCAGCAGCGGGAAAGGCTGGGAGAAGGGCGCGCGGTTGTAGATGATCGCGTCGACCACCAGTGCGCCGTTGAATTCCGGGTGGCTGCGGACCACCAGGTTGCTGCTTTTGATTTTGGCGATGTCGACTTTGGATGGCACGGTGCAGCCGATTTGCGGGCACAGTTGCTGGAACCACGGACGGTACTGGTCCTGACGCGCCAGCTCCTCGAAATGGTAGGCGATGTACTGGCCGGCGAGCGCGGCGACGCCGAGCAGGATCAGCAGCAGCCAGAAAAATCGGCGACCCCAGGGTGAGCGGCGCTTTTGCCAGTCCAGTTGCAGTGGGTCATCGGTCAGGTCTTGCAGGGCTTCGGCGCGGACAGCCGGCTCACGCTTTCTGCGCACAGGCTCGATCGAGGGCAGGTCGTCGTCGATGTCATCGGTCGCCGACAGGCGTTCGTGATGTATCGGTGCGTCGAGTGGGTCGTGCAGGCGCAATTGTGGCGGCAGAGACTCGTCTTCCAGTTCCACCGGTTCCAGGGACAGCGAAGGTTCGGTGCGCGAGTATTTGCTCGGATCGAGTTCCAGCTCCGGCAAGTCAGCTTCAGAGGTCTGCGCACGATCGGCGGCCGATTCGCTGAACAGGCTGTCGGGCCACGGCGCTTCTTCGTGCTCGACGGTATCCCGGCTGGCACTCAGGCTGTCTTCGCGCTGACGGCCGAATTCCGTGGTCGGCTGGATCTCCCGTTGTTCGAGGCGGGCGAGTTCTTCGTCCAGGTCCAGACTGTCCAGATCCAGCTCGGCGGCGCTCCATTGCTTTTGGCTGATGGCCCGCGGCTCAGGCGGTTCGACGATGGCCGGGACCTGCGGCGTGATCGCGTCTTTGCCGGCCCGTTGCTCAAGTAGCTGCTTGGCGGCGTTGAACACCTGCAAACACGAGCCGCAACGAACCACCCCGCGGGCCACGCTCAATTGAGCATGGCTGACACGGAAGCTGGTTTGGCAATGCGGGCACTGGGTGACGAAGCTGTCGGTCATGCGGCGATCCGGTTTATGCAGGCGCTCATTCTAGCGCCGACGGCCAGTAATGCGCACCCAGCCATCGCGATTGGCGATCGGGTCCAGATCGAAGTCCTGGGCGTAGGCTTTGGCGACTTCTTCACCTTGCTCGGCGAGGATGCCCGACAGCGCCAGACGACCACCGGATTTGACCAGGCTGGACAATTGCGGCGCCAGGGAAACCAGCGGGCCGGCAAGAATGTTGGCCACCAGCACGTCGGCCTGAACCTGCGGCAAGTCTTCTGGCAGATACAGTGGGAAGAGCTCTTCGGCAATATTGTTGCGGCCGGCGTTATCGCGGGAGGCTTCCAGGGCTTGCACGTCGATATCGGTGCCGACGGCTTGCTTGGCGCCCAGCAGCAGGGCAGCGATGGCCAGAATCCCTGAGCCGCAACCGAAGTCCAACACGTTGCAGTCTTTCAGGTCCTGACCGTCGAGCCATTCCAGGCACAGCGCGGTAGTCGGGTGAGTGCCGGTGCCGAACGCCAGGCCCGGATCCAGCAGCAAATTCACGGCGTCAGGCTCGGGTGCGGCGTGCCAGCTTGGAACGATCCACAGACGCTGGCCGAAACGCATTGGCTGGAAACCGTCCATCCAGCTACGTTCCCAGTCCTGGTCTTCGATGACTTCGCTGTGATGCTCGGGCAGCGGACTGCCGGTCAGCAACTCAAGGTGGGCCAGCACGGTGGCGGCTTCGGTGCCGCCTTCGAACAGGGCCAGCAGGTGCGTGTGCGACCACAGCGGGGTGGTGTTGAGTTCCGGCTCGAAGATCGGCTGATCTTCGGCGTCCATGAAGGTCACCGATACGGCGCCCACTTCAAGGAAAGCGTCTTCGTAGGTTTCGGCTTGTTCTGGGCTGATGGCGAGACGGACTTGCAGCCAAGGCATGGCGGGCACCTTTGAAAAATATTGATTGCAGCCTAGCGGGCTGCGAGAAGCGCGCAAGTTTACGCGAGCGCGCGGCAGAAGACGACCGGGTGCCAAGGATCTGGGGTGAACAAATCACCTGTGGCGAGGGAGCTTGCTCCCGCTGGAGCGCGCAGCGGTCCCCAAATGCCCGAACCGGATCTGTCTGATACAGCTCTGTTGAATGGCCTTGCGGTTGCTGCGCAACCGAGCGGGAGCAAGCTCCCTCGCCACAGGGTTTCTGTGTGTTGGCAATGTCCAGAAACAACAAAGCCGCCCGAAGGCGGCTTTGTTTATGGGGTCGAAGCTTAGTGCTTCTCGCCTGCCAGCTTGTGCTCGAGGTAGTGAATGTTCACGCCCCCTTTGCAGAAGCCTTCATCACGGACCAGGTCGCGGTGCAGCGGGATGTTGGTCTTGATCCCGTCGACAACGATTTCGTCCAGCGCATTGCGCATGCGCGCCATGGCTTCGTCACGGGTTGCGCCGTAGGTGATCAGCTTGCCAATCAACGAATCGTAGTTCGGCGGAACGGCATAGCCACTGTACAGGTGCGAATCGACGCGAACGCCGTTGCCGCCTGGTGCGTGGAAATGCTTGACCGTGCCTGGGCTCGGCATGAAGGTTTTCGGGTCTTCGGCGTTGATCCGGCATTCCAGCGCGTGACCGCGGATGACCACGTCTTCCTGGGTGAACGACAGCTTGTTGCCAGCGGCGATGCTGAGCATCTCCTTGACGATGTCGATGCCGGTGACCATTTCCGAAACCGGGTGCTCTACCTGGACACGAGTGTTCATCTCGATGAAGTAGAAGTGACCGTTTTCGTAAAGGAACTCGAAGGTGCCAGCGCCACGGTAGCCGATGTCGATGCACGCCTTGACGCAGCGTGCGAGGACTTCAGCCCGTGCCTGCTCGTCGATGCCCGGTGCCGGCGCTTCTTCGAGAACCTTCTGGTGACGACGTTGCAGCGAGCAATCGCGGTCGCCCAGATGGATGGCGTGGCCCTGGCCGTCGGAAAGTACCTGGACTTCCACGTGACGTGGGTTGGTCAGGAATTTTTCCAGATAGACCATCGGGTTGCCGAACGCCGCGCCTGCTTCGGAGCGGGTCAGTTTCGCCGAGGAGATCAGGTCTTCTTCGTTATGCACAACGCGCATGCCGCGACCACCACCGCCGCCAGCGGCCTTGATGATCACCGGGTAACCGACTTCGCGACCGATGCGCAGAGCGGTTTCTTCGTCTTCAGGCAGCGGGCCGTCGGAACCCGGAACGGTTGGAACGCCCGCAGCGATCATGGCGTGCTTGGCCGATACCTTGTCGCCCATCAGGCGAATGGTGTCGGCTTTCGGGCCAATGAAGGCGAAGCCGGAGTTCTCGACCTGTTCAGCGAAATCAGCGTTTTCCGCAAGGAAACCGTAGCCAGGGTGAATGGCGGTAGCGCCGGTCACTTCAGCCGCGGCGATGATTGCCGGGATGTGCAGATAAGAGTGCGCGGCCGAGGCCGGGCCGATGCAGACGGATTCGTCTGCCAGACCCAGGTGCATCAGTTCTTTGTCGGCCTTGGAGTAAACGGCGACAGTCTTGATGCCCATCTCTTTGCAAGCACGCAGGATCCGCAGGGCGATCTCACCGCGGTTGGCGATCAGAACTTTTTCCAACTTCGCAGTCATCAAAGTCTCTCCGCGGTTCAAACGATGGTGAACAGCGGTTGGTCGTACTCAACCGGCTGGCCGTCTTCGACGAGGATGGATTCGATCACACCGCTGCTTTCAGCTTCGATGTGGTTCATCATCTTCATGGCTTCGACGATGCACAGGGTGTCGCCTTTCTTCACGGTCTGGCCGACTTCAACGAAGGACGGCGAGGATGGCGAAGATTTGCGATAGAAGGTGCCGACCATAGGCGAACGGGCAACGTTACCGTTCAGAACTGGCGCGGCCGGAGCAGCAGGTGCGGCGGCAGCAACCGGGGCGGCGGCAGCAACAGGCGCAGGCGCCGGAGCATGCATTGGAGCCGGTGCGTAGTACTGCTGAGCCGGGGTCTTGCTGTGACGGCTGATGCGTACGGACTCTTCGCCTTCCTTGATCTCGAGCTCGTCGATGCCGGACTCTTCCAGCAGTTCGATCAGTTTCTTAACTTTACGGATATCCATGAATCATCAACTCCCAAGGGTCGGTCAGGGGCGTTACGCTTGTTGTTCAAGCTGTTGCCGGTCTTTCAAGCTGTTCTAGGGCAGCCTCCAGGGCCAGTCGATAACCGCTGGCGCCAAGGCCGCAGATCACTCCCACCGCTACGTCGGAGAAGTAAGAGTGATGGCGGAAAGGTTCGCGTTTGTGCACGTTAGACAAATGCACTTCGATGAATGGGATGCTCACCGCCAGCAGCGCGTCACGTAATGCGACACTCGTGTGCGTAAAAGCTGCTGGGTTGATCAGAATGAAGTCCACACCTTCGCTGCGGGCAGCGTGGATGCGGTCGATCAATTCGTACTCGGCGTTGCTTTGCAGGTGCAGCAAGTGGTGGCCGGCTTCACGGGCACGGCGTTCCAGGTCCTGGTTGATCTGCGCCAGTGTCGTAGCGCCGTAGGTGCCCGGTTCACGGGTGCCGAGCATGTTCAGGTTGGGTCCGTGCAGAACCAGTAGCGTCGCCATCTGCTGTTCCTTGTGATCTGTGTGCAATTGTCAGAACCCGGCGACTATGCCGCAAAGCCTTTGTGACTGTCCAGTTCTATGCAATAGCCAGCACGATGGCCGATGTTTGCGCGAAATATGTGACCGGGTTATTAAATCCGGTCATTTGCTTTCGCAACACGTTCGGCGAAGTCGGAGGCGTTGATCTCGCCGATCACCCGCACATCGGTGTGTTCGACGCCGTCCTTGCCGAAAAACATCAGCGCTGGCGGGCCAAACAGTTTGTAGCGGTCGAGCAAGGCGCGTTGCTCGGCGTTACTGGCGGTGATGTCGAAGCGGATCAGGCGATAGCCTTTGAGGCGTTCGACGACCTTGGCGTCGTTGAGCACTTCATGTTCGATGACTTTGCAACTGATGCACCAGTCGGCGTACCAGTCGAGCAGCAGCGGGGTGCCCGATGATTTGGCTTCGGCGAGGACGCGGTCCAGGTCAGCCGGGGTGCTGATGGTTTGCCAGGTGCTGGTGTTTTGCGGTTGCTCGTTGCCGGTAACCGTGCGCGGCTGGCCTATCGGATTGAGCGGGTCGGTCTGGCCGCTGAACGCTCCATACCAACACGCCAGCGCATAAAACAGCAGGAACATTCCCAGCAACTGTCCCAGGCGTTTTCTCGGTGGTTTGTAGACGAACTCCAACGCGCCCATGAACAACCCGACGCCACCGGCCAGCAAGCCGATCAGCAGCAACGTGATCTGGCCCGGCAGTACTCGACTGAGCAGACCGATCGCCAGCCCCAGCAACAAAACGCCAATCGCGTTTTTCACATAGATCAGCCAAGGGCCGCTTTTCGGCAACCAGGCGGCGCCACCGGTGGCGACCAGCAACAGCGGGGCGCCCATGCCCAGGCCAAGCATGAACAATTTCAGACCACCGCCCAATGCATCGCCGCTGGCGCTGATGTACAGCAACGCGCCGGCCAGCGGTGCCGAGACGCAGGGTGACACCAACAGGCTGGAAACCACGCCCAGCACGGCGGCGCCCCACAACGAGCCACCCTCGGTGCGACCGGCAATCCGATCCAGCCGACTGCTGATGGCGTGAGGCAGCTTGAGTTCGAAGACGCCAAACATTGCCAAGGCAAACAGCGCAAAAAACATCGCGAACGGCACCAGCACCCATGCTGATTGCAGCCGCGCCTGAAGATTGAGTTGTGCGCCGAACATCCCCATCAACGCCCCAAGCAGGGCGAAGCAGATGGCCATTGGCAGCACATAAGCGAGTGACAGATTGAAACCGCGCAAACCACCCACCTGACCGCGCAACACCACGCCGGACAGGATCGGCAGCATCGGCAGCACGCACGGTGTGAACGTCAGGCCCAGGCCAGCGAGGAAGAACAGCGCCAATTCGCGCCAGCTCCAGGCCGGAGGCGCACCTGTGCTGCCATCAATACTCAAGCGCTCGGTTTCGGGTGGATAGCACAAGCCTTTGTCGGCGCAACCCTGATACGTAACCACCAGGGTGAAGGCGCGTTGATCGGTGCGCGGCAGCTCTACATCGAGAACCCCGTGGTAGACCTCGACATCGCCAAAATACTCGTCGTGTTTCTGCTCGCCCTTGGGCAGTTGCGCGGCGCCGAGGCTAACGTCCTGCGGATCGGCTCGAAATTGAAAGCGATGCCGGTAGAGGTAGTAACCCTCTGTGGCGACGAAACGCAGTTTGATCGATTGCGGTGTGCTTTCTACCAGGCTCAGTTGAAAGGCTTCACGTACCGGCAGGAAGTCGGCGCTGTTGTTGATCGAGCCCAGCGTCGAACTGGGCCGACTGTCCAGTAACCCGGCGGCGGTGGCCGGCAGGGCGAGCATTAAAAACAACAGGCAGAGCAAACGGCGCATGACAATCTCGCGTATCGAAAGTGAGGGCATGATAGCGGACAGCGGTCGGGTATGCAGGGCGGGGAGTCTTGCGGTGATTGCAATGACGCCTTCGCGAGCAGGCTCGCTCCCACAATGGAATGCGTGCCCCTGTGGGAGCGAGCCTGCTCGCGATGGCGATCTATCAGACGCGGAAGGCCTGGACGGCGGTATGCAACCGCCCACCCAGCACCAACAAATGCTCCCCTTGCTCACGCCCTTCACCAATCCGCAGCAAGTTATCCCCACCCAATTGGTGAATCCGCTCGCTGTGATCGCGGATCTCGCTGACGGCGCCGCTCTGCTGAGCGGTGACATCGGCGATGCGCACGGCGGTGTCGGAAATGGTCTGGATTGCACCGACGATTTTATCCAGCGCCCCGTCGGCGGCCTGGGCCTGATTGGCGGTGGCTTCGGCGTGTTCGACCTGGGCGCGCATGCCTTCCACCGATTGTCGCGCTGCGGTTTGCAAACCGGCGATCAGTGTCTGGATCTCTGCCGTGGCGCCAGCGGTGCGTTGTGCCAGTGAACGAACTTCTTCGGCCACCACCGCAAACCCTCGACCCATTTCCCCGGCGCGGGCCGCTTCGATGGCGGCGTTCAGGGCCAGCAGGTTGGTCTGGTCGGCAATCGAGCGGATGACCGTCAGCACGCCACCGATGGTTGCCGACTCTTCGGCCAGGTGTTCGATCATTTGCGCGTTGCCTTGCACTTCACCGACCAGCGCGTGCAGCCCGGTGAGGCTCAAACCGATGACTTTCTGGCCATGCTCCACCGCCAGCCCGGCATGGCGGCTGGCGTCGGCGGCTTGGCTGGCGTCACCGGCAACCTGTTGAATGGTTGCTTCCAGCTCGCCGAGAGAATCACGGATCATCGCTGTGTCGCCGGCCTGATGTTCGGCGCCGCTGTGCAGGTCATTGCTTAGCTCGGCCAGGGTTCGGCTGCTACCGGCGACCTGCTCGGCGTTGAGGCGAATGGTCCCGACCAGGTCGACCAGATAGGCGCGCAAGCGATTGAGCGAAGCCTGAATGTCATGCAGTTCGCGATTGGTCTTGCCCAGTTCAATGTCCCGACTGAAGTCGCCCTCGGCCCAGGTCGAAAGGGCCGGGGCGAGGTTGGTCAGCGTCCGGGCCAGTTTCCGTTGCAAGGTGTCGATCAGCAAAGCTATCAGCAGAATCAGGCCAATCATCACCCCTTGCATCAGCCGCACTTCGCCCTGGATCTGCCCGTGCTGGGCACGAACCACCGGCTCCAGTCCGGCGATGGCCTGCTGCACGGCGGCGATTTTCAGGTGAGTGGCGGCGCTGAGGTCGGTGCGTTTCTGGATCTGCTCACGAGTACGGGAGAGTTCGGCCGGGTAGCGTGTCAGCAGGCTGTTGAGTTCGCGCTTGAGGCCGACGCCCGCATCTTCGGCAACCGCTTTTTCGGTGTTCTCCAAGCCCATCATCGCGGCGAAATCATCGGTACCGGTTTCGCTGCTGCTGGCTACACCGAGCAGCGGCAAGGCGCCCAACAACTCAGCCTGGGTGCGGATGTTGCTGACTTCACGCTCGACATCGGCGGCCAATTCGCTGCGGCCGCTGCTGACCAGTTTGTCCCGGGCCAGAGACAACTTGCCCAAGTGCTGGGAGGCAGCGAGCAGCGGCGTCAGATACGCCGCGTTAGCGCTGGCGTACTGGCTGAGCTGATCGAGGCTGGCGCCAAGTTCGCGTTCGGCCTGCAGCAGCAGCGCTTGCGGATCACCGGCCAGTTTGCCGGCCGCCAGCAGGTCGGTTTTGCTGAATTCTTCGAGGTTCGACAGGCTCGGGCGCAAGGTGTCGGCCAAGGCTGGCGGCAACTCACCGAGTTCCTTTTGCAGGCTGTCGATGGCTTGACTGGCGCTGCTCAGGCGCAGGGCATCGCCGCTGGCGAGGTAGTCGTCGATGTTGCGCGCAACTTCATTCTGAAATTGCTGGGACAGGCCCAGGTAACGCTCCATCAATAGATAGGGGCGCTCCAGGGCTTTTTGCGACCACCACAGCGTGGCGCCAAGGGCCACGCAAACGGCGACTAAAAGGAGGGTGTTGAGATTGGTCAGCAGCTTCAGGCGCATCGCGGGTCTACCAGCGGCAGAATGGTAAGCGCCTGAATTTATTGCGTTTGTGTTACAGGGTTATGACCGAATGGGTCGATTCCGATGAAAAGGTGGCACTTTGCTTTGCTGTTCGCGCGGCCTGCACTCGGTTGCGTCCGGCGTTTTTCGCGCGGTACAGCGCTTCGTCTGCCTGGCTGGCCATCATCAGGCTGTCGGAGTTTTCACACAGCTCCACCACGCCGGCGCTGAACGTGCACCAGAGGTCCTGCGGTTGAGCCGGGTAGTGAATCTCAGCGAAGCGTCGACGGATTTCGTCGAGCACTTTATGGGCCGATTCGAGATCGGTGTCCGGCATGACGATGGCGAATTCTTCACCGCCGTAACGGCCGATGAAATCGGTCTTGCGCAAGCGTTGCTTGAGAAACAGCGCCAGGCTCTTGATCACCCGATCGCCCATAGGGTGGCCGTGGCTGTCGTTGACCCGTTTGAAGTGGTCGATGTCGAGCATTGCAAAGCTCAGCGGCTTGTTCTCGCGACGGGCGCGGAAGCTGCAGTCTTCGAGCAATTGCAGAATGTGCGTGTGGTTGTACAGCCCGGTGAGGCTGTCGCGCACCATCCGCGCTTTCAGATTGCGTGCCCGTGCCGCGCGGTTGCGCACGGTGGTGATCAGGTGCCGGGGCTTGATCGGTTTGGTCAGGAAGTCGTCGCCGCCCTCGCTCATGGCGTCGAGTTGCTTGTCCAGATCGTCTTCGGCCGACAGGTAAATGATCGGCACGCTGACGTAACGGTCGTTGTGGCGGATCACTTTGGCCAGTTCAGTACCGGTGCAGGCCGGCATGTACATGTCGAGGATGATCAGGTCTGGCTGGAAATCTGCGAGCTCGGCCATGGCCTGGATCGGCTCGATCAAGGTCCGCGTGACGATCCCGGCGCTATTGAGCAGGCGCTCGGTGTGCAAGGCCTGGGCGCGGGAATCGTCGATGATCAGCACTTTATAAGGTTCGTACTGGGCGACGCAGGTCAGGACTTCAATCTTCTCCAGCAGGCTCGAGGCTTCGAGGGTGCCGGTCAGGAATTCCTGGCCACCGGCACGCACGGCGGCGAGACGGGTCGGGGTATCGGTTTCGTGCAGGCTGAAGAACAACAGCGGTAATTGATGATCAAGGCCTTCCTGGGCTTCGGCGGCCAGTTTCAGGCCGATGCCGGTACCACTGAAGTCCACGTCCATGACGATTGCCGCGGGCAAGCGCTCGACCATCGAAGAGCGGAATGCCGAAACACTGTCGAGGGCTTGCGCGCTGAGCCCGAAAAATTCCAGCTGCTTGGCCAGACGCTCGGCGCGGTCGTAATCCTGCAGCATCACGTAGATCGGCTTGCGCAGCGGCGGCAGGAAGGTTTGTTCGAATTGGTCGCCGTGGCGCAGGCCGGTGCGCGACAGGCGCTGCATCAAACGATTGAGGTCGGTGATCAGTCCGCTGCTCAGGCGTCCGCGATTGGCGTCGACAGCCTCCAGCGACTGACCGATGTGGCGTGCCAGCTGCGAGTGTTCAGGTTGTTCGAAGCGTTCGGCGAAACGCAGCAGGCGCAGGTTGGCCTCGCTCAGTTCCGATAAGTCGGTGGTGGACCACTCGTTGCGTTGCAGGCGCTGCCATATCTCAAGAATTTGACGTGCCTGATGAATTACCCGCTGGGCAAAGTGGTGCTTGAGGCGCTCACGGCTGGGGTCTTCTGGCTCGGTCATATCCTGACTACTAGTTAGGGTGCATGCTGAGATCGACTGGTGGCTCTATGCTAGCACCTCTTTTCCATCGCATGAGTGTCGTATGTCAATTAACTGCAAAGCGACCTTATTCAGTTCCTGACCGACTGGTCGCATAGGATCCAGGTTGTGCTTCATTTATAGTGGCCGTCGATCGTAGTCATTGTGCGGGTCGTGTTTACGCAGGATTTAATGCGCGGCAAACGAGGCACGATGAGATAGGGTTGTGGTCGAACCGATGAACTCAAGTGATTGAAAGGATATCGCCATGCTGGACTGGAAGAACCGCGCGGGCAGCGCGCCTGAACGTGCCGCTGAACCGAAATCGGCCACCCGGAGTTACTTCGGTGGCCTGTTGTTCAGCCGGGCGCTGGCCACTCTGATTGGCCTTTACCTGCTGGTGGCTATTGCGCTGGGCTGGTACTGGAGCCAGGAACCTGCGCTGTTCCCGGTTCAGCAGAACGCCCAGATGGCCGCCGAAAAAGAAGGCAAGCAAATGGTCATCGGCTACACCACGGTCGAAACCCTCAAGACCGTCGCCGGTACTTTGCTGACCAAGCCGGGTGGCTATATTTCCAACGACCGTTTCCCGCCGGGCCTGTGGATGGATAACACGCCGAGCTGGGAATATGGCGTGCTGGTCCAGGTCCGCGACCTGAGCCGTGCCATGCGTAAAGACTTCGCCCGTTCGCAGTCGCAGTCCACCGAAGACGCCGACCTGGCCAAGGCCGAGCCGCGTTTCAACTTCGACAACAAGAGCTGGGTGCTGCCTTCCAGTGAGTCCGAATACCAGGAAGGCATCAACTCCCTGAGTCGTTATCAGGCGCGCCTGTCCGATCCGAGTCAGAAAAGCGCGCTGTTCTATGCCCGCGCCGACAACCTGAACAACTGGCTGGGCGATGTCGGTACCCGTCTGGGTTCGCTGTCGCAACGGCTGTCGGCCAGCGTTGGCCGGGTCAAGCTCAACACCGCGCTGAAAACCGAAGTCCTGGCCCCGGGTCAGGTGCCCCAGGTCGACGAAGAAATCGTCGAGACGCCGTGGATGCAGATCGACAACGTGTTCTACGAAGCTCGCGGTCAGGCCTGGGCCCTGTCCCATCTGCTGCGCGCCATCGAAGTCGACTTCGCCGATGTGCTGGCCAAGAAGAACGCCACGGTCAGCGTGCGTCAGATCATTCGTGAACTGGAAGCCTCGCAGGAACCGGTCTGGAGTCCTATGATCCTTAATGGCAGCGGCTTCGGGGTGCTGGCCAACCATTCGCTGGTCATGGCCAACTACATCTCCCGGGCCAACGCCGCAGTGATCGATTTGCGTCAATTGCTCAATCAGGGCTAAGTCATGGTCGATAGCGCCAGAGAGGTCGCGCATCGCGCGGCCTCGGATGCCGAACAGATCGCCTGGGTTGACGAGCAGGACAACCTGCTCGGCGCCCTGGTCCGCTCCGACCTGCGTGAGCGCGGGCTGATCGGGCGCGGCACTTACATCATGCTGTTCAATTCCGCCGGTGAACTCTGCGTGCATCGACGCACGCTGAGCAAAGCCATTTATCCAGGGTTCTGGGACGTGGCGGCGGGGGGGATGGTGCTCGCGACCGAAACCTACGCCGAATCCGCTGCCCGTGAGCTGGAAGAAGAGCTGGGCGTAAGCGGTGTGGAACTGACCGCCCATGATCACTTTTTCTTCGAAGACACCGGTAACCGGCTCTGGTGTTCGGCGTTTTCGGCGGTGTGGGACGGTCCATTGATCCTGCAACCCGAAGAAGTCCTTGAGGCGCGCTTTATCCCCATCGATCAGGTGCTGCTGGAAATCCAGCAAAAGCCTTATTGCCCGGACTCTCTGGCCGCATTGAAGCGGTATCTTCGGGCCCGTGGGTCGGACGTCGCAAAAGAGGCATAAATTGGCGCCGATTGGCTCTTAGCAAGTCGGCTTTTTGCCGTTACACTGCGCGACCTTTTCAAGCTGAACCAGTATTGCCTGGCTCAGTAGCGCTGCCCCTGCCTGAGTGGGGCTTCGCGGTCGATGGCACTTGCCCAAGTTGCCGCGACCAGTCTTTGTCCTCCCAAGAGGATTGCCGGTGGCCAAAAAAGCCGCATCCTTCGCCGCCCTTGGTGGCTTGGTATTTTCCACCGACGCAGGTCGTCATTGCCCGGATTGCAGTAAACCGGTGGATGCCTGCATCTGCAAACAGACCGTTATCCCGGCCGGCGACGGCATCGCTCGTGTGCGTCGCGAAAGCAAGGGGCGTGGCGGCAAGACGGTGACCACCATCACCGGCGTGCCGTTGGCCGAAGACGCACTCAAGGACCTGGCGACCACGTTGAAGAAACGTTGCGGGACCGGTGGTGCGTTGAAAGACGGAATCATCGAAATCCAGGGCGATCATGTCGAGCTACTCTTGGCCGAGCTGATCAAACACGGTTTCAAAGCGAAGAAGTCCGGCGGCTAGCAGCTTCTGTGAAAACCACCCTCGGCTTGATCCAGCCCTGATCCGATTCAGGTTTGGCGTCGTCTACATGGTTTTCACAGAGCCTGTTCT
Source organism: Pseudomonas silensiensis (assembly GCF_050434865.1). Taxonomy (NCBI): domain Bacteria; kingdom Pseudomonadati; phylum Pseudomonadota; class Gammaproteobacteria; order Pseudomonadales; family Pseudomonadaceae; genus Pseudomonas; species Pseudomonas silensiensis. The sequence goes on from NZ_JBNDJH010000016.1 coordinate 114,751, forward strand.
GACCGGTTTCTAAACTCACTGCGGTCAGCGAGGTCTATCCCCTCGTTGACGAACCGTCATTTTCATTCTTTAGACTGCGCCGGCCTGAACCCAGGCGACGCTCTATGACTTCTTTATAGGGGACTTCAATGTCCGTACGACGCACACGCAAAGACGATGGCAGCCAATGGACAGTTGCGGACAGCCGCAGTGTTTACGGGATTCGCCATTGGGGGGCCGGGTACTTCGCGATCAATGACGCCGGTCGCGTCGAAGTTCGTCCGAACGGTCCGACCAGTTCGCCTATCGACCTGTTCGAGCAAGTTGACCAGTTGCGTAAAAGCGGCCTGTCCTTGCCGTTGCTGGTGCGTTTCCCTGACATTCTGCAAGACCGCGTGCGTCAGCTGACCGGCGCCTTCGACGCCAACATCGAGCGCCTGGAATACCAGAGCAAATACACCGCGCTGTACCCGATCAAGGTTAACCAGCAAGAAGCGGTGATCGAGAACATCATTGCCACCCAAGACGTGTCCATCGGTCTTGAAGCTGGCTCCAAGCCTGAGCTGCTGGCCGTGCTGGCCCTGGCGCCGAAGGGCGGCACCATCGTCTGCAACGGCTACAAGGATCGCGAGTTCATTCGTCTGGCGCTGATGGGCCAGAAGCTCGGCCACAACGTGTTCATCGTGATCGAGAAAGAATCCGAAGTTGAACTGGTGATCGAAGAAGCCGCCTCGCTGAAGGTCAAGCCTCAGGTCGGCCTGCGCGTACGTTTGTCTTCCCTGGCGTCGTCCAAGTGGGCTGACACCGGTGGCGAGAAGTCCAAGTTCGGTCTGTCGGCGGCACAACTGCTGTCGGTGGTCGAGCGTTTCCGCGCGGCGGGCCTGGACCAGGGCATTCGCCTGTTGCACTTCCACATGGGCTCGCAGATCGCCAACCTGGCGGACTACCAGCACGGCTTCAAGGAAGCGATTCGTTACTACGGCGAACTGCGCAACCTCGGCCTGCCGGTGGATCACATCGACGTCGGTGGTGGTTTGGGCGTGGACTACGACGGTACGCACTCGCGTAACGCCAGCTCGATCAACTACGACATGGACGATTACGCCGGTGTTGTGGTCGGGATGCTCAAGGAATTCTGCGACGCGCAGAACCTGCCGCACCCGAACATCTTCTCCGAAAGCGGTCGCTCCCTGACCGCTCACCACGCGATGCTGGTGGTGCAAGTGACCGACGTCGAGAAACACAACGACGACGTGCCGCAGATCGACAACAAGGAAGAACTGCCGGAAACCGTGCAGTGGCTGGTTGACCTGCTGGGCCCGACCGACATCGAGATGGTCACCGAAACCTACTGGCGCGCCACGCACTACATGAGCGACATCGCGACCCAGTACGCCGATGGCAAGTTGACCCTGGCCGAGAAAGCGCTGGCCGAGCAATGCTACTTCGCGGTGTGCCGTCGCCTGCACAACTCGTTGAAGGCTCGTCAGCGTTCGCACCGTCAGGTGCTCGACGAACTCAACGACAAGCTGGCCGACAAGTACATCTGCAACTTCTCGGTATTCCAGAGCCTGCCGGACACCTGGGCCATCGGCCAAGTCCTGCCGATCCTGCCGCTGCACCGTCTCGACGAAGAGCCGCTGCGCCGTGCCGTGCTGCAAGACCTGACCTGCGACTCCGACGGCAAGATCAAGCAATACGTCGACGAGCAGAGCATCGAAACCAGCCTGCCGGTTCACAGTTTGAACGACGGTGAAGACTACCTGCTGGGTATCTTCCTGGTCGGCGCCTATCAGGAAATCCTCGGCGACATGCACAACCTGTTCGGTGACACCGACTCGGTGAACATCTACCAGAATGCTGACGGCAGCGTGTACCACGCCGGTATCGAAACCCACGACACCATCGAAGACATGCTGCGTTACGTGCACTTGTCGCCGGAAGAGTTGATGACCCACTACCGCGACAAATGCGCCAGTGCCCGCATCACCTCCGCCGAGCGTACCCAGTTCCTCGACGCGCTGCGTCTGGGTCTGACCCGTTCCTCTTACCTGTCTTCTTGAGGTAAGGCGCTGCTCTCATCAGGTTGTCTGAAAATGTTCCGCACATAGCGGAAATTTCAGATGACTTGGTGGGATGCCTCTCTGATTTCAAGCGAAATGACTTACATTCTTGGCCATCCAAGCGATGTGGTCTTCTTTTCGCGTAGGTCATTTCCTAAGTTGTACTTCGGCACTCTACTCGGCCAACTCTCTCGGAGAGAATCCCCGGCCGCCCCTCCTGTAGAGAATCGCCGATGTTCGATCCAGTCAACGAGCCGTCATTTCGTCTGGATGTAGAGGGTCTGCCCGACCCCTTCGAGGTCTTGGCGTTTACCGGTAGTGAAGCCATCAGCGAGCCTTTTGTGTTCGACGTGGATCTGCTGATCGATGACCCGACACTCGACCTTGCAAGCCTGCTGTACCGTCCGGCCTTTCTGCATCTCGGGCCTGCGGGAAACGGCTTTCACGGACAATTGCATGAACTCGTCCAGCGTGATCATGACCCGGCTGTCAGGCTTTGCCGCGTACGTTTTGGGCCGAAGCTGGCGTGCCTTTCCCTGCGTTTTAGCCAGCGAATTTTCAGCGCGCGTTCGGTGCCGCAAATCCTCAGTCAGGTGCTCAAGGAGCACGGTATTGCCGGCAAGAGTCGGCGCTTTGAGCTGAGTGGCGATTACCCGGTCCGTGAATTCTGTACGCAGTACCGGGAATCAGACCTGCAATTTATCCAGCGCCTGTGTACCCAGGAGCGGCTTCACTACCATTTCGAACACGGCGAGCGCGGGCATTGCGTGGTTTTTAGTGATGGTCAGGGGCACTTTCGATGTGGTGAACGTGCGGTCTTTCAGATAGATAGCGAGCAATCGGCCGTGCGTCAGTTCAAACTTCTGGGGTGCGCCGGGCAACGAACCGCGCCGATTGCCGAAGGTCGCACGGACCTGACGGCGCTGCGTAGCGGTCAGTTGATGCCGCTGTCCGGCCATCCGATTGCCGACTGGAATCATCTCTGGCTGCTGACTCACGTCGAGCATCAGGGCCGCCAGGATTTAACGGCGTCCTACAGCAACCAGATCCGCGCGACTCACTGGCAGATGCCTTTTGTTTCGCCTCATTGCGCAGTGCAACCCAGGATGCACAGCCTGCAAAGGGCCTGGGTGGTCGACATTGATGAGTCATGCCCCGATCCGTCCAGGCCGGTGGCGGTGCAATTTGACTGGCTCTATCAGGGCGAAGGGGCGGCGCCGAGCCACTGTTGGCTGCCGTTGGCCGCTGAGCTGGGCGACGCGGCATTCACGCGGTTGAGTGAAGGGGCCGAGGTGGTGGTGAGCTTTATCGAGGGGGATCCGGATCAGCCGTTGATTACCGGGTTTCTTCACGCCCCTGCGTCCGTTGACGATGCTGAGGAGGTCGACCCGCCACGCACAGTCGCCACAGATGACGTCGAGGGCTTGCTGGAGTTTCTGCAATCGAGCGAGCCATTGACGTTGCTCTGTCTGCTGCCCGGTGGCGGCAGTTTCAGCCATTGCACGCAGGCCCTCTGCACCTGCCGGGCGGCGATGCAGCTTGGCCGGAGCGGTGCGGCATGATCGCCGCGACCCCGCAATGGCTATTGCTGGATGTGCCGGGTGCGCCACAGGCGGGGGCGATGCTACAACAGAAGTTTGCACATGCCCGGTGGTTCTGGTTGTTCGAAGGCACTGAGTGGCATGCGTTGCGTGAACACGGCCCGGCCCTGATCGACCTTCGGACATGCCCTGCGCTGGTCGGGTTATGTGACAGCGAAGTGCCCCTCTGGCGCGGCTTGCTGATGGCCAGCGAGGTGTCGTCGCCGCTGTTGCTGGAGCATTTGCGCCGCATGCTCACGGTCACGTTCGGTCTGCATCACCGAGCCTTGTTGAGTTACTACAACCCGCAAACGGCCAGTTATTTGTTCGATGCCTGCGATGCGCAGGAGCTGAGTCGCTGGCTGGGGCCTATCAGCCATTTGCGCTGGTTCGGCGGGACGTGGGCCGACCGCGCGATCGGCAGTCAGGGCTGGCAGCAGCTGGTCAATCCGGGGCTTGCCGTCAGCCCTTTGGCGGTTGAAGAAAACCTCAGTCCTCGCCAGCAGGAAAAACTGCAAACCTGCCTGCTGGAGCAACATGCCTGGCACTGGAGTCGATCCACCGGGACTGACTACAACACGCAGTGGTCCCACCTGCAGGAAGGGCTGGCGCTGGATTTTACCGAGCGCCCGGTACTCGATGACTGGTTATGGCTACGCTTGCAGTACCCCGGCGCTTTGCCTGGGCACGCATTGCCGGGACTCACCCAGCAGGAGCGTCTCGATAGCCTGCGCAACCTGTGGCAGAACGATCAATCCTGAACACGAGGTTCGACATCGATGACGAGCACCACGCGGCGATTGTTCAGCCGGATTGTCGTCGGCGTTTTACTGGCCGTGATGACGGCGTGCTCGCCGCTGAAGTTGCTCAATGCGCTGACCCCCGACACAACCTTCGACAAGACCGAGGGCATTGCCTATGGCCCTGATCCGCGGCAAAAACTCGATGTGTATGTGCCGCGCCCTCCCATGAAAAACGCCCCGGTGGTGGTGTTTTTCTACGGCGGCAGCTGGAACAGCGGTTCACGCAGCGATTACGCTTTTGTCGGCGAGGCCTTGGCGTCCCGGGGAATTGTGGCGGTGCTGGCGGACTATCGGTTGTACCCGCAGGTGCGTTATCCGCTGTTCCTTGAAGATGGCGCCCGGGCCGTGGCCTGGACCCATGAACACATCCGTCAATATTCCGGTAATCCGCAGCGGTTGTACCTGATGGGCCACAGTTCCGGGGCCTACAACGTTGCGATGCTGGCGCTGGACCCTGGGTTACTGGAGGCGGTGGGCCTGTCGCCGCATAACCTCAGCGGCTGGATCGGCCTGGCCGGGCCTTATGATTTTCTGCCGATCAAGAATCCACAGGTGCGCCCGGTGTTTTTCTGGCCGGATTCACCGCCGCGGTCGCAGCCGATCAATCATGTCAGTCGCGGCGCGCCACCGGCCTTGCTGATCGCGGCGAGCGACGATGACTTGGTCAACCCGTCCCGCAACACCGGTGGTCTGGCGCGCAAACTGCGCGAGGCGGGCGTGCCGGTGCAGGACCTGTATTTCTCGCGCACCAGCCACGCCACGCTGGTGGCGACGCTGTCCCGGCCCATGCGCGGTTTGGCTCCGGTGCTGGATGTGGTCACGGCCTTCGTCAACGCCACGCCGACTCAGTGAGCTTTGCCGGCGAACCAGCCGTCGTTTTTGTGCAGGTACCAGGCAAACGCGCCGAGGGTCAGGCTGCGCAGCAACATGAACAACAGAAAGGTTATCCACAGCCCATGGTTGCCAAAACCTTGCAGCGCCCAAGCGAACGGCAGCAACAAAACCACCGTCAGCAGCATGCCGTTGCGCATTTCCCGGGCGCGGGTGGCGCCGATAAACAACCCGTCGAGCAGGTAACTCCCGACCGCGATCAGCGGCAGCGCGGCGAGGTAGGGCAGGTAGATGAATGCTGTGTCACGCACGCTCGGAATGTTGGTCTGCATCTCGATAAACAGATGCCCGGCGAACAGGAACAGCACGGCAAAACCCAGGCTCGCCAGCAACGACCAACCGCAAGCCACCACCAGCGAGCGACGCAGGGCCTCTCGATCACGAGCGCCGATGGCATGCCCACACAGGGCTTCCACCGCGTGGGCCAGGCCGTCCAGTGCATGGGCGGTCAGCAGCAAGCCATTGAGCAGCAACGCGTTGGCGGCGACGGTGGCATCACCCAGTCGCGCGCCTTGTACGGTGATCAGGAAAAACACCGATTGCAGCGCCAGGCTGCGGATGAAAATGTCGCGGTTGACCGCCAATAGCGGCCGCCAGCTCTGCCACAACGCCAGCGCGGCCCAGGCGATGTGACCGGGATAGGCGCGCAGGGCATTGCGGGTCATCAGCAGGCCGATCAGCGCGCCGGTCCATTCGGCGATCACCGAGGCTCGGGCCGCGCCGACCACACCCCACTCCAGCCCGAGGACGAACCACAGGTTCAGCGCGATGTTCACCAGGTTGGTGCTCAGCAGAATCGCCAGCGGCGCCCGGGCGTTTTGAGTGCCGAGGAACCAGCCGACCAACGCATAACTGGCCAGCGCTGCCGGCAGGCCGAACAGGCGAGTGTGGAAAAATTCGCGGGTCAGCTGATCCAGCTCCGCCGACGGCTGCATGAAGTGCAGCGCGACCCCGCTCAACGGCACACCCAGTGTTCCCAGGACAATGGCCAGGCCCATGGCCAACAACAGACCCTGCAACAAAATCTGCCGCAATGCCGCGCCGTCCCCACGCCCGGCGGCCTGTGCGGCGAACCCGGTGGTGCCCATGCGCAGAAAACCCATGGCCCAGGCGAGAAAGGTATACAGGCTGGCCCCGACCGCGACGGCGCCCAACTGATGGGCGTGGGGCAAGTGGCCGATGACGGTACTGTCGACCAGCGCCACCAGCGGTACGGAAATGTTCGAGAGAATCATCGGCGCGGCGAGCGCCCACACTCGACGATGGGTAGGGCGGTCGCGCCAGTCGGCGATCAGGTTGGACATGCAGGCTCCTTGGGGGAGCGGGCATTGTAGCGGTTGATTGGGGATTTGCTGTGAATCAGAAATCGACCCCTCACCCCAGCCCTCTCCCCAGTGGGGAGAGGGGGAAAGGGAGCTGATCTCCATGCTTTTCAAAACCTGAGTTCGACGCGGAATTTCAGGTCGATGTCGCTCGAAAGTACAACTCAGTCAGTCCCCTCTCCCTCCGGGAGAGGGCCAGGGTGAGGGCTGGATCTCAAGCCGATCAATGGATTATCCAGCTCAACAACCACAACCCCAGCAGCAACCAGATAATCCCCATGATGATCGACGCATTCATGAACGCCCGAATCGCCGACCACAACAGCATCAACCCCAAAATCAGCGCAATGATGCTGATGATCGACGCGTCCATGCCCAGCGCACGGGACAGCCCTTCGACAAAGTTGCTGCCGGCGTGGCTCAACAGATTGAACAAGCCACTGAGGCCGTCAACGATGAAGCGGATAACCGAACCGAGTGCCTGGCCGAGCCATTCGAAAAAACTTTCTACCTGCATGTTGTGAGCGTCCTTGATGAAAGTGGTGGCAGGGTTGCCGGACTTGAGCCTTGGGCTATCGAGCAGGGTGCCGAGTTCCCTCCAAGCATAGTGGTTTTGCAGCGCTTGCCGCTTGCCTTCATTCCTTATCCCCCCGAAGCTATACGCCTTCAGGAGAGCCCGATGAACCTTGTTGAACTGACCGAACGCCTGCACGCCATCCGTGACCGCAATGACTGGCGGCAATTTCACAGCCCGAAAAACCTGGCCATGGCCGCGAGCGTGGAAATGTCCGAGCTGGTGGAGATTTTCCAGTGGCTGACCGAAGACCAGTCGCGCCAGTTGCCGACGGACAAGCTCGCCCATGCCGGGCAGGAAATCGGTGACATCGTGCTCTATTTACTGCTGCTGTGCAGCGAGTTGGGGTTGGACATGAATGAAGTGGTGCGCAGCAAACTCGCGGACAGCGAACGGAGGTTCAGCTGATGAGCGACCGTCATTTCGATCAACTGGCCACCCGCTTCGCCGAAAAAATCTACGGCGGTGCCAAAGGCGCGATCCGTTTGGCAGTGCTTCAGGCCGACCTGGCCGAAACCCTGCCGGACCGACCGTTGCGCGTACTGGACATCGGCGCCGGCCTGGGCCACATGTCGTTGTGGCTGGCCCAGCGTGGTCATGAGGTCACACTGGCCGAGCCCGCCGAGCCAATGCTCGAAGGCGCCCGTCAGCGCTTTGCCGACGCCGGACAAACAGCGACGTTCATTCAGGCGCCGTGGCAGGATCTGCTCGGCCAACTCACCGAACCCTACGACCTGGTGCTGTGCCACGCCGTGCTGGAATGGCTGGCCGAACCTCACGCGATCCTGCCGGTGCTGCATCAATTGACCAAGCCGGATGGCTGGTTGTCCCTGGCCTTCTACAACCGCGATGCGTTGATCTATCGCAACCTGCTCAAAGGCCACTTCCGCAAGATGCGCAAGAACGACATGGCCGGCGAGAAACAGAGCCTGACCCCGCAGCAGCCGCTTGATCCGCGCGAACTGGCGGCGCAACTTGAAGGCCTGTGGCAGGTCGAAACCCAGAGCGGGGTGCGAGTTTTTCACGACTACATGCCGGTGGAATTCCAGGCCCGCGCCGAACTGGTGGACTTGCTGGAAATGGAGCTGGCCCACCGCCGTCACCCAAGCTTTGCCGGGCTTGGGCGCTACTTGCACTGGATCTGTCGGCCGGTCTGATCGGAGCGCGAAATGAACAGTCGTTCGGGGTTATTGGTGATCTGTCTCGGGTTGGCGGCCTGTCAGGGCAGCAACCCTTATGTGGCGTCATCCAACCCCTTGCCACCCGCGCCGCCTCAGGCCGCCAACACCTTTGACCGCAGCGCCTACCCGGCACCGCCGCGCGACTATGGGCGTTACCGCAGCTGGGCCTGGCTCAACGGGCAGTTGCCGCCGGGCACCACCTGGGCGGATTCGGCGCAGGTTGCCGAAGCCGTCAGCAATGCCCTTGATCAACGTGGCTTGCGCCCGCTGCACGATAACCGCCCGGCCGACCTGTTTGTCAGCGCCGACCTGCACCTGGAAACCCGCCTGCGTCAGGTTCAGGACGACTATGGTTACTACGGCGGCGGTTATGGCGGTTACAACCGCTACGGCAGCGGTTACGGCATGTACAACACCGTGCCGATCGTTCGGACTTATCAGGAACAGGTCGTGGTGGTGCAGGTTGATTTGTTTGACGCTCAGAGCGGTGAACCGGTCTGGAGTGCCAGCGCCGAAACCAGCAATCGCGGGAGCCAGAGCGAGCGTGTCGATGCGATACGGGAGGCTGTCGAAAAGGCGATGTCGGCGTATCCTCCTAGTTAGCTTCTGTAGTTAAGAAGCATTACGCAGGTTCATGTCTTCAACCGGAGAAATATCATGTTCCGCCGTCTCGCTTTACTGACCGTGGCCGTGCTGCTCACTGCCTGCGCCGGCAGCCAGGTCAATCATGACTTCGATGCCAGCCGCGACTTCGCCGCCTATCGCAGCTGGAGCTGGAAAGAACCCGCCCTGCAATATCGCCCCGATGACCCGCGGATCAAGAGCGACCTGACTGAACAACGCATCCGCCAATCGGTGACCGATCAGCTGGATCAGCGTGGCCTGCGTCCGGCGGCGGATGGCAAAAAGGGCGATTTGAGCGTACAGACCTATCTGATCGTCGAGCAGCGCCAGCAACAAGTAACCACCAACTACGGCGGCGCTTGGGGTAATCCATGGAACGGTTACTGGGGGGGGCCGATGTACAACGAAACCCGTAACGTCAGCTACAAAGTGGCGATCATCCAGATCGACCTGCTTGATGGCAAGGACGGCAAACTGGTGTGGCGCGGCAGTGACGAGCAGATACTCAGCCGCACACCGAACCCTTCGGATCGCAGCACGGCGATACGTGAAACGGTGGGGCGAATTCTCGCCAACTATCCACCGAAATAAACACCCCAAAACCCTGTAGGAGCAGCTCAGCTCGTACAGGGTTTTTGTTTTCTGCACTGGCATGTTGCCAGCAGTCCAGCCAAGTCTTGTCTACACTGCTGTTCACCCAAGGAGGTAGCCCTCAGCTGTGCACCGGCAAAGGAGTGCGCGATGTCTCCCCGTTTGCAGTTTCGCAGCCCGTCCCGGCAACGGGGGGCGATCGGTTTGATGGCGGCGCTGACATTGGGCATGGCCCTGATGTTCTTGCTGGTCGTGGTCGACAGCGGGCGTTTGTACCTGAAAAAACGTGACCTGCAGCGCGTAGCGGACATGGCCGCACTTGAGGCTTCCACCCGAGGGGGTGATTGCGCCGCTGGCAACACCGCCACCGTCTATGCCACTGCCAGCGCAAACCGTAACGGCTTCACCCTTCCTGACCCCAATCACAATCTGCTGGTCGCTTGCGGCGCCTTGACCCTGGATGCCAATAACCTTCGGGTATTTGGCGCCGACCCGAGCAAGAGCGAAGCCATTCGGGTGATCGCCAGCCATTCGGTCCCGCAGAGCCTCGCTGGCGGTGTCGGCGCCCTGTTCGGTGGCGCTCCACGCGGGGCAACCATCAACCTGACGGCCAGCGCTGTCGCCGCATTGCCGCCACCGCAGGCTTCGCTGACCCTGCGCAGCACGACGTTGAGCGTCGACGCCAGCAAATCGACGACGCTCAACGCGCTGTTCGGTGGTTTGCTCGGGGGTAGCCTGAACATCAACGCGGCGGGCTGGAACGGACTGGTGAACACCAACATCAGCCTGCTCGGCTACCTCGACCGATTGAAGGTCGACCTTAACCTCAGCGCTGCCGGGTATGACCAGGTGTTGAGCAATACGATTGCCGTCAGCCAGCTGATCCAGACCGCCGTCAATGTACTGGACCCCGGCGGCACACTCGGCGCGACCGCAACCATTTCTAGTCTTCAAGCGCTGAAAGTCGCGGCAGGCGCAACCACCGTCGTACTCGGCAACGTGCTGCACGTCGAGGCTGGCAGCACCGTGACGGCGCTGGGGACCAACCTGAAAGTGTTCGACCTGATCGAAGCCGTCGTGCAACTGGCCAACAAGAAAAACGGCCTGGTGGCGACCCTGCCGATCAACCTCGCGGGGCTCGCGCAAATCACTGCTCGGGTGCAGATACTGGAGCCGCCACAGCTCTCGGCCATCGGCAATCCGAAAAGCGCCGCGCTCGCGCCTTTGGGGCCCAACCGGATCTATGTGAAAACCGCTCAGGTGCGTACGTTGCTGTCGATCGACTTGCCCATTCTGAGTGCGATTCAACCCTTGCTCGAGGCGGCGGCGGATCTTGCCGGACCGTTGACCAATACCTTGAACGCCTTGCTGCATCTCAATCTGGTCGGTGTCATTGACTCACTGACCTGCGCGCTAGGGGCTGCCTGTGAAACACCCTCGATCGTGCCGCTTTCCGATACCGTAAAGCTCGATGTCGCACTGGACGTCGCGAGCGCTAACAGTTACGTCACTGCCTACAGCTGCGTCAGCGCCACCAACAAATCCCTGACCACCAATACCAGCACTTCACTGGTGAAGTTGAAAATCGGCAAGATCGATCCGAACACGGTTTTCGGCAACAACACCACGCCGCCCACCGTGGTGGTACAGCCGTTGAAGGTGATCGATATCGGGGTGAAGACCTGCCGCCGGTTCCTGATCTTGCCCGTCAGTTGTGACCCGCGAATTCCAGGCGTCGGTGGCGGCATCGATATCATGGCCGACACCACCGTGGCACAGAGCGCCAACATGCCGCACGTCTATTCCGCTCCGCCGGCCACCAGCCTGCCGGAGATCAACCAGCCACCGTTCTACTATTCCTGGTCCACCAGCAATATCGTCAGCAGCCTTACCGACACGGCGACTAACATCAAGGTCGACATGTACGGCCCGACGGGCAGTCTGGTCGGTGGTCTGGGGGCCATCCTCAGCAGTGTCACCACATTGCTGGTCAACGCGATCAACAGCGTGCTCAGCCCGTTACTCGACACCTTGATCAACACACTGCTGCTCAGCCTGGGGATCGATCTGAACAAGGTCGATGTCGGCGCCAACCTCAGTTGTCACTCAGGACGAGCGACGCTGGCGATCTGATCGTCGGCGGCAATCGGCAGTTCGATACAAAACCGTGCCCCCTCGACCGAGTTTCTGACGCTCAGTTTTCCGCCCATGTTCTCGACGATGCCGTAACTGACCGACAACCCGAGCCCGGTGCCGACACCCACGGGTTTGGTGGTGAAGAACGGCTCGAAAATCCGCTCCAGCAACCGTGGATCGATACCGCCGCCGTTGTCCTCGACCCACAGCCGCACCGAATGCGCATCACGTTCGGCGTACACCGAGATCCACGGTTTGAATTCGCGGTCGGCCTCGCGTTTGCCGAGCAATGCATCCCGAGCGTTGACCATCAAGTTAATCAACACCTGTTCGAGCTGATCGACGTAACCGCGCACTTGCACTTCAAACCCGGTCTCGTTGACCCGCAGTTCGACCCCTTTGCCGCGCATCCCTTCGGCCAGCAGCGACAGCGTGCCTTCGATGGCTTGCGCCGGATTAAACGGATGCTGCTCGATCTCCGAGCGGCGGCCAAACACCCGCATGTGATCCACCACCCGCGCGGCGCGCTGGACCTGTGCATCGATGCGGTTGAGCTTGTCGGTCAGGTAGTCGATCTGCGCATCGCCATTGCTCAGACGCTTGAGCACGTTGACGATGGCCATGCGCATCACATTCAACGGCTGATTGATTTCATGGGCCAGCCCTGTGGCCATTTCACCGAGGGTGGCCATTTTTGCGCTTTGGGTGAGCTGCTGCTGGGCGCGGCGCACTTCGGTGTTGTCGCGACCCACGGCCTGAATCTCCAACAAATGGCCGTCCTCATCGAACACCCCGCGATCCGACCACACCCACCAGGCATGTTCCCGTCCCGGCAGTTGCAGGTTGATTTCCGCGGTGCTGACCGGGAATTCCGGGCTGAGTCGGCCGAGCCGCTGGAGAAACGCTTCGCGCTGTTCCGGCGACATCCAGCTGCCCAGATTCACCCCGGGCAGTTGTTCGGGCGGGCACTCCAGGTAAGTCGCCAGCGGGCGGTTGCCGAAGGTCAGGGTCAGGTCCGGGCGGTAGCGGCAGATCATCGCCGGAGAGTCTTCCACCAGGATCCGGTAGCGTTCTTCACTCTGCTTCACCTGTTCGGCGGCCAGGGTTGCTTCGGTGACGTCCAGCCACAGGCCGACGGCTTCCACCGGCAAGCCAAGGTCGTCGCGCAGTAACTTGGCTTCATCGAGTAGCCAGTGGTATTCGCCGCGACTGTCGCGCAGCCGATAGCGGGCGCGCACCGAACCTTCACGCAGCAAATGTCGGGTACGTTCGAAGTACCGATCGCGGTCATCCGGGTGCACCCTTTCAATCAGGTTTCCCGTCGTGCAATCAGCCAGTGTCCAGCCGAGCAGCGGCAGTAGGCTGTCACTGAAAAACGTCGGTTGCAGCGCACCTTCGACATAGCGCTGCACGTAGATCACCGCCGGCGAACTGGCGATCAGATTGTCCAGTCGGGCATGGGCCGCCGCGGCGTTTTGCTCCTGGTTTTTGATGTCACTGATGTCGAGCATGAAACCCAGCATCCGCCGGTTTTTACCGAGGCCCAGAACCTGGCCCTGCAGGCGATACCAGTTCGGCGTTTGTGCCAGGCGCACGCACAGCAGCAGCGGGGTGCCGTCGTCCTGTAAGGCTTGCAGACGACTGCTCAGCTCTTCCCGGTCGGCGGGGTGCACTCGATCCAGCCACTCGTGCAGAGGCAAACGATCGATCGCAAGGTTCAGGTGACTGGCCAACGACGGCGCCAATTGCACCTCACGACTGTCGCTGAACACCTCCCACCATCCGGTGCCGAGCAAGGCTTGCAGCGACTCCAGCCGTTCCAGTTGCAGATGGTGCCGCTGCTCACGCAAGCGCTCAAGCAACGGGCCTGCCAATGCGGCGGTCAGTTGTAGCCAGTCGCGATAATTCAGGTCGGGTGCATGTTGTTGCACCGGATAAAGGCCACACAGCAACCAGGCGACCACACCCTGAGCATCGTGATAGGGCACCGCGAACCCTTCGGCATTACCGAAGATGCCTTGCAAACGGGGATGTTCAGCGGGCGTCAGGCATTGCGGCGCAGAGCCGTTCAGGCTGTCGAGCCCCGTGCCCAGGCGCTGAGCGTTTTGCCACAGGTGGGGCGCATCGAAGGCCGTGTATTGCTGGTGTATCTGCCAGCCTTCTTCCTGTTCATCGAGTAACGCCACCGCAATGCATGGCATGTGGAAACGCTGGGCCAGGCCTTGCAGCTGTTCCACCAACACCTCGGGCAGACGCGTCAGGTTGCACCGGCGCAACTGTTCGCCGATCTGCGCTGCGAGTAATTGGCATTGTTCGCGGCTGCGTGATTGTCGGCGATCGAGCAACAAGTCGCCGATGTCCAGCAACTGCAACAGCCAGGCATCGGCCAATGGCTGGACCCAGCCACGCAGGTGCAGGGGTTGTCCATTGAGGCTGTAAAAGTCCAGGTCCAGAGACTGTCCCTGCCAGTCGACGGGCGAACCTTCAATGGCGAGGCCGCTGTGGGGCATGAGGAAATCGAGCAGGTGGGGTGCTTGCGCTGCGGGCGTCTGCTGAGCCAGCACATGCCGCAGCGGGCCGGTCAGGTGAATCACTCGACCTTCGGCATCCAGATGCATCTGCAAGCCGACACTTTGCACGCTCAGGGTGTCTGGCATGTCCGCTGGCTGAGGCGGATGGCGGTTAAGCAGGCGCCCGAAAAGTTTGTCTGCGGAACTCAAAATTGCAGGCTCGAACTGGCGGTGAGGTTTGCCGGCAGATTGGGCACTTGGCCAATTCCCGGCAAGTTCAGAAACGGGATGACCTGCTGCAGTTTGCTGGTGGGGTAGCTGATGCTGACCTTCAACACGCCGCCCACGTAGGTGGCGCTGGCGTCGGTGGCGACATTGAAATTCAGTGCGGCAGGAATCCAGGCCAGCTGCCGGCTCAGTTCTGTCGTGGCCACGGTTTTTACCGCGGTGTCGTATCCGGGGGTGCTCGGATCCAGCGCCACGCTTCGGCGCACCGCTTCGGCGGTCGACTGGGTGAACGATTGCATCAGCAACAGCGGCAAGCTGTAAGTCACGATTCCATAAAACACGGCGAAAAAGATCAGAAACACCAAAGCGAATTCAATCGCTACAGCGCCTTTTTGCTTACGGGGGAGGCCTGTTTTCATGACTGCGTCTACCCTGACATTCACGACGTGATATCAGCATAGAATCATTCAGCCAAAACGGACGTTTTTTACCGGATGCAGAGCTTTGTACTACTGATCTGGCTGACGCTATGCGCAGCACAGGATGCTCGAGAACGGCACATCGCCAATGGCCTGACCCTTGGCGCCGCGGTGTTGGCGCTGGCGTATCTCCTGTGGACGGGCACTACCTGGCTGGGGGCCGAGGCGGTGCAGGGCGGCTGGGCTTTTTTGCTGGCGCTGGCTTTCACCTTGCCCGGTTATGCGCTGAGACGCTTGGGCGCAGGCGATGTGAAATTGATGACCGGCCTGGGGCTGGCGACTGACGGCATGCACCTGCTCGGCGTGTTCATCGGTGCCGGATTGGCCAGTGTGCTGTGGCTGCTGCTGGCGCCAAGAGTCTGGCTTCATATGGGCCAAGGGCTTAGAGATCATCTTCGATATCTGGGGCCTGGAATGTCAAAGAAACAACCCTTTGCACCCTTCGTATTGGTGGGCCTGTTGCTCACACTCGCCTGGTTTCACTAGTCCCCCGTTCTATGTACAGAGTCGGAAAGTACGTCTACTTTCAATTCAGCAGTTGTCCAGTCTGTTGTTGTTTGTAGAGGAACGGTCAACGTTGACCCGGCAGGGAGTCGCACGTGAACAAGCTTTCTTGGGCTGTAAAAATCCTAGTGGTCGACGACCAGCCGCTTATTGCCGCGCAGCTTTGTGAGTTTCTTGAAGGCCGCGGTTACCGTTGCATTCCTTGCGAGACTGGCAAACAGGCCGTCGAGCGTTTCAATGAAGACGAAGCGATCGGCCTGGTGCTTTGCGATTTGCACATGCCCGGTCTGGACGGGATTCAACTGGTTCAAGAGCTGCAACGGCTATCCGGCAAGCACCGTGTGTTTGAAGCAATCATGCTCACTGGGCGTGCGGACAAGCAGGATGTGATCAAGGCTCTGCGGGCCGGGTTTGCCGATTACTACCAGAAGCCGATTAATCTGGGTGAGTTGCTCGAAGGGATTGCGCGTCAGGTAGTGGTTTTGCAGGAACGGCAGAAGAATGTGCAGCTGGGGCATCTGGATCAGAAGCTGCAGTACCTTGCCGAGTCGATCGATGATCTGTATCAGGATCTGGATAAGGTTCGGCGTGGGCCGCGGTTATCGGTTTCCTCTGATGAGGATGTCAGTGCTGTGGATCGGGTTGAGATCCCGGCGATTTTCAGTCAGCTGTCGCCAAGGCAGTGGGAGGTGGCGCGGTTGGTGGGGAAGGGGCAGACGAATTATCAGATTGCCTGTGAGTTGGGGATTACTGAGAGCACGGTGAAGCTCTATGTGTCGCAGGTTTTGCGGCTGACGCATATGCATAATCGGACGCAGTTGGCGCTGGCGTTGTTACCCGGTCATTCTGGATTGCGTCAGGGGGTAACTACGCATTAGGTATTTGTTGGTGTACCTGTCCATTCCTGCGGTAACGGCCGCTTACCAAGGCTACGCGCTCCTTCGCTGGCGGCATTACCCCCCGATCTAGACTACCCCCCCGTTCCACCATCCACCTGCCCGCTTTCATACTGATCAAAGTACTCCGGGATCTCATGCTGATAGCTTTTCAACCAACGCTGCATGCTCAGTTCGCGCTCGGTCGCGGTTGAGGTTTGCGGTTTCTGGGACGCCGCTTTGTTGCTGCGTTGCAGTTGCAGCCAGCCTTCGGTTTCCTGTTGTTGGGCCGAAGCGGGGCCGGGGTCGATGGCGTGAGCGGTGAGGGGCAGGGCCAGCAGGCCGATGCAGCAGAGGATGGTGGGTTTCATCAAAAGCCTCTCCTTATTGAAGCGTCGGTATGGCGACGGCGACCTGGTTTACGGCGGTCGGGCCGGACTTGCCCGGTGTCTTGAGTCTTTGCGCGCGGGCCTGGGCTTCGGTGACTTGGGCGGGGCTCAGGCCGAGACTACTGACGAGTTCGGCCGCGCGGCTCCAGTCGTCCTGGTAGATCAGCAGCGTGACCAGATTCAACGCGGCCAGTTGATCGCTTTGCTTGAGTTCCATGGCCGTCAGAAATTCAAAACGCGCATCCTCGACGCGTAGTTGGTTGAGGTACACCACACCGAGGTCGTTACGGATTTTCTCGTCGGTCGGCGCCAGTCGCGCGGCCCGTTGCAAGTGGGCTTGTGCCAGGCCGTTGTCGCCCTTGGCGGCGGCGAGTTGGCCCAGGCCGTGTTCGGCTTGGGCAGCCAGGCAACTGCCGAGCAGGCTGCGGTACAACGGCTCGGCTTCGCTGCGGCCCAGAAGTCGATAGACCTTGGCCTTGCGCAGGCGCACGTCGGCCAGGTTGTCGGGCAGGCTTTGCAGGTTGGCGAGACTGGCGTGCAGTTTGCCGTCATTGGCCATGTCATCGGCGAGGTTCAGCGACAGCTGTTCTTCGGAGGTCAGCTTGCCGCAACTGGCCGTGTTGGTCAGGGCGCTCCAGGGCGTCGCACCGTTGCTTGCGCAGCCGCCTAACAGCAGCAGACTCAAACCGGCAATGATTGCTTTCATAACGATCCCTCTAAGAACCAAAGGCATGGGACAGGGCGGTGAAGCCCGGGCCGGCCAGTACGATCAATAACGCCGGGAAGAGAAACAGCATCATCACGACGGACATTTTGGCGGACAGCTTGGAGATGTATTCCTGCAAGCGCGTCAGGCGCCGGTCATCGAGCAATTGCTTGAGGGTCAGCAAGGATTTCATCGCCCCGCCCCCCTGATGGATCAACTGCTCAAGGATGACGCAGGTGTCGGTGAACTCGTCGACGGCCAGCAATCGGGTGGCTTTGTTCAGCTCTTCACCCAGTTCCAGGCCGGAATCGACCCGGGCCAATACCAGACGCAACTCATGGGTCAGGGCCGGTAATAATTGTTTGCCTTCATTGCTCAACACTCGCAGCGACTGCTCCACCGCCATGCCCGATTCGAACAGGATGCGCAGCAACGGAATGAAGGTGGAAATCTCGGTTGCCAGTTGTTTCTGCCGACGCTGCGCGGCAGCGGCCAGCAACCGTTTGGGCAACAGATAGCCGATGCCGGTGGCGAACACCGGGGCCATCCAGTGGTTGTCGGTATGAGGGAAGAACACGCCCTGGATCAGCAAGGTCAGGGCCAGTGCCAGCACCGGAGCGCCTACCTGGAACGCCGCGAACAGTGAACGTCGCCGGGCGCTGCGCCAGCCGAGACGGTTAAGCAATGCCTGGGTTTCGTTATCCAGGTTGACCGAGCGCTGGCCGATCCGGCTGCTGCCCAGCACCTGCAGCCACTGATCCACCCGGTGGTCGTTCGCGAGTTTGCCGTCGAGTCGTTGCGCCACCTGGCGAACCCGCCGACGGTGTTCCAGCAAACCGCTGAGCAGCAACAAGGTTGCGCCCAGAAACAGCAATGCGCAGATCAGCAAAGGCACTTTCATACGCTGCGCAACATGTGCCAGAGCGCCAGGCTGCCGACCACCTGCAAGCCGAACGCGGACGCGAGCATGATTTGCCCTGAAGGGTCGTGCCACATGGCGAGCAAGTAATGGGGGTTGGTCGCGAGGAAATAGCCGGCCAGGCCAATCGGCAAACAGCCCAGGACCCACGCGGTTACCCGGGTTTCACCGGTCATGGCCCTGAGCTGGCGCGCAGCCTGCTCGCGCTCCCGAATCATCTTGATCAGGTTTTCCAGCAATTCGCTGGCATTGCCGCCATAGCGGTGATTGACCTTCAAACCGAGTGCGAACAGGCGAAGTTCGTCTTTCTCATACAGCTCGGCGAGGTCAGCCGCGGCATCCGGCAGGCTGACCCCCAGCTGCACGTTGCGCTGAATCCGCCCCATGGCATTTTTCAGTGGGTCTTCAGCGACGTCGATGGCGCCCAGCACTGCATCGGCCAGGGTGCGCCCGGACTTCAGACTGCGCACGGTGTGATCGAGCATGGGTGGCAGCTGTTCGATCATGCGCTGGAGTCGGCGCTGATAACGCCAATTGACATACAGACGCAGAACCAACGGCGGCAGCAGTAACAGAACCAGCAAACCCGCCCAGCCACCGCTAGCAAATCCTAGCAAGACGCCAAAGGCCCACAGCAGCAGCCATACCCCCAGACGCTCAGAGGGACGCCCAAGGCCGGCGCGCAGAAAAGCCCGATCCAGACCCACCCAGGAGGTTTTTGCCTGCACCGGCTGCGGTTGCCCCTGGTTCAGGCGTCCCAGTACCCGTTCGGTGCCGGTCTGGCGCAAACCGCGATAAAACAGGCGGATCGACAGTCCGAGCAAGACCAGGCAAGCGAGGATGAGCAGCACCGGTTTGAGCATGCCGTGGCCTTCAGTAAGCGGAGGGAGTGAGCGCCAACTCACGGCGCAGTTTGTCGCCGGCGGGGTTGACCGCCTCGCGCATGAATCCGAAACCGCTACGCCGGTCGAGCCGGAACAACGTGTTGGTGACATACACGTCATCACGCAAGCCGATCACCTCCACCACTTCGCTGACGCAGCGGCGACCGTCGGGCATGCGCGTCAGCTGGATCACTACATCCAGTGCGGCGCAGATCATTTGCCGCAAGGTACGTTCGGCGATGGCGCGGCCCGTCAGGCCCACCAATGTCTCCAGGCGCAACAGCGCATCCTGGGCGTTGTTGGCGTGCACGGTGCTCATGGAACCGTCGTGGCCGGTGTTCATTGCGGTGAGTACGTCCACCACTTCGACGCCACGAATCTCGCCGAGGATGATTCGGTCCGGGCGCATCCTCAGGGCGTTGCGAATCAGGTCGCTGGACTTCACTTCGCCGTGGCCTTCGGCATTCGGCGGTCGGGTTTCCAGACGCACCACGTGAGGGTGGCCCAGTTGCAGTTCGGCGACGTCTTCGATGGTGACGATTCGTTCGTGAGGGTTGATCAACTGGCTGAGAATGTTCAGCAGCGTGGTCTTGCCGGTGCCGGTGCCACCGCTGATCAGGATGTTGCAGCGCTTGCCCACGGCCTCCTGAATAAAGTCGAAGATCGCCTGATCGATGGTTTGCATCGCCATCAGGTCCGAACTGTTGAGCATGTCCTTGCGAAATTTACGTATCGACAGGCAGGGGCCATCGAGGGCAATCGGTGGAATGATCGCGTTGACCCGGCTACCGTCGGGCAGTCGTGCGTCGACCATTGGCGACGACTCATCGAGCCGTCGACCGAGGGGCGCGAGGATCCGTTGCATGACCCGTTCGACGTGATGCGCATCGATGAAGCGCAGGTCGCTTTGATGCAGTACGCCGTCGCGTTCAATGAACACCCGGTGCGGGCCGTTGACTAGAATCTCCGTCACCGCCGGGTCTCGCAGCAGCACTTCCAAAGGGCCGAAACCGGTGAGTTCGTCGACGATTTCTTCGGCCAGGCGCTCCATTTCATAGCGGGAAATCGCCAGGTGCAGCCGGGCGATGTACTCGGCAACCTTGTCGATGACGAACTGTGAGAGCACCTGCCTCGAACCCTCCAGCAGGTTTTTGCCGGACTCTTCGATGGCGTCGATGATGTAGCGGTGCAGCACCAGTTTCAGACCTTCGTGGTCGGTGTTGCCGCTGGTGGTGCGTACAGGGGCACCGAAGAGTTTTTCACCGTTCATTGCGCACCCCTCAACCGGTTGAACCAGCCAGACTTGGGTTTGGCCAGACCCTCGGAGCGCTTGGCCAACTGATCGCCGAGGGCGCGCAGGCTTTGAGTCAGGCCTTCGCGGGGGGCCAGTTCAAACAGCGTCACACCTTGGTTCTTGGCGTTAAGTCGAACTTCCGGGCTGTAGACGAGGGTCGCGATGATCTCCATGCCGAAGCTTTTGCTCAGGGTGTCGGCGTCCGGTGCGACGTTGCGCAGGTAGCGATCCACCAGCAGCCTGGCGTGATCGAGCTTCATGCCTTTTTCACGCCACAGGCTGAGTACCGCCAGGTTGCGACGGCAGTCGAGTACGTTCTGATCGGTGTACCACAGCAACTTGTCGCAATGGGTGACGAAGGTGCGTAGCGCTTCGCTGTCCGGCTGGCCAGTCAGGTTCACCACGATGTGCTGGAAGTGTTGGCGCAGGGCGCTGAGCAGCATGTACAACTCGGCGGTGCTGGTGTGTTCCAGCGGCTCATCGTGGTTGGCGTAGGCGAGGATCCGCAACCCGGCGGCGCAGTTGGTGAACGCGCTGTCGATCAGCGTTGAGTCGAGGCGCCGCAAGTGCCGGAGTGCATCGCCGAAGTGGAACGAACTCTCCAGCCCGAGCAAGGCCAGGCTGTCACCGCGCGGCAGGCCCAGGTCCAGCAACAGCGTTTGCTGTCCGCTCTTGTGCACCACTTGCGCCAAGTGCGTGGCGAGCAGCGCGCCGTCGGCGTTGATCTGCACACCGTAGAGCACCGTCAGGCCACCCATTTGGGTGTTCGGGGCCACGGGCGGCAGGCGTTTGCTCAGCCGTCGCACCAACCCCGCGACTTCACTGGAGCGCGAACCATAGGCGACGAAATCCCGCGCACCGGCGCGCATGGCATTGAGCACGAGTTGGTTGTCCATGCCATCGCCCAGCGCGACGATCGCCAGCATCGGTTTGGCTTCCAGGGCGCCTTCGATCAGTGCGCTTTGGGCCACCACGTGTTCGCGGTCCAGGCCGATGAACACCAGGCTGGCGAAGGTCACGTCCACCAGCGCCAGCAACTCGTCGAGGCTGCCACTGCCGGCGCTGACCACTTGGCCCAACGGGGCGAGGGAGCCTTGCAGCCACTCAAGGTCGGTTCTGTTGCGCGTGATCGCGAGGAAAGTCTGGCTCAGGTTCTGGCTCTGGCTCATTGCGATAACCCGCTGCGTTTATCGAAGTCGCCGTTTTCGAGGAAGTACAAGCGATACCAGTTCGGGTCATAGTTGCGCAGCTTTTCACCCGGCAACGACGGCAGTTGTGCGTTGGCAGCCAACGGTTGGACCAGGTGCGGCGTGACGATCATCAGCAGCTCACGCTCTTCGCGGTTGACCGATGAGGTGCGAAAAAACGCACCGAGAATCGGGATATCGCCCAGGCCTGGAAACTTGCTGACTTGCGAAATGTTGTGAGTGCTGATCAAACCGCTGATGACGAAACTCTCGCCATCGGCCAGCGAGATGCTGGTGTCGGTGCGGCGAATGGTGAACGCCGGGACGGTGGTGCCGCCGATGGTCACGCCATTGTTGAAGTCGAGTTCGCTGACCTCCGGCGCCACTTTGAGGGTGATGCGGTCGTGGCTGACCACGGTCGGTGTGAGCGTCAGGCGGATGCCGAATTCCTTGTATTCGATGGAGTAGCTGTTGCTGTTGGCGCTGGGCACCGGGATCGGAATCTCACCACCGGCCAGGAAGCTCGCGCTCTGCCCGCTGAGGGCCACCAGGCTCGGCCGTGCCAGGGTGTAGGCGAAGCCGCTGCCTTCCAGGGCGTTGACGATGCCGAGGAATTTGCTGCTGCCACCACCCCAGACAATGTTGAAACTGTCGTTGAGCAACGGGATGCTGGGCACTGCGATCCGGGGATTAATGTTGGGCAGCGGCACCACGCCCGGCGTCACGGCCGTGTTGGGCACGGTACCGGGTGCGCCGAACAGGAAGTTGTTCGAGCCCTTGCCGAAAATCGACGTGCCGGCCTCTTTCAGTTTGGTCCGGCTGACTTCGACAAAACGAATGTCGGTCTGTACTTGCGAGGGCAGCAGTGGGTCATCAGAGGGTAACCGTGTTGCGCTGGTCATCGCCGCGGTGGCCTTGCCCTGAACGAACACCATGCTTTGGCGCGGAGCGCTGGCGCAGGCGGTCCAGACCATCAGGCTGGTCGCGCCGGGGGCCATCCCGGTTAGCAGAAACGCTTGATTGCCGTTGACTCGCACGTGGGCGATTTTCGGGTCACCCACCGCCACCCGAGTGATTGCTACCGGCGATTGCACCTCCTGTTGCAGCCCTTCACTGACTTCCAGCACTGCAGGCAACGAACCCAGCGCGGCGCAATTGCCGGCGGCGGCGAACGTTACGCCAAGCGGCACGCCGCTCAGTAAAGAGATCCAGAGCAGGCCTTGAAAAAGGGGCATGGAACGACTGCGCATTTAGATGCGTCCTTGCTCGATTCAGGGGGTTTGTTGGGTAATTTCGTTGCCGCGGATGACTTCCACGCTCGACTTGCGCGGTGCTGTGCCGCCGTGGGTGACGACAGGTTTGGGTGGGGGCGTCATGGCCAGTTGGCTGAACTGGATCAACTCGCGGTTGGCATTGGCAAGATTGGCCGATGAATCGCGTTCGCCGGCCCAGTAACGAGCCAGACGTTTTTCATCGGCGCTGCGTACGGCCAGGCGCAACACGCCGGCCTGGGCCGCTAACATCAGGCGGCTCAATAGTTGTTCGGGGACGGCAAGCAAGACGCTGCGGGCGCTGGGGCGCAATTGTTCCTGCCTGAGTTTTTCTTCGAGGCTGCGGGCCGGGCTTGCGGGTTGACCGTCGTTGGTCAACCCCATCTGTTCGCCCACCCCGAGTACCCGCAAGGCCGGCACCACCAGTTGCGCCGACGGCTGAAGGTTGTTGTTGTCCATGCGAAGAAACAGCAGCACATCGACATAGTCCCCCGGTGTCAGTTGCCCACCGGCATTGATCACTTCATCCACCGCGACGGCGAGGGCGCGTTCATCGGGACGAATCATCCGCGCCAGTCTGCCGCCGGCTTCGAAGCTTTCATCATTGAGCCAGGTGCCGGCGCTGAGGGCGCGCCAAGGCGTTCGGCCAATCGCTTGATCGAGGCGGCTCAGGCTGCCGGTCGGGACGGTACGGAGGTTTTCCAGGGTCACGTCGGCGGCGCTGATCGGCACGAACGGTGGCACATCATGCAGCAGCACCACCACCGGTTGGCGAGTGGGGTCGTCTACGGGGGCCGGCGTCTGGGCGATGGGTGCAGGCGTGACGATTGCGGATTGCACGACAGGCTCGGGAGCGGGTTGGCGGCTCAGCGTGAGGCCCCAGTAACCGGCAATAATGGCGCCCACCAGAAACAAACCAGCCAGGCCCAGAGTGATACGACTGTTCGTGATGGCTCTCCCTTTCCTGCTGCTTGAGACCTCATCGCATCCAACGAGTCAACTTCGCAATCAGGCAGCAATAAAATGGAACTATTTCGCTATTTGACGGTAGCTCAGCTAGAGCAAAAAGCCATTACGGGCCTGAAAATAACTAACGAAAGTAAGGGGGCAGGGCGCAAATGAGGCTTTTTTGGCGTCAACGAAGCGACTAATACTTTAGTGATAATTCGTTCTTACAGTTGTGGGCACGGGGAATGCCGACAATGCTGATGCTGGCAAAGGGGAACCATGTTGCGACTGTGCAACACCCGTCGTCTTTCAGGAGAACTGCCATGTCCTTTATCAAGATTGCTCAGAAGATCAAATCCGAAATCGCTTTTTACAAAGGCCTGGTCAAAGATACCGAGGGTGCTTCGGGTATCGAATACGCCATTATTGCGGGCATGGTGGCAGTCGCTTTAGCGGCGTTTGTGACGCCGATCTCCACGTCTGTCACCACCATGTTTACCACTATCAAAAACGCGCTTTGACCTGCCTGCTGTCAATGGTCAGCTACTTGCTAATCCCGCAAAGGGCTTCTAACGTCAGCGCTCAGTCCATTGCAGGTGTTGCCCATGAACGCTCCCTCACTTCCACGCCAACAGCTTCTTCTGGTCGATGATGAGGAGGATGCGCTGCTGGAATTGGCGGAATTGCTGGAGGGCGAGGGATTCAATTGTTTTACCGCCACCTCGGTCAAACTCGCGTTGCAACATCTGACGCGTCACCCTGATATTGCGTTGGTGATCACTGATCTGCGGATGCCGGAGGAGAGTGGCATGTCGTTGATCAAGCGGTTGCGCGAGCATACGTCCCGCCAGCATTTGCCGGTGATTGTGACGTCGGGGCATGCGGACATGGAGGATGTCAGTGACATGTTGCGGTTGCAGGTGCTCGACCTGTTTCGCAAGCCGATTTATCACGTGCGGTTGTTGGAGACGTTGAATAATTTGTTTCCACTGCCGCGCGTGGATTTAGTCAGTCCGTGATTGATCGTTCCCACGCTCTGCGTGGGAATGCAGCCAGGGACGCTCTGCGTCCCAAGAGCCGAACGCAGAGCAAGGGAGCGATCAGGTCAGGCAACCGGCCGCCAATGCCCCTCCATATGCTCAAGCCCCCCCGCACCCACCAACAGCAAATCCCCGCTCGACCCTGCCGCACTGGCCAGTAATGTCACTTCACTGGGCAACCGCACCGGTTTGCGAAACTGCACCGCAATCTCGACATTCGCCGCCGGCAGATAATCGGAAAGCGCCGCAAGGGTACGCGCCTTGTTCCACAACCCATGGGCGATGGCCGTCGGGAAACCGAAGAGTTTGGCGCTGACGGCACTCAGGTGGATCGGGTTGTAGTCGCCGGACACTTTGGCGTACTGCCGCCCAATGTCCGACGGCGCTTTCCAGTGCGCCACTTCCGACATTTCCAGCGTCGATGCCAACACGTCTTCTACGGGCTCGCCTGCGAGCTTGACCCCGCGGCACAACATCTGGCTTTCAGCTTCCCACAACGCTCCTAACTGATCGTCGAGCGTGGTCACCAAATCGAACATCGCGCCCTTTTCATGTGGCTGAAGGTTTTGCACCTGAACGCTGACCCGCACGCGATTCACACCGCCCATTGGGCGAAAGACACGAATGCGGTTGCTCAGGTGAATCAACCCCAGCAGCGGGAACGGAAACTCCTTGGCCGTCAGCAACTGCATCTGCAAGGCGAACGCGAGGATGTGTGGATAGGTTGGCGGCAACAAACCGTTCTCGGCAAAACCGCAGACCTTGCGATAGTCCGCCAGG
Organism: Pseudomonas silensiensis; assembly: GCF_050434865.1. Lineage (NCBI taxonomy): Bacteria > Pseudomonadati > Pseudomonadota > Gammaproteobacteria > Pseudomonadales > Pseudomonadaceae > Pseudomonas > Pseudomonas silensiensis. The sequence goes on from NZ_JBNDJH010000016.1 coordinate 140,509, forward strand.
CGCTTCGGATCGACATTGATCCAGCAGCGCAAACCCGAATCGGGCAGGGTGGTGCCGGTGATTTTGCGTCGCGTCGCGGCCCGCACGTACAGTCCCGACAGGCTCGGTTCGCGGTTGAGTAGGTGCCAATCGATGATCATGCCTAAGCCCCCAAAACACTTTGTCCGCACACTCGCAACGCTTGCCCGGTGAACGCGCCGGTGCCCGGTTGAGCCAGCCACGCCACCGCTTCGGCGACGTCTTGCGGCAGGCCACCCTGGCCCAGCGAACTCATGCGTCGCCCGGCCTCACGCACGCCGAACGGAAGGTGCGCGGTCATCTGGGTTTCGATGAAACCGGGTGCTACCGCATTGATGCTGATGCCGCGCTGATTCAGCAGCGGCGCCCAGGCCTGGGCCAGACCGATCAGCCCGGCCTTGCTCGCGGCGTAATTGGTTTGCCCGCGATTGCCGGCGATGCCGCTGATGGACGCCAGCAGGATCACCCGGCCGTTGTCGTGCAGGGTGCTGCTGTCGAGCAGTGCCTTGGTCAGCACTTGCGGCGCATTCAGGTTGACCGCCAGCACCGCGTCCCAGAATTCCGGGGTCATGTTGGCCAGGGTTTTATCCCGGGTAATGCCGGCGTTGTGGACCACGATATCGATGCCGTCGGGCAGTTGCTCGACCAATTGCGCGGCGGCGTCTTCGGCGCAAATGTCCAGGGTGATGCTGCGTCCGCCGAGGCGTGCGGCGAGGGCTTCGAGGTCAGTCTTGGCGGGTGCTACGTCGAGCAGGATCACTTCGGCCCCGTCGCGAGCCAGGGTTTCGGCGATGGAGGCGCCGATGCCGCGTGCCGCGCCCGTGACCAGAGCCTTACGGCCAGACAATGGGCGAGTCCAGTCCGCCACCTGCGTGTCGCAGGCATTCAAGCGAATCACTTGTCCGGAAACGAACGCACTTTTGGGCGAGAGGAAAAACCTCAGCGGGCCTTCCAGTTGATCCTCCGCCCCTTCGCCGACATAGATCAGCTGCAAGGTGCCGCCGCTGCGCAGCTCCTTGGCCAACGAACGGCTGAAGCCTTCCAGCGCTCGCTGGGCACTGGCGGCGAACGGATCGCTCAAGGTCTCCGGCGCGCGACCCAGAATCACCAGGTGCGCGCTGTGATCAAGGTTTTTAATCAACGGCTGGAAGAATTCGCGCAGCTGTTTGAGTTGATCGGTTTGCACCAGGTCGCTGGCGTCGAACACCACGGCTTTGAGTTTGGGGCCGTGGCCGGGAATCCACGCGGTGGCCAGTGAAGGCTCGGTGCCGTAGCTGTAGATCGCGTCGGTCAGGCGGTTGGCGAAGGTGCCGATGTTCTCCGTCAACGGGCCTCCGCCTATCAACAGCGCCCCCTCTACAGGCCGCAGCCGGCCTGCTTGCCAGCGCTCCAGCCGAACCGGCGACGGCAGACCCAGGGCCCCGACCACACGATGGCCGATGGACGAATTGGCGAAGTCGATATAACGGTCAGACATGGAACGCGCTCCAGCAGCTGGGGTTCAAAGTGTGGACCATGAATCGCAATCAGTCGTTCGATTCACGAGATTAGGCCTACGCTTGTGGGTTATGGCCTTCACAGAATAGGAAGCTTTTCATGACTCAGCTGCGCCGCGTTGCGATTATTGGTGGTAACCGTATCCCCTTCGCCCGTTCCAACGGGCCGTACACCACCGCCAGTAATAAGGCGATGCTCACCGCCGCGCTCGAAGGCCTGATAGAACGCTACAACCTGCACGGTTTGCGCCTGGGCGAAGTGGCGGCGGGGGCGGTGGCCAAGCACTCCCGGGATATGAGCCTGACCCGCGAATGTGTACTCGGCTCGCGGCTGGCGCCAACCACCCCGGCCTACGACATTCAGCAGGCGTGCGGCACCGGTCTGGAAGCGACGTTGCTGGCGGCGAATAAAATCGCGCTGGGCCAGATCGAGTCCGCAATCGCCGGCGGCGTCGACACCGCCTCCGACGTGCCGATCGGCGTCAACGAAGGCCTGCGCAAAATCCTCCTGCAGGCCAACCGCGCCAAAACCACTGCCGACAAACTGAAAGCCTTCCTGCAACTGCGCCCCCGTCACCTGATCCCGGATCTGCCAACCATCAACGAGCCACGCACTGGCCTGTCGATGGGTGAGCACTGCGAGTTGATGGCCCAGGCCTGGAACATTGCGCGCGACGAACAGGACCAACTGGCCTGGGAAAGTCACCAGAAAATGGCCGCGTCCTACACCGAAGGCTGGCACAACGATTTGATGACGCCGTTCCTCGGTCTGACCCGCGACAACAACCTGCGCCCGGACCTGACCCTGGAAAAACTCGCCTCACTCAAACCGGCGTTCGAGAAAAGCGCCAAAGGCACCCTGACGCCGGGTAACTCGACGCCGCTCACCGATGGCGCATCGCTGGTGCTGATGGGCAGTGAAGAATGGGCCAAGGAACGTGGCCTGCCGATCCTCGCGTATTTGCGCGATGGCGAGGTGGCGGCGGTGGATTTCGTCAACGGCGCGGAAGGGCTGTTGATGGCGCCGGTGTATGCCGTGCCGCGTTTACTGGCGCGCAACGGCCTGACCTTGCAGGACTTCGATTACTACGAAATACACGAAGCCTTCGCCGCGCAGGTGCTCTGCACGCTGAAGGCGTGGGAGGATCCGGAATTTTGCAAAACCCGCCTCGGTCTCGATGCGCCACTGGGCTCCATCGACCGCAGCCGCCTCAACGTCAAAGGCAGTTCACTGGCGGCGGGGCATCCGTTTGCCGCGACTGGCGCACGCATCGTCGCGAACCTGGCGAAGTTGCTGGATGCGGCGGGTAAAGGTCGAGGCTTGATCTCGATCTGCGCCGCCGGTGGCCAGGGGGTGACAGTGATTATCGAGCGCTGAGGGCCGGGGTGCTTTGTTGTTGGGCCAGTTGCCGGTTGCGGTTGGCGTAACTCTCGGCCATGACCGAGCAGACGATCAGCTGCAACGGGTGGTAAATCATGATCGGCAGCAGGATCAGCCCGAGCCCCGGGTTGGCGCCGAAGATCAGCGCCGCCATTGGCGCACCGGCGGCCAGGGATTTCTTGCTGGCGCAAAACACCGCGGCGATTTCATCGGCCGGGCTGAATTTCAAGGCGCGAGCGGTGCGGGTGGTCATCCACAGGATGATCGCCAGCAGGATCGCACTGCCGATCAGTGCCGTGAGGATCACGCTGTTGCCCTGTTTTTGCCACATCCCCGAGACCATCGAATTGCAGAATGCTGCATAGACCAGCAACAGAATCACCAGCTTGTCGACGATGTTGGTGTAGCGCTTGTGGCGGGCGAAGAACTTGCCGAGGAACGGCCGAACCAATTGGCCGAGCACCAGCGGCAACAGCAACATGGCGCAGAGGTCGAGCAGGGTTGCGCCCAGATCGATACCGCCCGCGCCGCTGCCGACCACGAAACTCACCAGCAACGGCGTCAGGAAAATCCCCAGCACGCTGGACAGGCTCGCGTTGAGAATCGCCGCCGGTACGTTGCCGCCCGCGCTGCCGGTCAGGGCCACAGACGAGGATATGGTCGAGGGCAAAGCGCAGAGGTACAGGAAGCCCAGCATCAGCAGCGACGGAATGTGCGAACCCAACAGCTTGTCACTGAGCAGCCAGATCAGCGGAAACACCGCAAAGGTGAACCCCTGAACCATCACGTGCAGCTTCCAGTTTTTCAGACCGCGGGTGATCTGCTCGCTGGACAGGTTGACCCCGTGCAGAAAGAACACCAGGAACACGCCGATGTTGATCACGTATTCAGCGTGCATTCCGCCGCCGGTAGCACCGAAGGTCGGGAAGAAATACGCCAGCAGCGTGGCGATCAACATGCCGCACAAGAACCAGTCAGTGACCACGCGTTTGAGGTGTTTGAAGGCATGCATAACAGGCACCGAATACATTTGTAAGAATTGGTGACTTAGCCTAACGTCGGCCCCATCAGCCGTCTTGCGACATAAGGCCAATCAATGCCGACTAACGGACAACTTTCCCTCGAACGGACGATTCCAACGCTGAAGGCGTTGCCGCGTCCGCTGTATGCCCGTGCGGAAAGCCTCAACGCCGGCTCATGGACGCCGCCGCATCGACACGATTGGGTGCAGTTTTCCTACGCGATCAGCGGCGTTCTCGGCGTGCACACCGCCGAAGGCAGTTTCTTTGCCCCGCCGCAGTGGGGCATCTGGATTCCGGCGGATCTCGAACACCAGGTGGTGACTTCGATGCGCGCCGAAATGCGCAGCCTCTATGTGCGCCGTGAGGATTGTGAATGGGCGGACGGGCGTTGCCGGGTGCTGGAAGTGACGCCGTTGGCCCGCGAGTTGATCAAGAGTTTTTGTTTGCTGCCGGTTGAATATCCACAGGGCGACAGCCAGGAAGCGCGGCTGGTGAGTGTGCTGCTGGACCAGTTAGCGCATTTGCCGGAGGTCGGCTTCTCGCTACCGTTACCGCGCCATGAACGGTTGCTGGGATTGTGCAACGAGCTGATCGAAAGCCCTGAGCGCAATGTGACGTTGCAGGCGTGGGCTGAGCGGTTGGGGATGTCGGAGAAGACCTTAATGCGGTTGTTCCAGCGGGAAACCGGGTTGAGCTTTCGAGGGTGGCGTCAGCGGATGCGGTTGCTCTCGTCGTTGAGTTTGCTGGAGGAGGGGGACAGCGTGACAAATGCCGCGCTGTCTTGCGGGTATGACTCGACTTCGGCGTTTATTGCGGCGTTTAAGGGGTTGTTTGGGTTTACCCCGGGAGAATTGTTTCGGCAGTGAGAGCCAGCCCCTCACCCCAGCCCTCTCCCCACGGGGGAGAGGGGGGAAAGGGAGCCGATCTTCATGTTCTTCAAATCCTGAGTTCGACTCGATTTCTCAGGTCGATGTAGCTCCAAGAGCAACTCGGTCAGTCCCCTTTACCCCCTGGGGAGAGGGTTAGGGTGAGGGGTGGATCTCAAGCCCTCCCCAATCTCAAGTCCTGAACCGCCGAACCAACCCATCCAGCTCATTCGACAGCCCCGCCAGACTCTGCGAATCCAGCCGCGCCGAGTTCGCCAGTTCCGCCACCAACTGCGCATCACCATGAATCTGGCTGATGTGCCGATTGATGTCTTCCGCCACCTGATGCTGTTCTTCCGCCGCGGTAGCGATCTGGGTGTTCATGTCGCGGATCACGTCCACCGATTCGCGAATCAGCCCGAAGCTGCTGCGTGCTTCACCGATCCGCGTCACCGATTGCTGGGACACTTCCAGGCTCGCATGCATCTGCTGGGTTACTTGGCTCGTACGTTTGGCGAGGTTGCCCAGCAATCCATCAATTTCCGCCGTGGAATCGGCAGTCCGCTTGGCCAGCGCCCGAACTTCATCGGCCACCACCGCAAACCCACGACCCTGTTCACCGGCCCGCGCCGCTTCGATGGCCGCGTTCAGTGCCAGCAGGTTGGTCTGTTCGGCAATCGAGCGAATGGTCCCGAGGATTGACTGAATGTCGTTGCTGTCGCGCTCAAGCTGTTGCATCGACTGGGCCGACTGCTCGATTTCCTGGCTCAAGCGGTCAACGCTGGTCACGGCCGCATCAATCTGCTGCTGACCTTCACGCGCCTGGCGCTGGCCGCTGTCGGCCGATTCCGCCGCCTGGCTGCAAGAGCGCGCGACTTCGTTGGCGGTGGCGACCATTTCGTGGAACGCCGTGGAAACCATGTCCACCGCTTCACGCTGACGCCCGGCCGCTTCGGCCATGTCGCTGGAGACCTGGGTCGAACTCTTGGAGGTGGCGAGGATCTTGGTCGCGGCGCCGCCAATGCTCTGGATCAGGTTGCGAATCGCTGCCAGGAACTGATTGAACCAGTTGGCCAGTTGCGCGGTTTCATCGCTGCCACGGATTTGCAGGTTCTTGGTCAGGTCGCCTTCACCTTGGGCGATGCCTTCCAGACCGCTGGCCACGCTGCGGATCGGTCGCACGATAAGGCTGGCGAAACTGGCGCCGACGATGGCGAAGAACACGGCCAGCACGGCGGCGATGATCGCGATCAGCCAGGTCAGCTGGGTGGCCGAACTCATCACGTCGGTTTGCTTGATCAGGCCGATAAAGGTCCAGCCCAGTTGCTCCGACGGCCAGACGTTGGCCATGTAGCGCTCGCCGTTCAGCTCGACTTCCACCAGCCCTTTGCCGGCCTTGCCGAGTTGCGCGTAGCCCTCGCCGAGGCTGCTCAAGGGTTTGAAGTTGTGTTCCGGTTGCTTCGGATCGACCAGCACGGTGCCGGTGTTTTCCAGCAGCATCAGGTAACCGGTTTCACCGAGCTTGATCTGTTTGACGATTTCGGTGAGCTGCTTGAGCGTCACGTCGATGCTGACCACGCCGCCATTGGTGCCCAATTTGTTGTCGATGGTGCGCACGGTACTGACGTACGTCGCGTCGTCCTGGGCCCAGTAATAGGCCTCGGTGCGCAACGGTTTGCCCGGTTTGGCCTGGGCAGCCTTGTACCAGGGGCGCTGGCGCGGGTCGTAATTGCTCAGCTTCGCATCGTCCGGCCAGGACACATAACCGCCCGCCGCGGTGCCGAGGATGGCATAGGCGTAGGACGGGTGACTGTTACCCAGGTCCTGAAGGAGGCCGAAAACCTTCTTGTCCATCTCGCCTTGGGGAATGCTCTCGGCGTTGGCGCTCATGTAGGTCTTGAGGCTGTCGTCGGAGTTCTTGATCAGCGGTTGGGTCGCCAGGTAATCCACGTTCTGGCTGATGCCGTCAAAGAACAGTTGCATGGCGTTGCTGACCTGACGAATTTCGCGGCCACTGCCGTCAACGAAGCTGTCCTTGGCATCACTGCGCAAGTTCAGCACAACCAGGGTAGCGACCAGCACCACCGGCAAGCAGGCGATGATTGCAAACGCCCAGGTCAACTTCTGTTTGATGTTCATCCGCGCTCCAGATTTTTCTTGTAGGCCCACGCAGTGCAGATGACTCGCGGATTATTGGCAGCCGTAAACGTTGTTGATCGACCCGGTTCCGTGAGTGCGCCATCGTTGTTATTGCCGAAACGATTGTCGGACAAATCACTTTGTCTCTGATGACTTCGGCTGATCGAGGCGGAAATTGAGGCCTATTAAGAAAAATCCTACGAAGGGTATGAATCGGGATGTCAGCCTCTGTCGCAAATACCCGCTTAGCCCTTCAGCAACAAGTGACGCAGGGTCAGCTATGATCTGTGGCGGCCGATGACGACCGGCGGTTGTGACCGATTAAACCGGCACATTGTGTGCTTGTTGACGGTCACAGGAACGTTCATAGGTCGGCAACCCCTCCCCCGAATGAGTGGATTGCCGTATAAGGAATGACTTTCGCGTGTTTGGTAATAAAGGACCCCCAATAAAAGCTGATGAAGACTCCAAAACGCATTGAACCCCTGATCGAGGACGGTCTGGTCGACGAGGTGCTGCGCCCACTCATGAGTGGTAAAGAAGCAGCTGTTTATGTGGTGCGCTGCGGCAACGAGTTACGTTGCGCGAAGGTCTACAAGGAGGCGAATAAACGCAGTTTCCGTCAGGCGGCCGAGTATCAGGAAGGCCGCAAGGTGCGCAACAGCCGTCAGGCTCGTGCGATGGCCAAGGGCTCCAAGTTCGGCAAGAAAGAAACCGAAGACGCCTGGCAGAATGCCGAAGTGGCGGCATTGTTCCGTCTGGCCGGTGCTGGCGTTCGGGTCCCTCAGCCTTACGACTTCCTTGAAGGCGTGCTGTTGATGGAACTGGTGGCCGATGAGTACGGCGATGCCGCGCCGCGTCTGAACGACGTGGTGCTGGAACCGGATCAGGCGCGCGAGTATCACGCGTTCCTGATTTCGCAGATCGTGCTGATGTTGTGTACCGGTCTGGTGCACGGTGACCTGTCGGAGTTCAACGTATTGCTGACCCCGACCGGCCCGGTGATCATCGATCTGCCGCAAGCGGTCGACGCAGCGGGCAACAACCACGCGTTCAGCATGCTGGAGCGGGATGTGGGCAACATGGCGTCCTACTTCGGGCGGTTTGCGCCGGAGTTGAAAAAGACCAAGTACGCCAAGGAAATGTGGGCCCTGTTCGAAGCCGGCACCTTGCACCCGGCCAGCCTCTTGACCGGCGAGTTCGACGAGCCGGAAGAGTTGGCCGATGTTGGGGGGATCATGCGCGAGATCGAGGCGGCACGCCTTGATGAAGAGCGCAAGCAAGCGGTGCGCGCGGCAGATGATGCGCCACCAGGCAAAACCGAAGAGCCGCCTCCGCCCTGGATGCAGTGATTGGTTAACGAAAAACCCGGCTGTTGGCCGGGTTTTTTATGGGTGGTAGGGGCTATTGTGTGGTGTCAGATGGATCGACCCCTCACCCCAGCCCTCTCCCCACGGGGGAGAGGGGGAAAGGGAGCCGATCTTCAAGTTTTTCAAAGCCTGAGTTCGACTCGGAATCTCAGGTCGATGTAGCTCCAAGAACACCTCGGTCAGTCCCCTCGCCCCTCGGGGAGAGGGTTAGGGTGAGGGGGGGAGCTTTCAGATCCACCCCAAATCCGTCTACCGTCCACCGCTCAAAACCACACTCAAGGACTGAATGTGAACTCCACCCGCAACGCCCAACTGATCATCTCCGCCCGTCTGATCTCAGACTTCGGCGCCTTCCTCAACATGGTCGCCCTGGCCACCTACGTCTACCTGCTCAGCAACAGCGCCATGAGCGTCGGCATCTTCCTCGCCAGCCGCGTGGCCGGTGGGATTTTCGCCAGCCTCATCGGTACGACGTTTTATCGCCGCTGGGTCGGGCGCCTGCCGCTGATTGCCTTCGACCTGTTGCGCGCCGGGCTGCTGGGCCTGCTGCTGGTGCTACCTGTCGGCCAGCAGATGCTGCTGTTACCGGTGATCGCTTTCGGTCTGGGATTTGGCAACTCGATGTTCGCCATCGGCCTAAACAGCCAATTGCCGCACTTGATCGAAAGCGATCACCTGCTCAAGACCAACGCCTGGATCACATCGGCGTCGTCGGCGGCCATGGTCGGCGGAAGTCTGGTGTCGGGGCTATTGGTGGCAGCATTCGGCTTTGAAACAGTGTTTGCGCTGAACGTGGTCACTTATCTGTTGGCAGCGTTGTTCATCGTGCCGCTGCGCTTTTCACAACCAGCACCCAGTGATGAACCCACCCACAAACGTGGTGAATGGGCGGCCCTGCTTCAGGGCCTGCGCAGTACACCTGTGGTGGCCGCGATGCTCGCGGTCGCGATGGCCGACACCCTTGGCAGTGCCGCGCACAACGTGGGGTTCCCAATCATTTCCAGACTGCTGACGCCCGAGTCGGCCAGCACCACGCTGGGCCTGATGTTGGCGGTCTGGGCCAGCGGAAAACTCATTGGCGCGCGCATCGCCAGCCGGCTGAAGGGTTCGGACAACGTGAACCTGGAGCGGCGATTTTTCTTTGGGGTGTTGCTGATGTCCTGCGGCTTCATCCTGATGTTTCAGCAGCAAACGCTATACGGTTTGCTGTTGTTCTCGTTGCCGGCGGGGTTGGGCGACGGTTTCTCTGAGGTCGGCCTGATGTCGCGCCTGCAGCGTGAACCGGACAGCCTGCGCCTGCCGATTTTCAGCTTCTTGACGCTACTGCAAATGACCGGGTTCGGCGTCGGCATGTTGATCGCCGCGCCGTTCTATTCGTGGTGGACGCCGGGTGCCGTGGTGCTGTTGTTCCACGGCATTCCCCTCACCACCTTGTTGGTGGTGAAAGGGCTGGCAATCAGGGGCGAGCGGGTTGTGCGCAACAGCCCGACTCCAGGTTCTTGAGGATCGGGCAGTCGGGACGGTGATCACCGTGGCAGTGTTCGACCAGGTCCTGCAGGGTGTCGCGCAGTTGGCCGAGTTCGCGGATTTTCTGGTTCAGCTCGTCGATGTGCTGACGGGCCAGGGCCTTCACGTCGGCGCTGGCTCGTTGGCGGTCCTGCCAGAGGGTCAGCAGTTTGCCGACCTCTTCCAGTGAGAACCCCAGGTCCCGGGAGCGCTTGATGAACGCCAGGGTGTGCAGGTCGTCGTCGCCGTAAACCCGATAGCCGCTGTCGGTACGATGGGCGGCCTTGAGCAAGCCGATGGATTCGTAATAACGAATCATCTTCGCGCTCAGGCCGCTTTGGCGGGCCGCTTGGCCGATGTTCATCGGTTGTCCTCCAGATCCTTGGGTTTCCAGGTTTTCAACAGTAGCGCATTACTCACCACGCTGACGCTCGACAACGCCATGGCCGCACCGGCCAGCACCGGGTTGAGGAAACCGAACGCTGCCAGCGGAATGCCGATCAGGTTGTAGACGAAGGCCCAGAACAGGTTCTGACGAATCTTCGCGTAGGTCTTGCGGCTGATCTCCAGCGCTGCCGGCACCAGCCGTGGGTCGCCGCGCATCAGGGTGATCCCGGCCGCGTGCATCGCAACGTCGGTGCCACCGCCCATGGCGATGCCGATGTCGGCGGCGGCCAGGGCGGGTGCATCGTTGATGCCGTCGCCGACCATCGCTACCACGCCGGTTTTTTTCAGTTCGGCGACGGTGGCAGCTTTGTCCGCCGGCAGTACTTCGGCGTGGACATCCTTGATGCCCAGCGCCTCGGCAACCACCTTGGCGCTGCCGCGATTGTCGCCGGTCAGCAGGTGGCTGCTGATGTTGCGTGCGCTGAGTTGTTGCACAGCTTGCAACGCGCCGGGTTTGAGGGTGTCGCCGAAAGCGAAGAGTCCCAGCACCCGAGGTTCGGAGCTTTGCTCGATCAGCCAGGACAGGGTCCGGCCTTCGGTTTCCCACGCGGCAGCAGACTCAGCCCATTCTCCGGCGCTCAAGCCGCTCTCTTCCAACAGACGACGATTGCCCAGCGCCAATCGACGACCGTCCAGAGTGCCCGCGATGCCACGGCCGGTCAGGGACTGGCTGTCGGTGACATCGGCCACGGTCAAGCCGCGTTCGGCGCAAGCGTCCAGAACTGCCTTGGCCAGTGGGTGTTCGCTGCCGCGCTGCAGGGCGCCGGCCATTTGCAGCAGGGCCGCTTCGTCATGGTTGATTGCGCTCAAATGAGCGATGCGCGGCGTACCCGACGTCAGCGTGCCAGTCTTGTCGAACACCACCGCACTGACTTCATGGGCTCGCTCCAACGCTTCGGCGTCCTTGATCAGAATCCCGTGGCGCGCCGCCACGCCGGTGCCAGCCATGATCGCTGTCGGCGTGGCCAGCCCCAGGGCGCACGGGCAAGCGATCACCAATACCGCCACGGCATTGATCAGCGCCGTTTCCATCGGCGCGCCGTACAACCACCAACCGATCAAGGTGGCCAACGCAATCAGCAGCACCGTTGGCACGAACACTTGGCTGACTTTATCCACCAGCTTCTGGATCGGTGCCTTCGCCGCTTGAGCATCTTCGACCAGGCGGATGATGCGGGCGAGCACGGTTTCCGCACCCAAGGCCAGTGTGCGAACGAGCAACCGGCCTTCGCCATTGATCGCGCCGCCGGTGACTTTGTCGCCGGGTTGCTTGGGCACCGGCAGGCTTTCGCCGCTGATCAACGCTTCGTCGGCGTGGCTCTGGCCTTCGACCACTTCACCGTCCACCGGGAAGCGTTCGCCAGGTTTGACCATGACCAGATCATTCAGACGCAAGGCGCTGATGGCGACATCTTGCTCGCGGCCGTCGATCACCTGAATCGCCCGTTCCGGACGCAAGGCTTCGAGGGCGCGAATGGCACTGGCGGTCTGGCGTTTGGCGCGGCTTTCCAGGTATTTGCCCAGCAGCACCAAGGCAATCACCACCGCCGAGGCTTCGAAATACAGGTGCGGCATGCGCCCGGCGGCGGTGGCCCACTCATAAAGACTTAAGCCATAACCGGCGCTGGTGCCCAACGCGACCAGCAAATCCATATTGCCCGCACCGGCGCGCACGGCTTTCCAGGCCGCGACGTAAAAGCGTGCACCGAAGATGAATTGCACCGGCGTGGCCAACGCGAATTGCACCCAGGCCGGGAGCATCCAGTGCACGCCGAACGGTTGCAGCAACATCGGTAGCACCAACGGTGCAGCGAGGACGATCGCCATGATCAAGGCCCAACGCTCGCGGTGCAGGCGTTGTTGTTGATTATCGGTTTGCGGGTGTTCGACTTCCCAGACACTGGCGCTGTAGCCAGCCTTGGTCACGGCAGCGATCAAGGTTTGCGGATCGATATGGCCGAGCAGTTCGAGGTGAGCGCGTTCATTGGCCAGGTTGACGCTGACGCTCTTGACCCCCGGTACCTTGGCCAGCGCTCGCTCGACTCGGCCAACGCAGGAGGCGCAGGTCATGCCGTCGATGCTCAACTCCAGGCTCTGCTGCGGCACGCTGTAACCCGCCTGCTGCACCGCGTCCATCAAGGCCGGCAGGCTGTCGCTGGGCGCTTGAACCCGGGCCTGTTCGGTGGCCAGGTTGACGCTGACGGCAGAGGCGCCGATGACTTTGCTCAAGGCACGCTCGACACGCCCGGCGCAACTGGCACAGGTCATGCCGGCAATCGGCAGATCGAAAGTGGTGGATTCGGACATCGGTCACGCTCCCTGTAGAAGATGACTACAGGATCAACCTTGCCATGCTGGCAAGGTCAAGCGCCATGTCTCAGATCAAAAGATGATCGGTGTGGTGATTAATATTCTAGGGCAGTGGGTTTCAGGTACATCCCTTCCTGCGTCATCGCAATCCGGAACTTCAACACATCACCGGCCTTGAGCGTGATGTTCTGCGAACCCGGTGCAAGCATGCCCGGGTTGCAACCCGGCGCCTGGCCCGGCAGCAGCTTAAGACGCAAGGAAACATTACCCGGCGGCAGGTTGAACGAGGTGCTTTGCTCCTGGAATAACCGCGCCGACAGCTGATCGTGAATGTACACGCCGATCTCGCAGGAGGTCGCGACTTCCAGGCGCTCGCGGGAAATGATCAGTACGCCATAGTCCTCCCCGGCGGCTTGAACTGAAGGTGTCGCGGCCAATAGGCTGAGAAAGCCAAACAGGCTGAGAGCTGACCAGCGCATGGCTGAATCTCCTGATGTCGAGTCATTGATGGACGCAGCTTGGCCGAGCGAGACGCCGATTGCCAGCCCGGCAGCGCAGTTCAGAACTTGACCTTGCCACGGTGGCAAGCTCGAGACTGCACACAACTTCACGAAAGGAGTCACCCCATGCAAGTGTTCAACGTTCAAGGTATGTCTTGTGGTCACTGCGTCAAAGCCATCACCCAGGCGCTGCAAGCCAAGGATCCTGCGGCCAGCGTGCATATCGATCTGGCCGCGAAAGAAGTCGGCGTCGAGAGCGCTTTGTCGGCGGATCAGGTGATCGCGGTGATCACCGAAGAGGGCTACAAGGCGAAAGTCGCCTGAAGCTTTTTAATAGTTAGCGACCTAACGGAATGTTCAAGGCGTCCATGCGCGGCTAGACTGTGGGGCTGCCGCCCCCTGTCCAACTGGATGCCTGATGAATTTCCGTTCCATTTTGATTCTTGGCGCCTTGAGCGCCTTCGGTCCGCTGGCGATCGATTTCTATCTGCCGGCCTTCCCGGCGATGGCGCTCGCCTTCGCCACCGATGAAAAACACGTTCAGCTGACCCTGGCGGCGTATTTCCTCGGTTTGTCCATCGGTCAACTGGCTTACGGCCCGGTGGCGGATCGCTTTGGGCGCCGCATTCCCTTGCTGACCGGTGTCGGCTTGTTCACTGCGGCTTCCTTGGCCTGCGCCTATGCGCCGAACCTCGAATGGCTGATCGGCGCACGTTTCGTTCAGGCGTTGGGCGGGTGCGCGGGGATGGTGATCGCGCGGGCGATTGTCAGCGATAAATGCGATGCGGTGGGTTCGGCGAAGGTCTTTTCGCAGCTGATGCTGGTGATGGGCCTGGCGCCGATTCTTGCGCCGATGCTGGGCGGGCTGTTGGTCAACACCACGGGCTGGCAGTCGATCTTTCTCGCGTTGACCGGTTTCAGTGCGCTGGCAGGGTTGGCCGTGGCGCTCGGGTTGCCGGAAAGTCTGCCGGCCCATGTGCCGCGTCAACCGTTGTCGGGCGCGTTGCGTCAGTACGGTCGACTGTTGTCGGATCCGGTGTTCCTCGGCCACGCCTTGACCGGCGGCATCGCCATCGCCGGGATGTTTGCCTACATCGCCGGTTCACCGTTCGTCTTCATCAAGCTGTATGGCGTGCCGCCCGAGCATTTCGGTTGGCTGTTCGGTACCAACGCGGCGGGCTTCATTCTGGTGGCGCAGCTCAACGCGCGACTGCTGGCCAAGCGTGGCCCGGCGTTTCTGCTGTCGCGCACCGTATGGATCTACGTCGGCGCCGGTCTGGCGCTGCTGGCCGTCAGTTCGCTGCACACCGCGCAGCTATGGCCGTTGCTGATTCCGCTGTTTGTCTGCATCGCCAGCCTCGGCTGCATCCTTCCGAACGCCTCGGCCTGCGCGATGAACGGGCAGGGCGCGCGGGCCGGCAGTGCGTCGGCGATGCTCGGTTGCCTGCAATTCAGCGTCGCCGCCGGGGCCGCAGCACTGGTAGGTGTTTTACACGACGGCAGCGCCATGCCGATGGCCATGGTCATCAGCCTGTGCGGAGTTCTGGTGGTGAGCGTGGCGATGCTCACCCGGCGTTTGCAAAATGCCCGGGCGCTGGCGCAAGCCCAGGTCTGAGGATGGACTCAGCCAGCAGCGCGCTGCTGCTGGTGTTCAGTAATCTGATGAGGGGCTTGCAGTCGCGCTTCAAGGGTGCGGGTGAAAGCGCGAGCTTCGGCTTCGCTGCGGAATGTGACGACGTGTTGGTCCAGACGGACCTGCCACTGGGATTTTGCCAGTTCTTTTATCAGGATCTTCATTGCTGATCTCTCCTCTCGTAAAAGATGTCACTTAAAGGAATGCGTCACAGAGCTTCACGATTGTAGACCCGAATACGATCGCAATTGTGACAACGGTCAACCTTCGGACTGACGGTGTCGCCCATCTGGGCGACAACTGTGTCAGTTTGTTTCAGAACCCTTCGAGCACAATCTTGCCCTTGGATTTGCCACTTTCGAGCAGCTCATGGGCGCGGCGCAGGTTCGCCGCGTTGATGGTCCCGAAATGCTCGCCGACCGTGGTCTTCAGCGTCCCGGCGTCGATCAGATCAGCCACGCGGTTGAGCAGTTTGTGCTGCTCGATCATGTCCGCGGTTTCGAACAGCGAGCGGGTGTACATGAACTCCCAGTGCAGCGACAGGCTCTTGCGCTTGAGCTTGGTCACGTCCAGCGCCTTCGGATCATCGATCAGGGCCAGTTTGCCTTGCGGCGCCAGTGCCTCGATCAACTGATCCAGGTGGTGATCGGTCTGGGTCAGGCTAGCGACGTGGGTCACCTGATCGACACCCGCGCGTTTGAGTTCTTCGCTCAACGGCTGGCTGTGATCGATCACCAGGTCAGCACCCAGCTCACGCACCCAGCTCTGGGTTTGCGGGCGGGAAGCGGTGCCGATGACTTTCAGCCCAGTGAGCTGGCTGGCCAGTTGCGTGAGGATCGACCCCACACCGCCAGCGGCACCGACGATCAACAGGCTCTGGCCTTCATCGGTTTTGCCTTCACGCACTTGCAGGCGTTCAAAGAGCAATTCCCACGCGGTGATAGCAGTCAGCGGCAGCGCGGCGGCTTCGGCGAAATCGAGGGTTTTCGGCATATGGCCGACGATCCGCTCATCGACCACATGCAGTTCGCTGTTGCCGCCCGCGCGGGCGATGGAGCCGGCGTAGAACACCTTGTCGCCGGCCTTGAACAGCGAGACTTCGCTGCCGACGGCCTTGACCACACCGGCCACGTCCCAGCCCAGCACTTTCGGCGCGCCCGCTTCAGGCTGGACGTTCTGACGGACCTTGGTATCCACCGGGTTGACCGAGATGGCTTTGACTTCCACCAACAGGTCGCGCGGGCCGGCAACCGGTTCTGGCAGTTCGATGTCTTGCAGCGAGTTTGCGTCGCTGATTGGCAATGAGGCGTAGTAGGCAATGGCTTTCATTGGGGCTCCTGAAAAGTAATAAAGAAGGAAGAATTCAGACGATGGCGCGCAGGCGCTTGAGGTCGAAATGTTCGAGAAAGGCGCCAGCCTTGGCGCGGAAGTTCTGGATATGCGCGCTGGCGTCATGGGTCTGCAGGGCTTCGTCACTGCTCCATTTTTCGATCATGTAGAAGGCATGAGGATTGGCGAGGTCCTGGTGCAAGTCGTATTGACCGCAACCGGCCTCGGCGCGGGTCGGTTCCAGCAGCGCTCGCAAATGCTGTTCGAGGGCGTCCTGCTGACCGGGTTTGGCGATGAGGGTGGCGATAGCGGTGAAAGGCTGGGACATGTTCGGCTCCGGCAACGGGATGAATTCGATGGGACGGATGATTGGCTATTTCTCTGCAAGATAAAACCCGCTAAAAGAGCAGTCTCTTTCAATATTTTTTTGATAATCGAGGCTAAACAATGCTGCGTTTCGATGACTTGCAGTTGTTTGTCCGGGCGGCCGACCTGGGCAGTCTGTCAGCGGCGGCGCGCGGGATGGACATGTCGGCCGCGGTAGCCAGTGCAGCGTTGAAGCGTATCGAACAGCAGCTCGGCGCCCGATTGCTCGCCCGTTCTACCCGTAGCCTGCGGCTGACCGCTGAAGGCGAGGGGTTTCTCGAATACGCTCGGGCCGCCTTGAGCAATCTCGATGAGGGCCGCCGTTTATTGGCCAGTGGTCAGGACCAGGTCAGCGGGATTTTGCAGCTGTCGGCGCCTTCGGACTTTGGCCGCAACTTGCTGCTGCCTTGGCTGGACGAGTTTCAGCGAGAGCATCCGAAGCTCACGGTGCGTTTGCTGCTGGGCGACCGCATCGCCGACCTGTTCCGCCAACCGGTGGACATCGCCCTGCGTTACGGCGAGCCGGAAGACTCAAGTCTGGTGGCGCTGCCCATCGCCCCGCAGAACCGCCGCGTCCTGTGTGCCGCTCCGAGTTACCTGGCCCGGCATGGCGAGCCTCGGCAACTGGAGCAACTGGCTCAGCACAACTGCCTGCTGTTCATGCTCGGTAGCCGGGTCCACGACCATTGGAGTTTCCACGATGGCAAACGCGAGGTCAGCCTGACCGTTAGCGGCGATCGTTTCAGCGATGACGCCGATGTCGTGCGGCTGTGGGCGGTGGCGGGCGCCGGGATCGCCTACAAATCCTGGCTCGATGTCGCGGCCGATGTGCTGGCCGGTCGATTGAAAGTGCTCATGCCGGAACTGCTCTGCGAGCGCGCACCGCTGAATTTGCTGTGCGCCCATCGCGCACAATTGAGTAAGCCGGTGAACCTTTTACGGGAAATGCTCGCCAGCCGATGCGCCCGGTTGAGTAGTCAATTTCCGACGTTATCGGGCACCGATCATTAGTCGCAGGCAAATAGCGAAATTTCACTCAGGAAGTATCACCACCAATGGTTTCCCAAGGGCAGGAACCGGCGGTTAACCCGCATATACTAGCGCCCGCCTCATGTACGCACCGTCGATCTCGCCATGGCGAGTCCACGTCCGAGTCAGCCAGGCCCCATGGTCAATCGCCGTGGCTTTGCGAAACCTGCGAAGCAATGGCCAGTGCGATTGGCCGGCTTTGCCCGGTTTATGGCGGTTTCCTCGCCTTGGCCGACGACACATTACTGGTCAAGATGTCTCTGAGCAGTAGACGAAACGATTCAACAGGGAGTGAATACATGGAACATGCACCTTGCATCAGCCAGATTGCCACGTTGCTGGCTGACCCAAAGCGCAGCGCAATGATGTGGGCCTTGATGGACGGCTCGGCACGGCAAACCGAAGAGCTGGCCTTGTTGGCCGGCCTGTCACCGTCTTCGGCCAGTGCGCATCTGGGGCGTTTGTCTGCCGGAGGTCTGTTGAAAGTCGAAGTCCGCGGCCGCAAGCGGTTCTTCCGTCTTGCCGCGCCTGAAGTGGGCGCCGCGATAGAGGCACTGGCCAGCGCCACCCTGGCCAGTACGCCTCGGGAAATCCCGGACATTTTCAAGCGCACGACACCCATCGCCAAACCTCAGGCCGCACCTTCGTCACTCTTGCGCGCCAGGCTTTGCGACGACCATTTGGGCGGCACCCTTGCCGCCGATCTTTACCAGCGTCTGCTGGATGCAGGCTGGATCGAACAGTTCGATCAGCGGGTCATGATCACCCACAAGGGCGCCACGCAATTGGCGACACGGGGCGTGTTCATCCAGGCGCTGGCTCATCGCAACAACCGGGTTGCCTGCGCTTGTCCGGACTGGAGCGAAAGACGCCCGCACATGGGCGGATCTCTGGGGGCGGCGTTGCTGCAATTGTTCATGCAGTCAGGCTGGCTGAGCCTGCCCAACGATTCGCGAGCCTTGCAGATCACCGCCGCAGGGCAGCGTGAAATCCATCGATTCGCCAAGGAAACCGAGCTGGAAATGGCGTTGTAGACGCATCGAGATCGACGTCCGTAGCTTCGGGCGTCGTTTAGAGCTGCGAACAGGTCGCATCCAGCAGTAACCCCCAGCAGCTATCGCGCACACTCGTCCGGGGACTTTCGGATTGGGGGAATGTGACATGGAAACACGAGGCTTCAGCGCGGCAGAACGACTGGAACGGCTGCCCATCAGCGGTTATCACCGAATCATTTTCATCATCATTGCCCTGGCGTTTTTCTTCGACTCCATGGACCTGGCAATGATGACCTTCTTGCTCGGCTCGATCAAAACCGAGTTTGGCCTGAGCACGGCGCAGGCCGGGTTGCTGGCCAGTTCGAGCTTCTTCGGCATGGTCGTGGGGGCGTCGCTGTCCGGCATGCTGGCCGACCGCTTCGGCCGCAAGCCGGTGTTTCAGTGGAGCATCGTGTTGTGGGGGATCGCCAGTTATCTGTGCTCCACGGCGCAGAACGTCGAAACGCTGACGTTGTTTCGAATCCTGCTGGGGATCGGCATGGGCATGGAGTTTCCCATCGCTCAGTCGATGCTCTCGGAGCTGATCCCTGCCAAACGGCGCGGGCGCTACATTGCGTTGATGGACGGTTTCTGGCCGCTGGGCTTCGTCGCCGCCGGCGTGCTGTCGTACTTCCTGCTGCCAGTGATTGGCTGGCGGGACATCTTCCTGGTGTTGGCGGTGCCGGCGGTGTTTGTCCTGGCGATTCGCTTTTTCATTCCCGAATCACCGCGTTGGCTGGAACAGGCCGGGCACCATGACGTGGCAGACAAGGTCTTGCTGCGCATCGAAGATCGGGTCCGGACCTCTCTGGGACGTTCGGAGTTGCCTGAGCCAATCCGCCTGCCGAGAGTGGCGAGTACGCCGGGCCATTTCTTTTCCGCGTTGCGGCAGATCTGGTCGCCGCTATACCGCCAGCGCACGATGATGATCTGGAGCGTCTGGTTCTTTGCCTTGCTGGGTTTCTATGGCCTGACGTCCTGGCTCAGTGCCTTGCTGCAGCAGTCGGGTTTTGCCGTGACCCAGTCGGTGTATTACACGGTGCTGATTTCCCTCGGCGGGATTCCCGGTTTCCTGATGGCCGCCTGGCTGGTGGAGCGTTGGGGGCGTAAACCGGTGTGCGTGGTGACGATGCTCGGCGGCGGCGCGATGGCGTTTCTTTATGGTCAGAGCGCGGTGTTTGGCGGCAATGTCAGCCTGTTGATTGCGTCGGGGTTGCTGATGCAGTTTTTCCTGTTCGGCATGTGGGCGGTGCTTTACACCTACACGCCGGAGTTGTACCCGACATCAGCGCGGGCCACGGGCTCGGGTTTTGCGTCGGCGATTGGCCGCGTGGGTTCGTTGCTCGGGCCAATGGTGACCGGGCTGGTGTTCCCGATGACCGGGCAGGGCGGGGTGTTTGCGCTGGGGGCGATGTGTTTTGCGATTGCGGCGGGGGTAGTGTGGGTGTTCGGGATGGAGACCCGGGGCAAGACATTGGAGGAGTTGAGCGAACCGGTGGTCATCAATTAATCACCGCGTTATCGTTCTTCGCGGGCAAGCCTCGCTCCTACAGGTACAGCGTCGGTCTCAAGAACGATGCAAAACCTGTAGGAGCGAGGCTTGCCCGCGAAGGCGGCCTTAAGGTTTCACCAACCGTGCATCCAAACTGTTCTGCGCCAATCGCTTGGCCTGATCCTGGGTCATACCCAAATGGGTGTACAACGCGTCGAAGTTCTCGGTGACATAACCGCCGAAGTACGCCGGGTCATCCGAGTTCACGGTCACTTTCACGCCACGCTCGAGCATGTCGAGAATATTGTGCTGAGACATGTGATCGAACACGCAGAGCTTGGTGTTCGACAACGGACACACGGTCAACGGGATTTGCTCGTCGATGATCCGCTGCATCAAGCGCTCGTCTTCGATGGCGCGCACGCCATGGTCGATGCGCTGGACTTTCAGCAAGTCGAGGGCTTCCCAGATGTACTCGGGCGGGCCTTCTTCACCGGCGTGGGCGACGGTCAGGAAGCCTTCGTGACGGGCACGATCAAACACGCGCTGGAACTTGCTCGGCGGGTGACCCATCTCCGAACTGTCCAGGCCGACGGCGACAAACGCATCACGGAACGGCAGCGCCTGGTCGAGGGTTTTCTCGGCCTCTTCTTCGCTCAAGTGACGCAGGAAGCTCAGGATCAAACCGCTGGTGATGCCCAGTTGCTGCTCGCCATCCTTCAACGCGGCGGCGATGCCGTTGAGCACCACTTCAAACGGCACGCCACGGTCGGTGTGGGTCTGCGGGTCGAAGAACGGTTCGGTGTGAATCACGTTCTGCGCCTTGCAACGCAACAGGTAGGCCCAGGTCAGGTCGTAGAAATCCTGAGAGGTGCGCAACACGTCGGCGCCCTGGTAATACAGGTCGAGAAACTCTTGCAGGTTGTTGAAGGCATAGGCCTTGCGCAGGGTCTCGACATCGCTCCACGGCAGGGCGATCTTGTTGCGTTCGGCCAGGGCGAACAGCAACTCGGGCTCCAGCGAACCCTCAAGGTGCAGGTGCAGTTCTGCCTTGGGCAGGGCGTTCAGCCAGTCGTACATAGTCTTTTCTCATCAGGTGCAGATGGCGAGCATTCTACAGATGCCCGTGGAAACAATTAGCAAAACCTGACCAGCCGGTTCATCACAGCGCTTCCTGTTCCCGTCGATAGGCGTAGTCGGCGAAGAACGGGCAATTCTCAAGAACGCTGAAAACTCATTGTGGGAGTGAGCCTGCTCGCGATGAGGCCGTCACATTCAACATCCATGTTGACTGATAGTCCGCTATCGCGAGCAGGCTCACTCCCACAGGGTTTTGTATTCGGCTCGGGATTTACTTCGGGATGTCCGCCTTCATGCCTTCAACGTAGTAGTTCATCGACGCCAGTTCCGCATTGCTGGCCGTCGCGCCAGCCGCAATTTTCGCGGCGTCCGCCTGATCCTTGATCGGTCCGGTGAACGGATGAAAAGCACCGCTTTTGATGTCGGCAATGATCTGCTCTGCCTCGGCCCTCACCGGCGCTGGCACCAGATCGCTGATCGGCAGTTCAACCGTGTCTTCCTTCAACCCGCCCCAGTAATCCTGCGATTTCCACAGGTGATCGAGCACGCTTTGGGTCACCTTAATGTAGTGCGGCCCCCAGTCGTTGACGATGGACGTCAGCACGGCTTTCGGCCCGAAGTACGCCATGTCCGAAGCGTAGCCCACGGCATACACGCCGCGACGTTCGGCCGCCTGGATCGGCGCCGGGCTGTCGGTGTGCTGGAACACCCTGTTGCGGATCACCCGCTCGGCGTCGGCGCCTTCAGCGACGTTCTCCACATAGTTGGTGGTGATCTGATTACCGAATTTTTCGGCCAGCGCCTTGCGCCCTTGTTCATGCTGATACGTCCCGCCGTGGTCGCCAATCGGACCGATGTAGACGAAGCCGACTTTCAGCGGGTCGGCGGCACTGGCAGTCAGGCTTGCGCTCAGACCGATGGCTGCGGCGACGGCGCAAAGCAGCTTCGTCAACGGACGTTTGAGCATGAATGGGAACTCCATGTTGTTGTGAGGTTGGCAAGGCCAATGCAAGTTGCTGACCAACAGGACAACAAATGGCTCGAGACCGTGTAACGGCCATCGCGAGCAAGCTCGCTCCTACAGGATTTGTGCAGGTCATGTGGGAGCGAGGCCGATAAAAGTGCATAGGCTGGCACGGCTGCCATCCACTGGTGCGCTAAGGTGTAACGAAACGTTAGTGCCGCCCCGCAGTCAGTAGCTCATCACTCTGTTCGCTTCAGTCGGCAAAAAAGGCCCGCAATGCTCACACTCCTCAAGCAAGAAAAGTTTCTGCTGCTGGCCCTGCTCGCCGCCATCGTCGCCTATCCGCTGGAACACTGGATGCTGCACAGCGGTCAGCCCATTGCACTGACCGCCGGCCTGGTGCTGATCGCCTTCATCGTCGTTGCCTCCATGCGCGTCGCCCATCACGCCGAACTGCTGGCCGAAAAAGTCGGTGACCCTTACGGCACGATGATCCTGACCCTGGCCGCCGTGCTGGTGGAAGTGGTGATCCTGGCGATCATGATGAGCAACGAAGCCTCGCCGACCCTGGTACGCGACACGATTTACTCGGCGGTGATGCTCGACATCAACGGCATCCTCGGCCTCGCTGCGTTGATGGGCGGGCTCAAGCACGGCGAACAGTCCTACAACGACGACTCGGCGCGCAGCTACAGCGTGATGATCCTCACCGCCATGGGCGTTTCCATGGTGGTGCCGGAGTTCATTCCCGAGGCCAGTTGGAAACTCTATTCGGCGTTCACCATTGGTGCGATGGTCGTGCTTTACGCCTTGTTCCTGCGCATGCAGGTCGGGCCGCACAGTTATTTCTTCAGCTACAGCTACCCGGAAAAACGCCGTAATAAAGTCCCGAACGAAGAACCTGAGCCCATCAATCTGGGGCTGAGTATCGGGACATTGGTATTCGGCGTGGTGGTCATCGGCGCCTTGGCCGAAGTGATGTCCAAGACCCTCGACCTGGGCCTGGAAGGGACGGGCGCACCGCCGGTGATCACGGCGATCCTGGTGGCGGCGATCTCGGCGGCGCCGGAGATTCTGACGGCGTTGCGGGCGGCTCTGGCCAACCGCATGCAGTCGGTGGTCAACATCGCCTTGGGCGCGTCGCTGTCGACGGTGATCCTGACGGTGCCGGTGATGGAAGCGATGGCGCTCTACACCGGCCAGCCGTTCCAGATGGCAATGACCCCGGTGCAGACGGTGATGATCTTCCTCACCCTGATCGTCAGCGCGATCAACCTCAACGATGGCGAAACCAATGCCATCGAAGGCATGACCCACTTTGTGTTGTTTGCGACATTCATCATGTTGTCGCTGCTGGGTCTCTAGCCCCACGACAAATCCCCTGTAGGAGTGAGCCTGCTCGCGATAGCGGTGTGTCCGACACCCTCAATGTCGACTGACACACCGCTATCGCGAGCAGGCTCACTCCTACAGTTTTGATTTGTGTTGAATCAGGTTCCGGCGATTAGCTGCCGGGCCGCCTGACTGTGATTGGCGATCAGGCCTTTGAGATCCAGCCCTTCAACCTGCCCATCAATCACCCGCCACTTGCCGCCGACCATCACCCGATCTGCCCGATCAGCGCCGCACAGCAGCAACGCCGACACCGGATCATGACTGCCGGAGAAGCGCAGTTCATCGAGCTTGAACAGCGCCAGATCCGCCTGCTTGCCCACCGCCAGTTCACCGATATCGGTACGCCCGAGCAAACTCGCCGAACCCTTGGTCGCCCACCCCAGAACCAATTCCGGGGTGATCTTCTCGGCGCCATAACGCAGCCGCTGAAGGTAAAGCGCCTGACGGGTTTCCAGCATCATGTTCGACGCATCGTTGGACGCCGAACCGTCCACACCCAAGCCCAGCAATGCGCCGGCAGCGGTCAGATCCAGCGTCGGGCAAATGCCGGAAGCCAGGCGCATGTTCGAACTCGGGCAATGGCAAATCCCGGTACCAGCGGCACCGAGGCGAGCGATTTCGTCCGGGTTGAAGTGAATGCCATGAGCCAGCCAGGTGCGCGGGCCGAGCCAGCCGACGCTGTCCAGGTAATCCACCGTGCGCAGGCCGAAGCGTTGCAGACAGAAGTCTTCTTCGTCGAGGGTTTCGGCCAGGTGAGTGTGCAGGCGCACGTCGAGTTTGTTCGCCAGTTCGGCACTGGCCGACATGATTTCCGGGGTCACCGAGAACGGTGAGCAGGGCGCGAGGGCGATCTGGATTTGAGCGCCATCGCCACGTTCGTGGTACTCGGCGATCAAGCGCTGGCTGTCGGCGAGGATTACTTCGCCTTCCTGCACGGTTTGCTGTGGTGGCAGGCCGCCGTCCTTTTCGCCGAGGCTCATGGAACCGCGCGTCAGCATGGCGCGCATGCCCAGTTCGCGAACGCTTTCGACTTGTACGTCGATTGCATTTTCCAGGCCTTGCGGAAACAGGTAATGGTGATCGGCCGCGGTGGTGCAGCCAGACAGCAGCAATTCGGCCAAGGCGACTTTGCTGGCGAGGGCGAGCTTTTCAGGGGTGAGGCGTGCCCAGACCGGGTAGAGGGTTTTCAGCCACGGGAACAACGGCTGATTGACCACCGGTGCCCAGGCGCGGGTCAGGGTTTGATAGAAGTGGTGATGGGTGTTGATCAGTCCCGGCAGAATCACATGCTCGCGGGCATCGAAGACTTGTCCACAGGGCGCGGAAGGTTGCTGGCCAGCGGCGAGCACTTCGACGATCAAACCGTCTTGCAGCACCAGGCCGCCACGGGCATCGAGGCCATTGGCAGCGAAGATCGCGAGGGGATTTTTTAACCAGGTACGGGTCGCAGGCATGTTGGCCGGCTCCTCTGAAAGTGGGGTTCAGGTTAGCCAGCTCAGTGATTACCCTGTCTGCTGATCCAGGGTCGTCGCGGGGACGAGGTGCGGAGTTTCAAACAAAACCGCTCGGCCGGCAAGCTCCGGCCGACCAGACAACACAAATCCCTGTTTGGAATGATCCTTGTAGGAGTGAGCCTGCTCGCGATGAGGCCGTGTCATTCAGCATTGATGTGGCTGACACTGCCTCATCGCGAGCAGGCTCACTCCTACAGGGGGGATGGTGGTGATTACCAGGGAATGGTTTCGCCTCGGTAATTCACAAAATGATGCCCGCCGTTACCGGTGTATGCGTTCACCTGATCGACCAATCCGCGCGTGCTGGTTTCCACATCGATGTCAGCGCCTTCACCGCCCATGTCGGTCTTCACCCAGCCCGGATGCAGCGACAGCACGGTGAGTTTCTGCTCGCCCAATTGAGTGACGAAGCTGTTGGTCATCGAGTTCAACGCCGCTTTACTGGCCTTGTACAACGCCAGCTCCGGCGCATCCGGCATGGTCACGCTGCCCAGCACCGAACTCATGAACGCCAGCACGCCGGTATCCGGACGGATCTGCCCGACAAAACGCTGGGCCAGGTTGATCGGCGCCACGGCGTTGGTGAAAAACAGTTGCCCGACTTCGGCCAACGTCGCACCGCCCGGTGTCTGAACCTCCGGCCCCTTGACCCCGGCATTCACGAACAACAGGTCGAACACTTCACCCTTGAGTTGTTGGCTCAGGGCGATGACCGCCTGCTGGTCGTCCATGTCGAGTTTTTCGATCCGCACCTTGCCCAAGGCCTGCAAGGCTTCGGCGTTCTGCGGGTTGCGCACGGTGGCGGTGACTTGCCAACCGTCGGCCAGCAGGGTTTTTACCAGACCGAGGCCCAGGCCCCGGGAGGCGCCGATGATGAGTGCGGTTTTTGCCGTAGACATGAGTGGCTTCCTTGATAAATGAGGATCACGGATTCAATGGACAACGTTGACCGAGTCGTTGCTGCAACTCCTGACGCAGCGCGCCGAGTTCGTCGATTCGGGTTTCAATCAGTTTGAGTTTGTCTTGCAGCAATTGCGTGACGGCGCTGTCGGGATCGGGCGAGTGCCATAACGCGGCGACGCTGTTGCCGATCTCGCCGAGGGTAAATCCCAGCCGCTGAGCGGTCTTGATGTACAGCACCAGTTGCACCATGTCCGCCGGATAGTCGCGATAACCGTTGGCGCTGCGTTGCGCCGCAATCAACCCGCGCTGCTCGTAGAAACGCAGCGTGTCGCGGCTGACGGCGCTGGCCTGGGCTAATTCACCGATGCGCATCATGACATCTCGAGAGGGCTTGACCCTGGAGCATACTCCAGGCTTTAGCCTTGTTGCTCCCTGAATTTATGGAGCACGAAGGATGTGGACTTCAACGCAATATCGCCGGTTGGTGAAGGGTAGCGCGTGGTATGACTTGATCGTCATGGTGGCGTTTGTCACGCCGTGGAGTTTTGCGGCATTTCATGGCGTTT
Source organism: Pseudomonas silensiensis (assembly GCF_050434865.1). Classification (NCBI taxonomy): domain Bacteria; kingdom Pseudomonadati; phylum Pseudomonadota; class Gammaproteobacteria; order Pseudomonadales; family Pseudomonadaceae; genus Pseudomonas; species Pseudomonas silensiensis. The sequence goes on from NZ_JBNDJH010000016.1 coordinate 166,869, forward strand.
TGTTGAGTGTGAGTCAGGCGTTCAACTTGCCTGGCGAGCTGCCGCCGTTTGAGCCGATGCACCTGCTGATGGCCAATCTGTTGGGGTCGATTGTGTGTGTTTGGGCGGTGCTGCGGATTCGTGATCCGCAGCAGGTGTTTGGGCGGTATGACGCAGTCGGCAGATTTCTGTTTTCGGCTTGGCAGCTGTATGCCCTGGTCCATGGCGCCAGCTCATTGTTGGTGATTTTCCTGTTCTTTGAATTGGCGTGGGGCGTTGCTCAGGTGTTGCCTGTTCGGACGCTTTCGGGAGCAGGCTTGCCCGCGCTCTGAGCAATTGCAGACGAGGTGTTGGATCGGGGGTCGGCACGGGGTTGGGCATGACAGGCTCGGGTCGATTGAAGTGATGCCTGTGGATAAAACAATTTCCTGGTCATTGAGTCAGGAAAAATCAAAAGCGTTACAGATAAAGGCTTTGAGGACAGCGCCTCGCCCTATGTCGATCCCGAACCTGGCACCACTTGAGGGCAAAGCCGTTGATCGGGCTCCGGTTTTGCTCAGGGTGTTTGGTCAAAAAACGAGCAACCCACGGCAAGCCATGCCGGGCATGGGGCGGCGACAGCCATGAACGGGTTATCCACAGATTGCTCCACAGTATTTGTGCGCAAGCCCGAAGCTCGGGCATAAGCACTGCGTGGCTTTCTTCTAAAGGTGATAAACCACGCTAACTGATTGTTTTTACGTGGATTTAGCTTTTTTGATGGCGGATTGGACGAAAAGTGAGCAAAGCCCGCAAAGCCGCATGACAGAAGGGTTACAGCCGGGTGTGCTCAGGTTATCCACAGCCGGGTGCACAGTAGATGTGGGCAAATGCACCGGTTCGACGAAAGGGCTGTGAACGTTGTTGGTGCGATTAGTGCTGCAACAAAATGCGTCCGCGGCTCAAGTGCGCCAGCTGCGTTTGCAGGGTATCGATCTGGCTTTCGCCGATGGCCAGTTGCAGGTCTACACCGTTGGCCGTGAACGTTTCTTCCACCACCAATCCACCCAGTTCCGCCACCCGAAGCTTCACCAGCGGCAATTCTGCAAAAGCACAGGTACAACTCACCGGCACCCGACTGATCAGTTCAACCTTTGCCGCCGCTTGCAGGCACTTGTTGGCGCCGCCGCCATACGCCCGGGCGAGGCCACCGGTGCCGAGTTGAATGCCGCCATACCAGCGAATCACCAGCACCGCGACCTGATCGCAATACTGCGCGTCGATTGCCGCCAGAATCGGCCGGCCCGCGGTGCCACCAGGCTCGCCATCGTCAGTGCTGCGGTACTGGTCGCCAAGCTTCCAGGCCCAGCAATTGTGCGAGGCATTCAAATCGCTGTGCTGTTCGATGAACGCCTGGGCTTCAGCAGGGCTGCTGATCGGCGCGGCGAAAGTGATGAAGCGGCTTTTGCGAATCTCTTCGCGGTACTCGCAAAAACCGCTGAGGGTAAAAGGCATAAGTGTCTTAGATCGTTGGCGTCAGGCCGCAGCCCTTGAGAATGATACGGATCAGGTTGTCGCCAGCGTCTTCCATGTCCTGCTTGGTCAACTTGGTGCGACCGCTGACGCGGCAGATCTGCGTGGCGAAATCAGCGTAATGCTGGGTGCTGCCCCACAACAGGAAGATCAGGTTTACCGGGTCTACCGGGTCCATTTTGCCGGCGTCGATCCACGCTTGAAACACGCCCGCCCGACCCTGGAACCAGGCGCGATAATCCTGGTTGAAGTACTCGGTCAGGCACTCGCCACCGCTGATGACTTCCATGGCGAAGATCCGCGAGGCTTGCGGCTGACGGCGGGAGAATTCCATCTTGGCGCGGATATAACGCGTCAGCGCTTCCGCCGGATCATCCTCGGCGGTCAGGGTGTTGAAGGTGCTGTCCCACAACTGGAGGATGTTGCTCAACACCGCCACGTACAAACCGAGTTTGTTGGTGAAGTAGTAATGCAGGTTCGCCTTGGGCAACCCGGCATTCAGGGCGATGGTGTTCATGCTGGTGCCTTTGAACCCGTGACGGGCGAACTCGTCTTCGGCGGCTTTGATGATGGTCTCTTCGTTCTTCTGACGAATGCGGCTGGCAGGTTTGCCGCCGTGAGCGGGGACTTCAAAGGTCATAGGCACTTCCGGACAAGTGGGTGGGTACAACCAGTGCGTTGATAGCGCACCCACAGGCATCAGACAAGTCCTGACGCGATAAAACCTAGCGTGTCGCAGCCAGACTCTCCAGAAAACTTTCCAGCACCAAATGCGGGCGACGGCCCTTGCGGGTGACTGATGCGAGGCTCAGGTCATAAAAACGCACCGTTGGTTTCAGCGCACGCAATCGGCCTTGCTGCACCCAGAGGCTGGCGTAGTGGTCAGGCAAGTAGCCGATGTAGCGCCCGGTCAGGATCAGGAACGCCATGCCTTCCCGGTCCGAAGCACTGGCGGTGCAATTGAGCGCCTGGTAATGGGCCTGGATTTCCGCGGGCAAACGGAAGGTCGGGGCGATGGCGTCCTGGCTATTGAGGCGCTCGTCATCCAATTGTTTATCGTCGACATAAAACAACGGATGACCGACCGCGCAATACAGTAGTGAGCGCTCGCTATAGAGCGGCTGATATTCCAGCCCCGACAGCGCGCTGGCTTGCGGCACCACGCCGACATGCAATCGACCGTCGAGCACGCCTTGTTCGACTTCATTGGGCGCGATCATGCGGATCTGAATCTGCACGTCCGGCCCGCGTTCCTTCAATTGCGCCAAGGCGTGGGTGATGCGCATGTGGGGCAGGGTGACCAGGTTGTCGGTCAGGCCGATGGTCAATTCGCCGCGCAGGTGTTGGTGCAGGCCGTTGACCTCGGTGCGGAAACTTTCCAGCGCGCTTAAGAGTTGTAAGGCCGATTGGTAAACCTCGCGACCTTCTTCGGTCAGGGAAAACCCGGCGCGACCGCGTTGGCATAAACGCAGACCGAGGCGCTGTTCCAGATCGCTCATTTGCTGACTGATGGCCGAGCGGCCGATCCCCAGCACCGACTCCGCTGCCGAGAAGCCGCCGCACTCCACCACACTGCGAAAGATCCGAAGCAGGCGGATATCAAAGTCACTGACTTGCGCCAGCGGATCGGGGCGGCGGCTGCTCATAGTTTAGTGGTGACCTGACTGAACGTTAGAAGAGTTGGATTTCACCGACTTTATCCCCGTGGCAATTTAGCTGCAAGAACGCTTTTGATCTCTATGCCGCTTATTGCCCTGCGAGGTTTTGCCCATGAACTTGCCTGAAAACAACCCGACTTCCCTGGCTAGCCAGCTCAAGCTCGATGCTCACTGGATGCCCTACACCGCCAACCGTAATTTCCAGCGCGATCCGCGACTGATCGTTGCGGCTGAAGGCAGTTGGCTGATCGATGACAAGGGCCGCAAGGTTTACGACTCGCTCTCTGGTTTGTGGACCTGCGGCGCCGGGCATACCCGCAAGGAAATCCAGGAAGCGGTCGCCAAGCAATTGGGCACCCTCGATTACTCGCCAGGCTTCCAGTACGGCCATCCGCTGTCGTTCCAGCTGGCTGAGAAAATCACCGACCTGACCCCGGGCAATCTGAATCACGTGTTCTTCACTGACTCGGGCTCCGAGTGCGCTGACACGGCGGTGAAGATGGTTCGTGCTTACTGGCGTCTGAAAGGCCAGGCCACCAAGACCAAGATGATCGGTCGTGCCCGTGGTTATCACGGCGTGAACATCGCCGGCACCAGCCTCGGTGGTGTGAACGGCAACCGCAAAATGTTCGGTCAGGCGATGATGGACGTTGATCACCTGCCGCACACCTTGCTGGCGAGCAATGCTTATTCCCGTGGCATGCCGGAGCTGGGTGGTATCGCGTTGGCCGATGAGTTGCTGAAGTTGATCGAGCTGCACGACGCATCGAACATCGCCGCGGTATTCGTTGAGCCGCTGGCCGGTTCCGCGGGTGTTCTGGTTCCGCCACAGGGTTATCTCAAACGTCTGCGCGAGATCTGCGATCAGCACAACATTCTGTTGGTGTTCGACGAAGTGATCACCGGTTTCGGCCGTACCGGCAAAATGTTCGGCGCCGATACCTTTGGCGTGACCCCGGACCTGATGTGCATCGCCAAGCAAGTCACCAACGGCGCGATCCCGATGGGCGCGGTGATTGCCAGCTCCGAGATCTACCAGACTTTCATGAACCAGGCGACGCCGGAGTACGCGGTGGAATTCCCGCACGGCTACACCTATTCCGCGCACCCGGTGGCGTGTGCCGCTGGCCTGGCAGCACTCGACCTGCTGCAAAAGGAAAACCTGGTGCAGAGCGTGGCTGAAGTCGCACCGCATTTCGAAAATGCGCTGCACGGTTTGAAGGGCTCGAAAAACATCATCGATATTCGTAACTACGGTTTGGCCGGTGCGATCCAGATCGCGCCGCGTGACGGCGACGCCATCGTGCGTCCGTTCGAAGCCGGCATGGCCCTTTGGAAAGCCGGGTTCTACGTGCGCTTCGGCGGCGACACCCTGCAGTTCGGCCCAACCTTCAACAGCAAGCCGCAAGACCTTGATCGTCTGTTCGACGCGGTCGGCGAAGTACTGAACAAGATCGACTGATTTTCCCTTCTATATAGAGGCGCCCGTTGAAGGGCGTCTCGTGGACAACTTTTCAGGAGCCCTGCATGAGCCTTATCCCGCATTTGATCAATGGCGAACTGGTGACCGAAGACGGTCGCACCGCTGACGTGTTCAACCCGTCCACAGGCCAGGCGATCCACAAGCTGCCGTTGGCCAGCCGCGAAACCATTCAAAAAGCCATCGACTCGGCCAAGGCTGCGTTCCCGGCCTGGCGTAACACTCCGCCGGCCAAGCGTGCGCAGGTGATGTTCCGCTTCAAACAATTGCTGGAGCAGAACGAAGGGCGTATCGCTCAGCTGATCAGCGAAGAGCACGGCAAAACGCTGGAAGATGCTGCTGGTGAACTGAAGCGCGGTATCGAGAACGTTGAGTTCGCTTGCGCCGCACCGGAAATCCTCAAGGGCGAATACAGCCGTAACGTCGGCCCGAACATCGATGCCTGGTCGGACTTCCAGCCGCTGGGTGTGGTGGCCGGTATTACGCCGTTCAACTTCCCGGCCATGGTGCCGCTGTGGATGTATCCGCTGGCGATCGTCTGCGGCAACTGCTTCATCCTCAAGCCGTCCGAGCGTGACCCAAGCTCGACGCTGCTGATTGCTCAATTGCTGTTGGAGGCCGGTCTGCCTAAAGGTGTGCTGAGTGTGGTTCACGGCGACAAGGCTGCGGTGGACGCGCTGATCGAAGCGCCGGAAGTCAAAGCGTTGAGCTTCGTTGGTTCGACGCCGATTGCCGAATACATCTACGCCGAAGGCACCAAGCGCGGCAAACGCGTTCAGGCACTGGGCGGCGCGAAGAACCATGCGGTGCTGATGCCGGATGCGGATCTGGATAACGCGGTCAGCGCACTGATGGGCGCGGCTTATGGTTCCTGCGGTGAGCGTTGCATGGCGATCTCGGTGGCTGTGTGCGTCGGTGACCAGGTGGCGGATGCGCTGGTGGCCAAGTTGGTACCGCAAATCAAGGCGCTGAAAATCGGTGCCGGTACTTCATGCGGTCTGGACATGGGGCCGCTGGTTTCCGGTCAGGCTCGCGACAAAGTCAGTGGCTATATAGAAGACGGTGTTTCTTCGGGTGCGACCTTGGTGGTGGATGGTCGTGGGCTGAGCGTGGCTGGTCATGAGGAAGGCTTCTTCCTGGGTGGCTGCCTGTTCGACAACGTCACGCCAGAAATGCGTATCTATAAAGAAGAGATCTTCGGGCCGGTGCTTTGTGTTGTCCGGGTTAACAGCCTGGAAGAGGCGATGCAGCTGATCAACGATCACGAGTATGGCAACGGCACCTGCATCTTTACCCGTGATGGGGAAGCGGCACGGTTGTTCTGCGACGAGATCGAAGTCGGTATGGTCGGCGTCAACGTACCGCTGCCGGTACCGGTGGCCTATCACAGCTTTGGTGGCTGGAAGCGCTCGCTGTTCGGCGACTTGCATGCTTATGGTCCGGATGGCGTGCGTTTCTACACACGTCGCAAGGCGATTACCCAGCGCTGGCCACAACGGGCAAGCCATGAAGCTTCGCAGTTCGCATTCCCTAGTTTGTAAGTAGAAGGGAAGAAGGCCGGCCCCTTGGGGCCGGCCTTTGCGTTTCAGGGGCTTTTTTCACCTATATGACAGAACTGTGAAAATAGGTGTTGACGGCAGATTCTGGAAGTCTATAATTCGCCCCACTTCCGGCGCAGTCGAAACGGAAAACTCCTTGATAAACAATGAGTTACGCAGTTTTCGACGGCGAGTGGCTTCAGTTCATCGAAGCCCAGAAGGAGTTGAAAGAGCGGGGTGGTTTGGCTCTTTTAACGATTCGATCTTCTCGGTCGAAAGCGGAACAAAAGAGGTGTTGACAGCAGCGAGTAACGCTGTAGAATTCGCCTC
>NZ_JBNDJH010000017.1:0-166536 GCF_050434865.1 Pseudomonas silensiensis
AAGGGGTGGGACGAGAAGTCTCCCACGGTCTGTACTGGTCAGAGTCAGAATCGAGTCTGTAGTCCCACCCACCCCTTCAAGTCTAAACATACAAGTGAGCCTGCTCGCGATGGGCGCACCGCCGAATTGAATTGATAACCCCGCAATGGAACGCACGATTACGGCCAGGACCGCCGGGATGTTATGTCGACTTCCGCAATTGCCCACAACCACAACAAAGGCAACAGGAGCATTTCACATGAGTTCAACAAACGCCGGGCCAAGCGCCGGGCAACTGGAAACCCGTGGCATCGAACCGGTGCCGGAAGCAGAGTGCAACGGTCATCCGTTGCAACTGTTCTGGGTCTGGTTTGCTGCCAACATCTCCATCCTCGGCCTGCCGCTGGGTGCGACCCTTGTAGCCTTTCGCGGCTTGGCGATCTGGCAGGCGATCATCGTCGCGATCCTGGGGGCTGCCGGTTCCTTCGCGGTGGTCGGGATCATCTCCATTGCCGGTCGCCGTGGTCGCGCCCCGAGCCTGACGTTGTCGCGAGCGATCTTCGGCGTACGCGGCAACATCGGCCCGACCCTGGTCTCGCTGATGTCGCGTCTCGGCTGGGAAACCGTCAACACCACCACCGCCGCGTTCGTGTTGTTGTCGCTGTGCTCGATCCTGTTCGGCTCGCCGGTGGAAGCCAAAAGCGCGCCTGTGCTGACGTTGATCTTCATTGCGATTTTCGTGCTGCTGACCCTGTCGGTGTCGGGTCTTGGTCACGCCACCTTGCTGGTCATCCAGAAGTGGGCAACCTACGTGTTCGGTGCGCTGAACATTTTGGTCGGCGGTTTCCTCTGCGCCACCATCGACTGGAGCGCGGTGTTCAACGCCACACCGGCACCGCTGAGCGCGATGATTATCGGCGTCGGCACCATGGCTGCCGGCACCGGGATCGGTTGGGCCAACGCCGGTGCCGACATGTCGCGCTACCAGCACCGCAGCGTCAAAGCCGCACGCCTGGTGGCGTCGGCAGCGTTCGGCGCGGGGATTCCGCTGGTGCTGCTGATCACCCTCGGCGGTCTGCTGTCAGTGGGCAACAATGACCTGGCCTCCGCCACTGACCCGATCATTGCCATCCGCGACATGCTGCCGACCTGGATGGCCGTGCCGTACCTGATCACCGCGTTCGGCGGGTTGCTGCTGTCGAACAACCTGTCGGTGTACTCCGCCGGTTTGACCACGCTGACCCTCGGCCTGAAGGTCAAACGCGTTTACGCGGTGGTCGTCGACATCGTTGCGATTTTCGCCGGTTCGATCTATTTCATGCTGATCGCCGACAGTTTCTACGGCCCGTTCATTACCTTCATTTCGCTGCTGGCGGTGCCGATCACCGCGTGGGTCGGGATCTTCGTCGTCGACCTGATCCATCGTCATTACTACAGCCCCCAAGACCTGCTGGACGTCAGCCCGAGCAGCGCTTACTGGTACAGCGGCGGTATCGAGTGGCGTGCCTTCGGTGCATGGGCGGTGGCAATCGTGCTGGGCTTCAGCTTCACCACCATCGGCACCACCGAACAAACTGTCTGGTTCCGCGGTTTCCTGTCCGACTCCTGGCTGGGCCATAACGGCCTCGGCTGGATCGTGACGTTCCTGGTGGCCGGCGGCATTTACTTTGTACTCGGCGGGGCCAAGGATCGCCGCGCTGCGTTGGTCGAGAACGCTCATGCCTAGATTGCTGCACACCGGCCAGGTCATGATCGACCTGGTCATGGCCGTGGATAAACTGCCGCATTCGGGCGGCGACGTGCTGGCGCAATCCGCCAGTTTCGAGGCTGGCGGCGGCTTCAATGTGATGGCTGCCGCCCAGCGCAATGGCTTGCCGGTGGTGTACCTCGGTCGCCACGGCACCGGGCGTTTCGGTGATCTTGCCCGTGAGGCGATGAACGCTGAAGGTATTCGGATCGGCATCACTCACCGCGCCGAACGGGATACGGGATTGTGCGTCGCGTTGACCGAAGCCTCGGCCGAGCGCAGTTTCATTTCCTATATCGGTGCTGAAGGTGAGCTGAATGCCGAGGATTTGGCCAGCGTGCCGGCCAGGGCGGGTGACTATGTCTACGTCAGCGGCTACAGCCTGCTGCATGGCGGCAAAGCCCGGGCACTGGTGGATTGGGTGCTGGATTTGCCGCGAGGAATCAACGTGGTGTTCGATCCGGGCCCACTGGTGGATTCACCGGATGAGCCGTTGATGCAAGCCTTGCTGGCGCGCATCGATCTATGGACCAGCAACAGTGTCGAGGCGTTGAAGTTTACCGGTGCGTCGGACATTGCCGAGGCCTTGAGCCGGTTGGCCGATCACCTGCCGGCCGACGTGTTGATGGTGGTGCGTGACGGCCCGCAAGGGTGCTGGATCAGCCAGCGCGGAGACCGCCAGCATGTGCCGGGTTTCAAGGTTGAGGCGGTGGACAGCAATGGCGCGGGGGATGCGCATGCCGGGGTATTTGTGGCCGAGTTGGCGCAAGGGTTGGTCCCGGTTGACGCGGCGCGGCGGGCTAATGCGGCGGCGGCGTTGGCGGTGACTCGATGGGGGCCGGCGACTTCGCCGGGGGCTGCGGAAGTGGATGCGTTAATCAGCCAGACCTCCGGCGCCTGATCGGCCGCCATCGCGAGCAGGCTCGCTCCTACACTGAATCTGTGAACGACACAAATCCCCTGTAGGAGCGAGCCTGCTCGCGATGAGGCCATAAGATTCAACATCAATCCTGACCTTGCCCGGTCGCAGCCGCGCACGACTGCGACCTTATTCGTCTTGTTAAACGTCCAGCTTGCGCGCCGCCTCAACGCCAGCGGCACTGAGTTTGATCGGCAGGTTCAACGAGTGCTCACCGGCCTCGTTGCAGATCACATGGCCATGCTGGATCAATCCACGATCCTGCAGCGTGGCGAGGGTGCTGGCCACGACTCTCTCTCCGCGGTAATTGTCCAAGACCTCTTTGCCCAAACCGCTTGGATGGGCATGCAGCAGACGGGTCAGGACTTCATTCTCAAGGTTTTTATCGGCGTTCATGGTTACCTCTTCGTGGTGTGGATAGGTCCATTTAATTAGAGTCCTTATCTGATATTGGTCAGCCCCCGATTTGGATTGGTGCCTGATGAACGACGAACGGTCTAGGCCTGCTGCAACGCTTTGCTGGTAACGGCCCGACGCCAGATCAGACGACCGACGCTGATCAGCCAATTCAATACAGCAACCCCTAACACCGTGAGCAACAGCGTCGCCATCCCCTGTTCCACGATGATTTTCCCGGCCAGCAACGGAAAGCCAAACACGCCGATAAAGTAGGACAGGCTGAACAGCAGCAGGGATTGCGCGGTGGTGCCGTCCGGTGCCTCGTTGGCCGCCAGGCCGTTGATCACCGAATAGGTCAGCCCGTAACCGACCCCGAGCATCACCGCCGCCAGCACGTAGCTGAAGCCGTCGTTGACCACAAAAGCGAACATCAGGATCGAGACCATCATTAAGCCCGACAGCAGGCAGGACGCCCGGAACGGGTCGCGCTTGACCACGAAACCGGCGATCAGCATGCGGCTGCTGATCGCTGCGCTCATGAAACCGAGGAAGAACAGTGAATAGTCGAGTGAACGCGCCGCCGCGTAACTGGTTTGAAAACTCGACAGACCGCCGAAAACGCAACCACCGAGGCCGACCATGATGATCGGGAACACGGCTCTGGACGACAGCACTTGCACCGCCGCACGCCAGGAAATTCGTGACACCGCTGCCGAGTGCCCCGGCGCTTTTTTCAGCTGCGAATCCAACCGCCAGAACAGCAGCACACCGATCAGGCTGGCCAGCGCCGCGAGGTAAAACGCCGCGGTGATCGGATACCCGAGGGCACTGGCAGCGCGGCCTAACAAGGGACCGATGCCGATCCCGGTCATCATGCTGCCCGACAGCAGCGCAAAGTATTTCGCCCGTTGGGCAGGCGTTACCAGACTCGCCACAATGATCGGGCCGAGGGTATAGAACACGCCCCAACCCAGTCCCAGCAATAGCCCGAAAAACAACAGCAAATTGCCGAAGCCTGGCGCCAAGGCGAAGCCCAGGCTGGCGGCCACCAGCAGAATGCCGAACAACGCAATCGAACGCGCCGCGCCGAGCAAATCGGACAAGTGCCCGGAGACGATCACCGCTGCAAACGTACTGAGCATCGCCGCCGAAATCACGCTGCCGGCATCGTGCTCGTTGCCGCCGCGGGAACCGATCAACAACGACAGCAAAAAGGTCGAGCCATAGGACAGCGACAGCAAATAGCTGGCCAGGCAAAACAGGCCGAACAATCTGCTGGAGACTTGAGGTGTTGCACTAGGCATGACGCGGTTCCTTGACCCGATAGAAGAGAGCTTCATCTATCTATCACGCAAGGCGCTGATGTCAGGTATGAGGTTATCGATTTCAGGGTTAGCGCTGGCCGGAGTAAAGCCTTGGGCGGGTTCGGCGGATGACGTTTTGGCTTTGCCATGTGACGAGCGACGCGCGCCGACTTAGTATGGCGTTTTCCACTTTTGACGAAGGCACGTCCATGACGATCGAGATCCGCCCGGCGACCCCGAGCGATGCACCGCAAATCCTCGGGTTCATCACTGAACTGGCCGACTACGAACGTGCCCGCCACGAAGTCATCGCCAGCGTCGCCGACATCGAGCGCAGCCTGTTCAGCGAAGGCGCCACCGCTCACGGGCTGATCTGCCTACGCGATGGCTCGCCAATTGGCTTTGCGGTGTTTTTCTTCAGTTATTCCACGTGGCTGGGCAGCAACTGCCTGTACCTCGAAGACCTCTACATCACCCCCGAACAACGTGGCGGCGGGGCGGGTAAAACCTTGCTGCGCCACCTGGCGAAAATCGCCTGCGCCAATGATTGCGGTCGATTTGAGTGGAGCGTGCTGGAGTGGAATAAACCGGCGATCGAGTTCTACAAATCGTTGGGCGCGCAGCCGCAGGAAGAGTGGGTGCGGTATCGGATGGACGGGGCGGTGTTGCGGGAGTTTGCCGAGGGCTAGATCGCAACCGGCGTCTATTAAAGATCGCAGCCTTCGGCAGCTCCTACACCTATCCGTAGGAGCTGCCGAAGGCTGCGATCTTTTTTTGGTTTCGTCTCAATATATGGGATTGATATTTATATATTGAGATTTTGTTGCGTCCGGGTTTATAGTCCAGCTCACTCACTGCCAATAAACAAAACAGGTGAAGCGATGCTGGCGCAATTGATCGCGCTCGATTGGGGGACAACCTCATTACGTGCTTACAAACTCACCACGGGTGGCCAGGTGCTCGAACAGCGTTCGCTGTCGTCGGGGATCATGCAGCTGCCCAGGACGCCGCGAATGATCGCGGGTCAGGAATGTACCGACGGTTTTGAACTGGCCTTCGATGAGGCCTGCGGTGACTGGCTCGACGCGCAGCCCGATTTGCCGGTGATTGCTTGCGGTATGGTCGGCAGCGCACAAGGCTGGCGTGAAGCGGCCTACTGCGATACGCCGGCGAACGTCGCCAATCTCGGAACCTCCCTACAAACGGTTCGCAGTCTTCGCGGTGTCGATGTGCACATCGTGCCGGGCGTGATTCAGCGGTCTCGCTTGCCAAACGTGATGCGCGGCGAAGAAACCCAAGTGCTCGGCGTCCTGCAGAATCTGCCGGCCGAGGCGGGTGGCGATCTGTTGATCGGACTGCCGGGCAGTCATTCGAAATGGGTGGAAGTGGCCGACGGCTGCATCGTGCGGTTCGATACCTTCATGACCGGCGAAGTCTTCGCCGTGCTCAGCGAACACAGCATTCTGGGGCGCACCCAGCAAAAGGGCGCGTCCTTCGATGGCCAAGCCTTTGATCGTGGTGTGCAGGTGGCCCTGTCGGCGGATGGCGAGATCGGGCCGTTGTCGACGTTGTTCAGTGCCCGCAGCCTCGGGTTGACGGGCGAACTCAGCGCCACCGCCCAACCGGATTACTTGTCCGGTCTGTTGATCGGCCATGAACTGTCAGCGTTGGCGAGTGTTCAGCGACGCCGACGCAACAGCGTTCATCTGCCTTCGATCATCCTCATCGGTAATGCCCAACTCTGTGCCCGCTACAGCCGGGCGCTCGACGCCTGTGGTTTTGCCCGGGTGACCCTGGCCGAACAAGCCACCGAGCGCGGCTTGTGGCAACTGGCGGTTGCCGCCGGATTAATCGCACCCAACCCATCCCGTTAAACCTGACTGGAGGTCTGACATGCTCAAGCAAGCATTGGCGCAAAACGGTCTGATCGCGATTTTGCGTGGCCTGCGCCCGCAAGAAGCGGCAGCCATCGGCGAAGTCCTTTATGCCGCCGGATTTCGCGTCATCGAAGTGCCGCTCAATTCCCCTGAACCGTACGAAAGTATCCGCATCCTGCGCAGTACTTTGCCCGCCGATTGCCTGATCGGCGCCGGCACGGTGTTGACGCCGGAGCAGGTCGAGCAAGTGAAAGCGGCGGGCGGTCAGGTGATCGTCATGCCACACAGCGATGTCAAGGTGTTGCGCGCAGCGAAAGCGGCGGGGCTGTTCCTGTCGCCGGGTGTGGCCACACCGACTGAAGCCTTTGCTGCATTGGCCGAAGGGGCGGACGTACTGAAGATGTTCCCGGCCGAGCAGATGGGCCCGGCAGTGGTCAAAGCCTGGCTCGCGGTGCTGCCTGCGGGAACGATTCTGGCGCCGGTCGGCGGGATCACACCGGACAACATGCAGGTGTTTATCGACGCGGGCGTCAAAGGTTTCGGCCTCGGTTCCGGGTTATTCAAACCGGGGATGACGCCAGAGGAAGTGGCCGTAAACGCCAAGGCGTATGTCGCTGCCTGGAAAGCCCTTCGCTAAGACTTTTTGGCGCTGCGAGCGCTACATCTATAAGAGAGACAATGAGATGAAAATCACCAAACTGACCACCTTCATCGTTCCGCCGCGCTGGTGCTTCCTCAAGGTCGAAACCGACGAGGGCGTGACGGGCTGGGGCGAACCTGTGGTCGAAGGTCGTGCCCACACGGTGGCGGCTGCCGTTGAAGAATTGTCCGACTACCTGATCGGCAAAGACCCACGCAACATTGAAGACATCTGGACCGTGCTTTACCGCGGCGGCTTCTACCGGGGCGGCGCAATCCACATGAGCGCGTTGGCCGGTATCGACCAGGCGTTGTGGGACATCAAGGGCAAAGCCCTGGGGGTGTCGGTCAGCGATCTGCTGGGCGGGCAGGTGCGAGACAAGATTCGTGTCTATTCGTGGATCGGCGGCGACCGTCCGGCGGACACCGCTCGCGCTGCGAAAGAGGCCGTCGAGCGTGGTTTCACTGCGGTGAAAATGAACGGCACCGAAGAACTGCAATTCCTCGATTCCTTCGAAAAAGTCGACCTGGCCTTGGCCAACGTCGCCGCCGTGCGCGATGCGGTGGGGCCGAACGTCGGCATCGGCGTGGACTTCCATGGCCGGGTGCACAAGCCGATGGCCAAGGTGCTGATGAAGGAACTCGACCCGTACAAACTGATGTTCATCGAAGAGCCGGTGCTCAGCGAAAACTACGAAGCGCTGAAAGAGTTGGCGCCGCTGACCAGCACCCCGATTGCCCTCGGTGAGCGGCTGTTCTCGCGCTGGGATTTCAAGCGTGTGCTCAGCGAAGGCTACGTCGACATCATCCAGCCGGACGCGTCTCACGCCGGCGGTATCACCGAAACCCGCAAGATCGCCAACATGGCCGAAGCCTACGACGTGGCGCTGGCGCTGCACTGCCCGCTGGGCCCGATTGCACTGGCGGCGTGTTTGCAGCTGGATGCGGTTTGCTACAACGCGTTCATCCAGGAACAGAGCCTGGGCATTCATTACAACGAGAGCAATGATCTGCTGGATTACGTCAAGGATCCGCGGGTGTTCGACTACGACAAAGGCTTCGTGAAAATCCCCAATGGCCCGGGCCTGGGGATCGAGATCAACGAGGAGTACGTGATCGAACGCGCGGCCGTCGGCCACCGCTGGCGCAACCCGATCTGGCGCCATGCCGATGGCAGTTTTGCCGAGTGGTGATCGATCTCTGATCTACCACAAGTCCCTGTGGGAGCGGGCTTGCCCGCGATAGCGTCCTGTCAGTCACATCAATACCGAATGTGCCGCCGCCATCGCGGGCAAGCCCGCTCCCACAGGGTGCAGCGCAAGCCTTCAAATCGACCTCAATAAACATAAGAAGAGGCATTCCCCATGCAACCGCAAACCCTCGCAGGGCAGGCGTCGTTGGTGACGCCCAGTCGCAAGCGTTTTTTCATCATGGTGCTGCTGTTTATCACCGTGGTGATCAACTACCTGGACCGCAGCAACCTGTCCATCGCCGCTCCGGCACTCACCAGCGAACTGGGCATTGACCCAATCCACGTCGGGCTGATTTTCTCCGCATTCGGCTGGACCTACGCCGCCATGCAAATCCCCGGCGGCTGGTTGGTGGATCGCGTTCCGCCGCGCATCCTTTACAGCGTCGCGTTGCTGCTATGGTCGATCGCCACTGTCATGCTCGGCTTCGCGGCTAGCTTCATCGCACTGTTCGTATTGCGCATGGCAGTCGGTGCACTGGAAGCCCCGGCGTATCCGATCAACAGCCGTGTGGTCACCACCTGGTTCCCCGAGCGCGAACGCGCTACCGCCATTGGTTTCTACACGTCCGGGCAGTTCGTCGGACTGGCGTTCCTGACACCGGTATTGGCTTGGCTGCAACATCAATATGGCTGGCACATGGTGTTTGTCAGCACCGGTGCGGTGGGCATTCTCTGGGCGGTGATCTGGTACGCGGTGTATCGCGAGCCACGGGATTTCAAAGGCGCCAATGACGCCGAAATCGACCTGATCCGCGAGGGCGGCGGGCTGGTGGATATCCAGGCTGAACAAGCCAAAGTCAAAGCCAAATTCAGCTGGACCGACCTCGGCATCGTGCTGACCAAACGCAAGTTGTGGGGCATCTATCTCGGCCAGTTCTGCCTCAACTCGACGTTGTGGTTTTTTCTGACGTGGTTCCCGACCTACCTGGTGAAATATCGCGGCATGGACTTCATCAAGTCCGGCCTGTTGGCGTCGCTGCCGTTTCTCGCCGCCTTCGTCGGTGTGCTCTGTTCCGGGTTCTTTTCCGACTGGCTGATCCACCGCGGCTACACCATAGGTTTCGCCCGCAAGTTACCGATCATTGGCGGCCTGCTGATTTCCACTTCGATCATCGGCGCCAACTTCGTCGAGTCGACACCGCTGGTGATTGCCTTCCTCGCGTTGGCGTTCTTCGGTAACGGGCTGGCTTCGATCACCTGGTCGCTGGTTTCAACGTTGGCCCCGGCACGATTGCTCGGGTTGACCGGTGGGGTGTTCAACTTCATCGGCAACCTGTCGGCGATTACCACGCCGATCGTCATCGGTTTCCTCGCCACCGGTGATTCGTTCGCTCCGGCGATCACCTATATCTCGGTTCTGGCGTTGATTGGCGCGCTTTCCTACATCTTGCTGGTCGGCAAAGTCGAGCGTATCAAGTTGTAGTTGCGGCATGCGGGCGACCATAATGCCGCCCGTTCACTCGCTCAACGGTAAAGGCTGGATATGCAGGAAGACGCCCCAAAAATCGCCAAGGACGCCGCACCGACCGGCACCCAGACACTGCTTCGTGGATTGGGTGTGGTTCAGGCCGTGGCCAGCGGTGCCCGCGATCTCAAGGAGATCGCCCGGCTGATCGGCACCACGCGCAGCACCACTCATCGTCTGGCCAGTTGCCTGGTGGACGAGCGTTATCTGCGCGTGGTGCCGCAAGTCGGTTATCTGTTGGGGCCGAAGTTGATCGAGCTGGGCTTCCAGGCGCGTGAAGAATTGCCGCTGGTCACATTGGCCGGGCCGTATCTGGATGAGTTGTCGGCGTTGACCGGCGACACCATTCACCTGGCGATTCGCGAAGGCGACGAGGTGCTGTACCTGCACAAGAATCCGGGGCGCAATGGCCCGGAAATGCGTTCGCGGGTTGGCCATCGCATGCCGTTGGCGCGCACCGGGATCGGCAAGGCGCTGATGCTCGATGACACGCAGGAAGAATGGCAGCGGCTGTACGAAGTCAGCTTGCCGGCGGGTGGGAAAAATCAGTTCTGGCCGCAGCACCCGGAGCAGTCCTGGGAGCAGTTTCAGCAGCGCATGGTCGAGTACGTGGCGGGCGGTTATGCGTTCGATCTGGAAGACAACGAACCGTCGATCCGCTGTGTAGCGGCGCCGATCCGCGATGCCAGCAAACGCATCGTTGCCGGCATCAGCATCGCCAGCACTGTGCCGTACATGCCGCTGGAGAAAATGGCCGAGCTGATTCCCCTGATCAAAGGGGTCACAGCCCGGCTGTCGGCGGAGCTTGGCGCGAAGGTCTGATTAGACTTTCAGCGTCGCCATATCGATGACGAAGCGGTACTTCACATCACCGGCGATCATGCGGGCGTAAGCCTCGTTGATCTGGCGGATGTCGAGCATTTCGATGTCACAGGTGATGTTGTGCTCGGCACAGAAATCCAGCACTTCCTGGGTTTCGGCGATGCCGCCGATCAGCGAGCCGGCCAGCACACGACGGCCCAATACCAGTTTGGCGGCATGGACCGGTGGATCGATCGGTTCAATCAAGCCCACCAGAATGTGCACTCCGTCGAAACGTAGCGTATCGAGGTAGGGATTGAGGTCGTGCTGCACCGGAATGGTGTCCAGCAGGAAGTCGAAATGTCCTGCCGCAGCCTTCATCTGTTCGGCATCGGTGGACACGATCACGTGGTCCGCACCTTGGCGACGACCTTCTTCAGCCTTGCTCGCCGAGCGAGTGAACAGCGTCACTTCGGCGCCCATGGCCTTGGCGAACTTGATGCCCATGTGGCCGAGGCCGCCCATGCCGAGAATCCCGACCTTGTCGCCCGCCTTCACGCCGTAGTGCTTGAGCGGCGAATAGGTGGTGATGCCGGCACACAGGATTGGCGCGGCGCTGGCCGGGTCGAGTTTTTCCGGGATGCGCACCACAAAATGTTCGCTGACCACGATGCTGTCGGAATAGCCGCCCATGGTGTTGCTGCCATCGACGCGGTCCGGGGTGGCGTAAGTCATGGTCGGACCTTCGAGGCAGTATTGCTCGAGGTTCGATTGGCAGGCTTCGCAACTGCGGCAGGAATCAACCATGCAGCCGACACCGACCAGATCGCCGATTTTATGCTTGGTGACATTCGCACCGACGGCGGTAACTTTGCCTACGATCTCGTGGCCGGGCATCAGTGGGTAAACGGCAATGCCCCACTCGTTTCGTGCCTGATGGATGTCGGAATGGCAGACGCCGCAGTAGAGAATGTCGATTGCAACGTCGTCAGCCCGTGGGCTGCGGCGCTCGAATTTCACGGGGGCGAGGGGAGTGGTGGCCGACTGGGCGGCGTATCCGATGGCGGTGTACATGATGAACCTCGCAAAAGCTGTGACGGGTGAGGTGGCGCATTCTGGGCGCCGCACCGGCCACCGGCCATGGCGATTCCTCCGGGTGTCATGCCTAATCCTCCGGCATCAGCCTTCAATGGGTCGCATTGATCATCAGACCTGCGATGATGCTTTCATCCCTGTTTCCGCGACTTTTTTGTGAAGAGCTCTCATGTTGTTGACCCGTCATCTGGATGCCAATGCCACGCTGGTTTCGCTGATTCAGCCTTTGACCAATCGCGACGGTTTCGCGCCCACGGCGTTGCCGGGTGTGCAGGTTTTGCGGGCCAGTTGTGATGTGGCTCGCGGCCCGCAAATTTACGAGCCGAGCCTGGTCATTATCGCCCAAG
Source organism: Pseudomonas silensiensis (assembly GCF_050434865.1). Lineage (NCBI taxonomy): Bacteria > Pseudomonadati > Pseudomonadota > Gammaproteobacteria > Pseudomonadales > Pseudomonadaceae > Pseudomonas > Pseudomonas silensiensis. The sequence continues at coordinate 11,825 of NZ_JBNDJH010000017.1, forward strand.
GCAGCAAACTGGCGTATCTGGGGCCGCGTACGCTGGAATACGGCGCCGGGCATTATCTGATTCAGGCATTGCCGGTGCCGTTCGAGTGCGAGACGTTTTCAGCACCCGATGGCCCGATGCTGGGCGTTTCCATCGCCATTGACCGGGTGTTGCTCGGTGAGTTGGTCTTGGCCATGGGGCTGGCGCCCGGGCGTAGTATTGCGGCGCAAACGCCAGCGTCCATGACCTCGGCGGTGCTCGACGATGCGATGCGTGGTTGTGTTGAACGGCTGCTGCGTTGCCTGCACGATCCGCTGGAATGCCAGGTGATGGGGCAGGCGCGATTGCGCGAGTTGTTGTTCGTCGCCTTGCGCGGGCCGCAAGCCGATGTGCTGCGGGCGCTGGTCGAGCAACAGGGGCAGTTCGCCCGGATCGCGGCGTCGCTCAGCCATCTGCATGCGCATTACACCGAGCCGCTGAACGTCGAAACCCTGGCAAGTTGCGCGAACATGAGTGCGTCGACGTTTCACGAGCATTTCAAACGCAGCACCTTGTTGTCGCCGGTGCAGTATTTGAAGCGTTTGCGTTTGCTCAGGGCCCAGCAGTTATTGCTGGGCGAGGGATTGGGCGTGGCGCAGGTGGCGCATCGGGTCGGGTATCAAAGTACGTCGCAGTTCAGTCGCGAGTACAAGCGCTACTTCGAGCGTAATCCCGGGGATGAACGCGCGGCCTGAGTTGGCAATGAGGCCCCTGTAGGAGTGAGCCTGCTCGCGATTGCGGTAGGTCAGTCGACATCTATTCTGGATGACACACCGCAATCGTCGGAACGCCGCCCGGAGCCGGCTCACTCCTACAGGGGGATTGTGGTGTGGCTTAAATGGCAGGCAACAAAAAGGCCCCCGTTCGGGAGCCTTGATGTTCAGCCATTCGACTTACATGTTCGGGTAAGTCGGGCCGCCTGAGCCTTCCGGCGCCACCCAGGTGATGTTCTGTGCAGGGTCCTTGATGTCGCAGGTCTTGCAGTGAACGCAGTTCTGGGCGTTGATCTGGAAGCGCTTCTCGCCGTCTTCCTTGGTCACCACTTCGTACACGCCGGCCGGGCAGTAACGCTGGGCAGGCTCATCGTAGAGCGGCAGGTTCTTGGCGATCGGGATGCTCGCATCGGCCAGCTTCAGGTGGCACGGCTGTTCTTCTTCATGGTTGGTACCGGAGATGAACACCGAGCTGAGTTTGTCGAAGCTGATCTTGCCGTCCGGTTTCGGGTAGTCGATCTTCTTGCAGTCGGCCGCAAGCTTGAGGCAAGCGTAATCCGGCTTGGTGTCGTGCAAGGTGAACGGCAGTTTACCGCCGAAGATGTTCTGGTCGAGCCAGTTGAAACCGCCACCGACGATGGCGCCGAACTTGTGGATCGCCGGGCCGAAGTTGCGGCTGGCGAACAGTTCGTCGTAGAGCCAGCTCTTCTTGAACGCGTCGACGTAAGTGGTCAGCTCTTCGGTGCCGTCTTTCTCGGCGAACAGCGCCTCGGCCACGGATTCAGCGGCGAGCATGCCGGACTTCATGGCGGTGTGGCTGCCTTTGATCTTGGCGAAGTTCAGGGTGCCGAGGTCGCAACCGATCAGCGCGCCGCCCTTGAAGACCATTTTCGGCAGCGAGTTCAGGCCGCCTTTGCAGATGGCGCGAGCGCCGTAGCTGATGCGCTTGCCGCCTTCCAGGTACTGCTTGAGCACAGGGTGATGCTTGAGGCGCTGGAACTCGTCGAACGGCGACAGGTAAGTGTTGCTGTAGGACAGGTCGACGATCAGACCGACTACGACCTGGTTGTTTTCCAGGTGATAGAGGAACGAGCCACCGGTGTTCTCGGTGCCCATGATGTCCAGCGGCCAACCGGCGGTGTGGACCACCAGGCCGGGTTGATGCTTGGCCGGGTCGATTTCCCAGATTTCTTTCAGGCCGATGCCGTAGTGCTGGGCGTCGGCATCGCTGTCGAGGTTGAAGCGCTTGATCAGTTGCTTGCCGATGTGGCCACGGCAACCTTCGGCGAACAGCGTGTACTTGCCACGCAGTTCCATGCCCGGGGTGTACAGGCCTTCTTTTGGGTTACCTTCGCGGTCAACGCCGAGATCGCCGGTGATGATCCCGCGAACCACGCCGTTCTCGTCGAACAGCGCTTCCTGAGCGGCGAAGCCCGGGTAGATTTCCACGCCCAGGTTCTCGGCCTGCTGGGCCAGCCAGCGGCACAGGTTGCCCAGGGAGATGATGTAGTTGCCTTCGTTGTGCATGGTCTTGGGCACAAAGAGGTCGGGAATCTTCTGCGCGCTGTCGGCGTTCTTGAGAACGAAGATGTCATCGCGGGTGACTGGAGTGTTCAGCGGGGCGCCGAGTTCTTTCCAGTCCGGGAACAATTCGTTCAGGGCGCGTGGTTCGAACACGGCGCCGGACAGGATGTGAGCACCGACTTCGGAGCCTTTTTCGACCACGCAGACGCTGATTTCCTTACCGGCTTCGGCGGCCTTCTGCTTCAATCGGCAGGCGGCGGAAAGACCAGCGGGGCCGGCACCGACGATGACCACGTCGAATTCCATGTATTCGCGTTCCACAGGTTATCTCCTACTCAAGGCTCAACAGTTTTTTTTCTAATTGGAGGTTTGGTGTCGCATCCATGAATTCCTGCGCAATGCAGGAAGAGGACAATCGATGAGCCACCTTTCTCTCTAAGGTGGCGCATTATATCTACACCACTCCTAGCGTCCAATACAAACGTTTGTTTGAATCGGCTCAAAGCCAGAGAAATCAAAGTCACGCGGCTTATGACTGGCCATTTTGCCGTATTGACCGGAATAGGCGTTGCGGTCAAGATACGGTCGGTTTTGCGCTCGCCGTAGGCTGACTGTTGGTATCAAGAGCACCTCTAAAGACAGGGCGATGGCAGTACAAGGTGATGCGCAGTGCAGATTCTGGCGCGCAGTTTACACGCCGCGATAATGAATGACTCGTCAGTCACCACTGACGAACGGTCATCTTCATCGTGAGCGCTTGTCACTTGACACCTTTGCCAGCGTTTTTAGAGGTGCCCTTGCGCCGATGAGCATCAAACCGCCAGGTTCGCCTAGGCGACTTTCTTTTCACCGGAGAGTAACGAGGAATCCATGAAGGTTCTTGTAGCTGTCAAACGCGTTGTGGATTACAACGTCAAGGTTCGCGTCAAGGCGGACAATTCCGGCGTCGACCTCGCCAACGTCAAGATGTCGATGAACCCGTTCTGCGAAATCGCAGTGGAAGAAGCCGTACGCCTGAAAGAGAAAGGTGTTGCGACTGAAATCGTCGTCGTCTCCATCGGCCCGTCCACCGCTCAAGAGCAACTGCGCACCGCGCTGGCTCTGGGTGCCGACCGCGCCATCCTCGTCGAATCCGCTGAAGACCTGACTTCGCTGGCCGTTGCCAAGCTGCTCAAGGCTGTTGTCGACAAGGAACAGCCTCAGCTGGTGATCCTTGGCAAACAAGCCATCGACAGCGACAACAACCAGACTGGCCAGATGCTCGCGGCATTGAGCGGCTACGGTCAGGGCACGTTCGCGTCCAAAGTCGACATCAGTGGCGACAGCGTTGCCGTGACTCGCGAAGTCGACGGCGGCGCGCAGACAGTTTCCCTGAAACTGCCGGCCATCGTCACCACCGACCTGCGTTTGAACGAGCCGCGCTACGCGTCCCTGCCGAACATCATGAAAGCCAAGAAGAAGCCTCTCGAAGTGCTGACTCCGGACGCTTTGGGCGTTTCCACCGCCTCCACCAACAAGACCGTGAAAGTCGAAGCGCCAGCTGCACGCAGCGCGGGTATCAAGGTCAAATCGGTGGCTGAACTGGTCGAGAAACTGAAAAACGAAGCGAAGGTAATCTAAATGACTATCTTGGTTATTGCTGAACACGACAACAAAGTGCTGGCCCCGGCCACGCTGAACACCGTGGCTGCCGCCGTTAAAATCGGTGGTGACATCCACGTTCTGGTTGCAGGTCAGGGCGCTGGCGCCGTGGCTGAAGCCGCTGCGAAAATCGCTGGCGTGGCTAAAGTGCTGGTGGCCGACAACGCCGCCTACACTCACCAACTGCCGGAAAACGTTGCTCCTCTGGTGGCCGAGTTGGGCAAGGGCTACAGCCACATCCTGGCTGCTGCCACTTCCAACGGCAAAAACATCCTGCCGCGCGTTGCCGCTCAGCTGGACGTTGACCAGATCTCCGAGATCATCTCGGTCGAAAGCGCTGACACGTTCAAGCGCCCGATCTACGCCGGTAACGCCATCGCCACCGTTCAATCGAACGCTGCGGTCAAAGTGATCACCGTGCGTGCCACCGGTTTCGACCCGGTTGCCGCTGAAGGTGGTTCGGCGGCTGTTGAAGCCGTTGCCGCTGCTCACGATGCGGGTATTTCCAGCTTCGTCGGCGAAGAACTGGCCAAGTCCGATCGTCCGGAACTGACCGCTGCCAAGATCGTTGTTTCCGGCGGCCGCGGCATGCAGAACGGCGACAACTTCAAACACCTGTACGCCCTGGCCGACAAGCTGGGCGCTGCCGTCGGTGCTTCCCGCGCCGCGGTCGACGCCGGTTTCGTACCCAACGACATGCAGGTCGGTCAGACCGGCAAGATCGTTGCGCCACAGCTGTACATCGCCGTCGGTATCTCCGGCGCGATCCAGCACCTGGCCGGCATGAAAGACTCCAAAGTGATCGTCGCGATCAACAAGGACGAAGAAGCGCCGATCTTCCAGGTGGCCGACTACGGCCTGGTGGCAGACCTGTTCGAAGCAATCCCTGAGTTCGAGAAGCTGGTCTAATCCAGCGGCCTGACTTATAAAGAGCCCGACCTTTTGGTCGGGCTTTTTTTTGTTCCGGATTTGAGTGGGAGAGTATTGCCATGGATCTGCGCCGCGTTTACGGCTGGTCATTGCTGCTGGGTCTGACGGTGTTGCCGGCGCTGTCCGTCGCCGCGGGCAAGTGCGAACGCCTGGTGGTCACCGGCAGTCCGGACGCACCGCCGTACCTGTGGCAAGACCCGCAAAACCCCAAGCACCTGATCGGCGCCAGTGCAGATTTGTTGCAGCAGGTGGCGGGGGAGTTGGGGATCAAGGTTGAACTGCTTTACGCCGGCAAACGCTCTCAGGCCCTGGACGAAGTGCGCAGTGGGCGAATGGACATGCTGGCGGATGCGTCATTGACGGTCAGTCAACTGGAATCCCTGGATTACATTCATCCGCCGTTACTGGAAAACGATTACCTGGTCTGGACCCGAAAAGACTCGACGCTGGTCTACAACGAAGCGCAGGACCTTCACGGCCATCCCGGCGCATTGTCGGAAAAGTCTCGTATGACCCCGGCATTTGGCACGTTTGCCGAGCAGCAATTGACCCTAGCCCGTACGCCTAACCTGACCCAGGCCTTTCAGAAATTGCTGCTGGGTGAGGTGGAATTTGTCCTTGCCGGACGCTACTCGGGCATGGCGGCCGCGCAGACACTGAACCTGGCCAACGACCTGATCGCCCGTCCTCAACCGATCGACAAACCTGGCCTGTTCCTCGCGGTTTCCCACAACTCCGCCTGCAACGATCCGTGGTTGCGCGGACAGCTGGCCAAAAAGATGACAGAATTGCCCGCGTCCGGACTGACGGAAGCCGTGCTGCAACGCAATATCGAGCGCTGGAAGGCGCAGCTCTCACAACCGCAGCAACAACCTGTCAGTACCCCAAAACAGTAGGGATTTTTAGTGAGTATTCGACCTCTTTTCGCTGCCCTGGCCGTTCTGGCTCTGGCGGGTTGTGCAGCCGATCCGGCGCCGAATGAACAAATGCGCCTGACCGAACAGGCACTCGAGCAGGCCAAGGCCGTGGGCGCCACCTCCGCCGACGTGCCGGAAATGAAACTGGCCGAAGACAAGTTCAACCGCGCCAAGGGCAGCATGAACGACCAATCCTTCAAGAACGCGCGCATGCGGGCCGAGCAGGCCGAGCTGGACGCGCGTCTGGCCGAAGCCCGGGTTCTGACCCTCAAGAGCGAGGAGCAGTTGAACGTGCTTAATACCCGCATCACTCGCCTGCGCAAGCAACTGGGAGATGCCCAATGAGCCTCAAGACCAAAGCCCTGGGCGGTTTGATCCTGGCAGGCTGCGCCAGCCTCTATGGTTGTGCCGGTCAGCACAGCGAGGCCGCGTTGCAGCAGGCCAGTACTGACTTCCAGAAGGTCAAGGAAGATTCCAACGTGCTGCGAATCGCGCCCAAGGACGTGATTCGTGCCGGTGAGTCGCTGGCCCGCGCCGATCGTCTGTCCAGCTACTGGGGCAGTGGAACGGACGTGCTGCATTACGCTTACCTGAGTGAGCGCTATAGCGAAATCGCGCGCGAACACACCAACCAGGTGCTCAACGAAGAACGTGCGGCGAAGCTCGAACTGGAGCGTCAGCGCCTGCAACTGGCCCTGCGCGAATCCAAACTGCTCAGCGTGCAGCAGCAGGGCAAGTGGCTCGAAGAACAGATTGTCGCGTTGGCGACCACCCAGACCGACCGTGGCCTGGTGATGACCTTGGGCGACGTGTTGTTCGACACGGGCGAAGCGGAGTTGAAAAACTCGGCGAACCGCGTGGTGTTGAAGATCGTGCAGTTCCTGCAGCTCAACCCCAAGCGCGTAGTGCGCATCGAAGGCTATGCCGACAGTACCGGCGGCAAGCAGGAAAACCTCAAGCTGTCCCGTGACCGTGCGCAATCGGTGGCGGACGTGCTGATGGATTTGGGCATCGACGATAAACGCATCCAGGTCGAAGGCTACGGTGATGAATATCCGGTCGACGTGAACGCTTCCGAACGGGGACGTGCGCAGAACCGTCGGGTAGAAATTGTGTTCTCTGACGAAAAAGGCCAGCTCGGCGCTGCCCGCTAAGGGCTGCGTCACTGGAAAACCCGGCCTGCCCGTCAGCGTCGGGTTTTTTTACGCCTGCTAATCAACTCACAAAACAGTACAGTTTTTGCTGACACTGCGCTGTACGGTCGACTATTGTGGCAACTGTCCCAGTACACTTCTAAACTGTTCCGGTATTGTTTCACACAAGAATAAAATGCCCGTGAAATCGAGTGCTGCGTCATGACCAATCTCTTGCTCTACCAACGTATTGCTCAGCAACTGGCCGAAGACATCCGCCGTGGCGTCTATCAACCGGGGGAACGCGTGCCTTCGGTGCGCAAGATGAGCTCGCAGCTCAACGTCAGCCATGCGACGGTGTTGCAGGCTTACGCCAACCTCGAGGATCAGGGGTTGATCCGCGCCCGGCCGCAGTCGGGTTACTACGTGCACCAGACCCCGGCCCTGACCGCGCCGACACCGGACATCGCCCGGGTGGAGCGTCCTGGTCTGGTCACTCGCAGCAGCATCATCCAACAAGTCTTGGTCGAATCCCGCCGCGAGGGTGTGTTTCCCTTGGGTGCAGCCGTACCGAGCGTTGATTATCTACCAGTGCGGGCGCTGCATCAGCAACTGGCCAAAGTCACCCGTTTTCATAGCCCGCGGGCGTTCAGCTACATGTTCAGCCCCGGTTTCGAACCGTTGCGCCGACAAGTGGCGATCCGCATGCGCGATGCCGGCGTGGTGGTCGATCCGTCGGAAGTGGTGATTACTCACGGCTGCGTCGATGCGTTGCAGATGTCCCTGCGAGTGCTGACCCGCCCGGGCGACCTGATCGCCGCCGAATCGCCGACCTACTACGGTTTGCTGCAACTGGCTGACTTGCTGGGCCTCAAGGTCATCGAGATCCCGAGCGATCCGGCCACCGGCATGAGCCTCGAAGCGTTGCAGCTGGCGGCCAACCAGTGGTCGATCAAGGCGCTGGTGCTGACCACTCGTCTGAGCAATCCATTGGGCGGCACCATGCCCGAAGAGCGGCAGAAGCAACTGCTGCGGCTGGCCTCGGATTTCGATATCCAGATTGTCGAAGATGATATCTACGGCGAACTGATGTTCGAGCAGGGTCGCACCAAATCACTGAAAGCCTACGATCGACTGGATCGGGTGATCTATTGCTCAAGCTTCTCCAAAACCTTGTCGCCGGGCGTGCGGATCGGCTGGATGATTGCCGGCAAGTACCAGCAGGAAATCCAGCGTTTGCAGACCTTCAGCACCCATTCGGCCTGCAGTGTCACGCAGATGGGCATTGCGGCCTACCTGGAGAACGGTGGTTACGACCGGCATTTGCGCTATATCCGTCAGGAGTACCGCAAGAACCTCAGCGCTTTCCAACTGGCGGTGCAGCAATACTTCCCGGAAGGCACGCAGATGACCCGGCCGACCGGCGGCTTCATTCTGTGGGTCAGCCTGCCGGGGCGGGTCAACACCCAGGAGCTGCATGTTCGTGCGTTGCAGCAGGGCATCAGCATCGCGCCGGGGCTTATTTTCAGTAACACCGAGCAGTTCAATCACTGCATTCGGTTGAACTGCGGCACGCCTTGGAACCGTGAAGCCGAGCGTGCGTTGATGACCCTGGGCATGCTCGCTACCCAGCTCTGTCAGGAGATGGTCGGGGGCTTTTGAGGGGGCGGGCAGGTTATTTCTGCCCGCGCTTGTCATGTCGCGTGCAACAGGCGAGCATATGGCTCCTGCCGTTTGTACCGTTGGGTCCATGAAGCCGATTTTTCCCGCTGTCTGGCTATCGATCTGCCTGCTGATGACCTTCCAGACAGAAGGCGTATTGGCGGCTTCCGTTCAAGAAAAACCGGCAGCCAGCGCCACCGCGAAAAAACCGGCACCGGTCAAGAAAGCCGCGCCGGTCAAAAACAAAGCGGCCAAGGTGAAAAAGCGACCGCCGATTGCCTCCAAGTCTAAATCCGCCAGTGAAATCGCGAAAACCAAGCTTCCTTCGGCCGACCTGGATTTGAGCCTGCCCCAAGACATGGCCGAGGAGCTGAAACCGCTCGGTACGGTAGCGTTGCCACGGCACGATGCAGTATTGCCGCAAATGTTTGGTGAGAAGGCGGGTCCGTTTCAGCTCAACGGGAGGTTGATCAGCAACGAAATGAAGTTGCAACTGCGCAACGAAGAGCGCCGTGAAGTCGAAGGCGCAGCGCTGGAATTCGAGTTCAAACGATAATTTCTTCCCGTCCGTGACCCGATGGCCAGACGCTTTGTCGGAGACTGGTCAGTCACGCTCCTTTAAGCGTAAAAACCCGGGTCCAGACAATTTTAAACAAGCGTTTTAGCGGTTACTCTGTGCCACGTCCTTTAACACATCGCCCTTCGAGGAGCTCGTCGTCATGAAATGCCGTGAAGGCTGTGGCGCCTGTTGCATTGCCCCTTCCATCAGTTCACCGATTCCCGGCATGCCCAATGGCAAGCCCGCCGGAGAACGTTGCGTACAACTCTCTGTCGATAACCTGTGCGGCATTTTCGGCAAACCGGAACGTCCTGCAGTGTGTTCGGCGTTCGAAGCCGACATCGAAGTCTGCGGAAGCAGCAGTGACGAAGCGATCAAATTGCTGGGTTGGTGGGAGCAAATGACGGCGGCGTGATGTGTTCAACGAACGGATCTTCAACAATAAGGAATAAGATTATGGGTTCGCTGCATCGTATGGCTGTGTTGTGTGGTTTGACGGTAATGTTCGCCACCACGGCTGCTCACGCCGAAGACTGGAAAGTCGCCAAGGAACAGGACGGCATCAAGATCTCCTTGAGCGAGGTGGCCGGCTCCGATTACAAGGCCTACCGTGGTGTCACGCTGATGAAGACCACCGTGGCCAAACTGCGCGCATTGCAGGAAGACGTGCCAGGGGCCTGTGCCTGGATTCACGAATGCAAGACCCAGAAATTGCTCAAGCACGAAGGTGATCAGAGCTGGACCTACACCCAGTTCAATACTCCTTGGCCGGTTACTGAGCGTGATTCGGTGCTGCATGTGACCACCATCGAGGGTGCTGACGGCAGTTTGACCCGCAAGCTCGAAGGCGTACCGAAGTACCTTCCCGAAGAAAAAGGCTTCGTCCGGGTTACCAAGGTCGACGGTTTCTGGAAGTTCGTGCCCAAGGGCGATCAGATTGAAGTGACTTATCAGGTGCACACTGAGCCGGGCGGTAGCATTCCGTCGATGGTGGCCAACAAGTTTGTGGTCGATGCGCCGTTCAATACCTTGAAAGCCCTGAAAGAACGCGCCGAGAAGTAATCGCTCTTTTTGATAAAACGCCCTGACTTTGTTCGGGGCGTTTTCTATTTGGCAGGGCGGTTTTTTTGATTGGGGGCATATCCGTTCCTGGGGTAATGGCCGCTTAGGGTTCCGCCCTTACGGCGGGTCACTTGGAAAAGCCCCAAGTAACCAAGGGCTCTTGCCCCTTTCGTTCGGTGCCTCGCCCAGGCTCGGCATGCCCTCGCTCCGGTCCTGCTCCGTGGGCCCGCCGCCATCGGCCATCCATGGCCGGGGGCGGCTAACCCGGCATCCATGCCGGGTTGCCCACTGCGCAGAACCTCCACTCGGCCTCTCGAGGCGGCGGTGCATCCAGATCAAAAGCTGCAGGCGAGCTAACGCTCGGCCTGTTGAGTGGTGAGGAGCAAAAGCTGTCCGCCGATCTGCTTTATGTGGGAGCGGGCTTGCTCGCGAAGCTGTTGATCTTGCCGTTGCTGTTGCTGTTGCTGTTGCTTTGCTTTGGCTTCAGATCTGCCGCCCCTTTCCCAGAGGCCGAACGCAGGCGTTGCGCAGGGGGCACCGCGGCAAGGATGCCGCGGTAGCCGCCCCCGGCCATGGATGGCCGATGGCGGCGGGCCCCCGGAGCAATGCCGGAGTGAGGGCATGCCGAGCCTAGGCGAGGCACCGAATGGAGGGGCAAGAGCCCTTGGTTACTTGGGGCTTTTCCAAGTGACTCGCTGTAAAAGCGAAACCGCCAGTCGCCGTGACCGCAGAAACGGATATGCCCTCGATCAAAGAGCAGCGATTACCGAAGAAACGGATATACCCCCGAACTAACGGGCATTCGGAGCTAGAAACTTTATTTTGTTTCCGAATATACGTTGCACGAAATTTTCACAAAGCCTCCAAGACAATTCGCCCGCGCCAACATGCGGACAGTAATCAATGGCAATGCCGCGAGTGATCGTGCAACATTTGCGCACCGCGCAAGCCCCGGGGCCGAGAACTGGCCAACAGAGGGCAAGGCGCCGCTGTATTTTTGAAACTTCAACTTCCAATGGGTCCTAAAACGACATGGCAAACCCGGACGCCCTGAGTCAGCAGCGAGCTTCTAGTCGCCTGCTGCAACCGACCGTCAAATCGCATCTGGCCTACACGCTGCTGTGTGCCCTGGTCATGATGGTCATGTTCAGCCTGCTGCGCGTTGCGCTGCTGGTTTACAACCGCGAGATGATCCTCGACACCCCGGCCTCGACCTTTCTCGAAGCATTCGCCAACGGTCTGCGTTTCGACCTGCGCCTGGTGGTCTACCTCAGCATTCCATTGCTGCTGGCGCTGTTCAGCGCCCGGGCGATGGCCGCACGCGGATTCTTCCGGTTCTGGCTGACCATCGCCTCGAGCATCGCGCTGTTCCTGGGCCTGATGGAGATGGACTTCTACCGCGAGTTCCACCAGCGCCTCAACGGCCTGGTCTTCCAATATGTAAAGGAAGACCCGAAAACTGTGATGAGCATGCTCTGGTACGGTTTCCCGGTGGTTCGCTACCTGCTGGCCTGGGCCGTGGGCACGTTGATCCTGACCCTGGCGTTCAAAGGCGCCGACCGCGCCACCCGGCCTCGCGGTCCCTTCAGCGGCGGCAGCATCGGCACGCGCCAGATCGCCCCTTGGTATGCGCGCCTCACAGTGTTCGTCGTCTGCCTGCTGGTCTGCGTGGTCGCCGCTCGTGGCACCCTGCGTCAGGGCCCGCCACTGCGTTGGGGTGACGTTTACACCACCAACTCGAACTTCGCCAACCAGTTGGGCCTCAACGGCACCTTGTCGCTGGTCGCCGCGGCCAAGAGCCGTATGTCCGAAGATCGCGACAACGTCTGGAAGGCCACGTTGCCACAGCCTGAAGCGCAGAAAATCGTGCGTGACATGCTGGTAATGGCAGACGACAAACTGGTGGATGCCGAAACTGCAGCCGTGCGTCGCGACTACACGCCGCCGGCCGACAAGACCCTGCCAATCAAGAACGTCGTCGTGATCCTGATGGAAAGCATGGCCGGTCACTCGGTGGGCGCCTTGGGCGCACCGGGCAACATCACGCCGTACCTCGACAAATTGTCGAAAGAAGGCCTGCTGTTCGACCGCTTCTTCTCCAACGGCACCCATACCCACCAGGGCATGTTCGCCACCATGGCCTGCTTCCCGAACCTGCCGGGTTTCGAATACCTGATGCAGACGCCGGAAGGCAGCCACAAGTTGTCCGGCCTGCCGCAATTGCTCAGTGCCCGTGACTATGGAGACGTGTACGTCTACAACGGCGACTTCGCCTGGGATAACCAGTCGGGTTTCTTCAGCAACCAGGGCATGACCAACTTCATTGGTCGTAACGACTTCGTGAACCCGGTGTTCTCCGATCCGACCTGGGGCGTGTCCGACCAGGACATGTTCGACCGTGGTCTGGTGGAGCTCAAGGCACGGGAAAACGGCAAGCCGTTCTATGCGCTGCTGCAAACCCTGTCCAACCACACGCCCTATGCCTTGCCGACACCATTGCCGGTTGAGCGCGTGACCGATCGCGGTAGTCTGAACGAGCATTTGACCGCCATGCGCTACGCAGACTGGGCGCTGGGCCAGTTCTTTGAAAAGGCCCGCAAGGAGCCGTATTTCAAGGAAACCCTGTTTGTGATCGTCGGCGACCACGGTTTTGGCAATGAGCGCCAGATCACCGAAATGGACCTGGGCCGCTTCAACGTGCCGATGCTGATGATCGCACCGGGCATCCAGGAAAAATTCGGCCAGCGTGACCATACCGTAGGCACTCAGATCGACATCGTGCCGACCATCATGGGCCGCATCGGTGGCGAAGTGCGTCATCAGTGCTGGGGCCGCGATTTGCTCAACCTGCCTGAAGGCGACACCGGTTTTGGCGTGATCAAGCCGTCGGGTAGCGAGCAGACCACCGCCATCATCACGGCTGATCAGATTCTGGTGCTGCCGAAGGAAAAGGAAATGGCGCCGAAGATGTACCAGTACGAACTGGGCGCAACACCTCACGCCGAGATCGTTCCGGATGCACCGCGTACCGCTGAGCTGAAACTCAAGCTCGAAGCCTTCCTGCAAACGGCGACCAAGAGCCTGATCGACAACACCGCCGGTGTGGTTGATGGCAAGCCGGATTAAGTCTTGATGCAATAAAAAAGAGGCCCTGAAAAGGGCCTCTTTTTTTTGCCTGTTAAACCTTTATATCTTGCCGAGCAACAGCAGGATCAACAGCACCACCAACACCACGCCGATGATACCCGACGGGCCATAACCCCAACTTCTGGAGTGCGGGAAGACCGGTAAACCACCTACCAGCAGGAGGATCAGAATAATGATTAGAATTGTGCCCATGTCTATTTCCTTGTTGGAAGTGTTCTTGAATTACCTGGCGTTTAACCGTCAGCCGGGCTGATATAAAACCGGGCTGCTTACAAAATCCGACTGTGGCAAATGAAAGAAAATTCCAAGTTTTTTTAATGTTTTTCGAAGAAAGGCTTATTTCGTTTTTTATGGCACAAGTTGGTTCAGGCACTTTCCCGGTTTGCTCGGGCCATTCAGCAATCTGATGGAGCGTGGGTCGGGCATTGTCCTTCGCTACACTCGATGCATCTTCCCCGGAACAACAAGGCTGTTTGCTATGCAAAATCGCATGATGATCACTGGTGCGGGCTCGGGCTTAGGTCGCGAAATCGCGCTGCGCTGGGCGCGTGAAGGCTGGCAGCTGGCCTTGTCGGATGTCAGCGAACCCGGTCTGCAGGAAACCCTGAAACGGGTTCGCGAAGCCGGCGGCGACGGTTTTATCCAGCGTTGCGACGTGCGCGATTACAGCCAGCTGACCGCTTTCGCCCAAGCCTGCGACGAGAAACTCGGTGGCATCGATGTCATCGTCAACAACGCCGGCGTTGCCTCGGGCGGGTTCTTCAGTGAACTGTCCCTGGAAGACTGGGACTGGCAGATCGCAATCAACCTGATGGGCGTGGTCAAGGGCTGCAAGGCCTTCCTGCCGCTGCTGGAAAAAAGCAAAGGCAAGATCATCAACATCGCGTCGATGGCCGCCCTGATGCAAGGCCCGGCCATGAGCAACTACAACGTGGCCAAGGCTGGCGTGGTGGCGTTGTCTGAAAGCCTGTTGATCGAACTGGCGCAGCAGGAAGTCGGCGTGCATGTGGTGTGCCCGTCGTTCTTCCAGACCAACCTGCTGGACTCCTTCCGTGGCCCGACGCCGGCCATGAAAGCCCAGGTCGGCAAGTTGCTGGAAAGCTCGCCGATCAGCGCGGCGGACATTGCCGACTACATCTATCAACACGTTGCCGCCGGCGAATTCATGATCCTGCCTCACGAACAGGGCCGTATGGCCTGGGCACTCAAGCAGAAGAACCCGCAATTGCTCTACGACGAAATGACCGTCATGGCCGACAAAATGCGCGCCAAGGCCAAACAATCCGCAGGTTGAGCTTGCCCCCTGCACAACACCGTCGTTAGGGTGGCCGCCATCGGCCATCCTCGCGAGACGTTTTGCATGCTCAATTACCTGTGGTTTTTTCTCGCCGCGCTGTTTGAAATCGCCGGCTGCTTTGCCTTCTGGATGTGGCTGCGCCAGGGCAAAAGCGCCTGGTGGGTCGTGCCGGCTCTGCTCAGCCTGACCTTGTTCGCGCTGCTGCTGACCCGCATCGAAGCGACCTACGCCGGCCGCGCCTATGCCGCTTACGGTGGCATCTACATCATCGCGTCGATCGGCTGGCTGGCGGTGGTCGAGCGGATTCGTCCGCTGGGCTCGGACTGGCTCGGTGTGGCGCTGTGTGTGATCGGGGCGAGCATCATCCTTTTCGGCCCACGCTTCTCCGCTTCCTGAAGGATCGGTCCTTCATTCAATGGCTTTGTGGGACGTTTCCATAGGAGCTGTTCGGCGTGCGCTGTAGGGCGGGACTGATTTGCTGCTGTCGCATTGTAGGCCCGCCGAGTGCAGGGCATCTTCAGGGTTCGATAACCCTGAAGGACGAATGCCATGCTTGTACTCAGTCGCGTTGTGGGCGAATTGATTTCCATCGGTGACAACATTTCCGTGCGCATTCTTGCCGTCAACGGAGGCAGTGTGCGCTTCGGTGTCGAAGCGCCGCAGAACGTCAACGTGCACCGCTCCGAGGTCTACGACCGCATCCAGGTCAAACTGGCGAAAAACAAAGGACGCTGAGGCCTCAGTCGAACAGGTGCTTGGGCACATCGTGCTTGAGCATCAACTGGCATTGCTCGCTTTCCGGGTCGAAGACAATCAGCGCCTGGCCCTTGGTCAACGCCTGGCGAACACGCAGAACACGGGTTTCCAGCGGCGTGTCATCGCCGTTGTCCGTACCGTCACGGGTCACGAAATCCTCGATCAGGCGGGTGAGGGTGTCGACTTCAAGTTGGTCGTGGGGAATCAGCATAAGCACCTCGGCTAAACAATGGCGCGATGCTACGGCGAATGAAGGGTTGGGGCTAGCCTGGGCCTCAAGTCTTGCCTGATCGATCGCCATCGCGGGCAAGCCCGCTCCCACAGGTTTTGTGGTGTACACCACATTTGTGATCACCAGCAATCACTGTGGGAGCGGGCTTGGTCCGGGCGGCGTTCCGACGATGACAATCTACCTGGCGACCCAAAAACTGGATCAGCTTTCGGACCGCTGCCCTACGAGGCTGTCCACCGACGGCACCCGCGTATCGCTTTCCATCTGCGTCTCATGTTCGATCTGATGACTGAACCGGTCCAGCGAACCCTTGGCCGGTTGTGCATCGCTGGCAAACACCGGCGGACTCAGAATGTAGGCGCCGAGCAGGCGGCTGAGGGCGGCGAGGCTGTCGATGTGGGTGCGTTCGTAGCCGTGAGTGGCGTCGCAGCCGAAAGCGAGCAGGGCGGTGCGAATGTCATGCCCGGCAGTGACCGCCGAATGGGCATCGCTGAAGTAGTAGCGGAACAGGTCGCGACGCACCGGCAATTCGTTGTCACTGGCCAGGCGCAGCAGATGCCGCGACAGGTGATAGTCGTAAGGTCCGCCGGAATCCTGCATCGCCACGCTCACTGCGTGTTCGCTGGAATGCTGACCCGGCGCGACCGGGGCAATGTCGATGCCGACGAATTCGCTGACGTCCCACGGTAACGCCGCCGCCGCGCCACTGCCGGTTTCCTCGGTGATGGTGAACAGCGGATGACAGTCGATCATCAGCTCTTCGCCGCTGTCGACGATCGCTTTCAGCGCCGCCAGCAATGCGGCAACGCCGGCCTTGTCGTCGAGATGTCGGGCGCTGATGTGGCCGCTTTCGGTGAACTCCGGCAAAGGGTCGAAGGCGACAAAGTCACCGACGCTGATGCCCAGAGAGTCGCAATCGGCACGCGTGGCGCAATAAGCATCAAGGCGCAATTCGATGTGATCCCAACTGATCGGCATTTCATCCACGGCGGTATTGAACGCATGCCCGGACGCCATCAGCGGCAGCACGCTGCCACGGATCACGCCGTTGTCAGTAAACAGGCTGACCCGGCTGCCCTCGGCAAAACGGCTGGACCAGCAACCGACAGGCGCCAGGGTCAGACGGCCGTTGTCCTTGATCGCGCGAACCGCCGCGCCGATGGTGTCGAGGTGAGCGGAGACCGCCCGGTCGGGGCTGTTTTTCTTGCCCTTGAGGGTGGCGCGGATGGTGCCGCGGCGAGTCATCTCAAAGGGGATACCCAGCTCTTCAAGCCGCTCGGCGACATAACGCACGATGGTGTCGGTGAACCCGGTCGGGCTGGGAATGGCGAGCATTTCCAGCAGGACTTTTTGCAGGTAGTTCAGATCCGGTTCTGGAATGTTGCTGGTCATGGAAACTCCTGATGAATTAAGCGCTGATCGTTCCCACGCAGCGCGTGGGAACGATCATGAAGAGGAATGTCAGACCGCCGGCTGACTATGCGGAAACAACAAATCCACAAACCGCTCAGCCGTCGGCTGCGGCTCATGGTTAGCCAACCCGGCACGCTCATTGGCTTCGATAAACACATACTCCGGTTGATCGGCGGCGGGCACCATCAGGTCGAGCCCGACCATCGGAATGTCCAGCGCTCGCGCCGCGCGCACCGCCGCATCCACCAGTGTCGGATGCAGGATCGCCGTCACATCTTCAAGAACCCCGCCGGTATGAAGATTCGCCGTACGCCGTACGAACAGATGCTCGCCCGCCGGCAGAATGCTGCTGTAGTCAAAACCCGCCGCTGCCAAGGTGCGCTCGGTCTCATGGTCCAGCGGGATTTTGCTTTCACCGCTGGTCGCCGCCTGACGACGCCGGCTCTGGGCTTCGATCAGTGCACCGATGGAATGCTGACCATCGCCCACCACTTCTGCCGGCCGACGAATCGCTGCGGCGACCACCTCAAAACCGATCACCACAATCCGTAAATCGAGGCCTTCGTGGAAGCTCTCCAGCAGCACTCGACTGTCGAACCGGCGAGCAGATTCGATGGCTTGCTGGACCTCTTCAATGGTCCGTAGATCCACCGCGACACCTTGGCCCTGTTCGCCATCCAGCGGTTTGACCACCACCCGTTCGTGCTCGTCGAGAAACGCCAGATTGTCATCGGCGTTGCCGGCCAGTTGCTGCGCTGGCAGGTTCAAACCGGCAGCCTTGAGCACTTTGTGCGTCAGGCTTTTGTCCTGGCACAGGCTCATGCTGATGGCGCTGGTCAAGTCGCTGAGGGATTCGCGGCAACGTACCCGGCGCCCGCCATGGCTGAGGGTGAACATCCCGGCGTCGGCGTCATCGACTTGTACATCGATGCCGCGACGGTGAGCTTCCTCGACGATGATTCGTGCATAAGGATTGAACTCGGCTTCGGGACCCGGGCCCAGAAACAACGGCTGATTGATGCCGTTTTTGCACTTGATCGCGAAGGTCGACAGGTTGCGAAACCCGAGCTTGGCGTAAAGACTTTTCGCCTGCTGGTTGTCGTGCAGCACTGACAGGTCCAGGTAACTCAGCCCACGGCTCATGAAGTGCTCGATCAAATGCCGCACCAACACTTCACCGACGCCCGGTCGCGAACATTGTGGGTCGACCGCCAGGCACCACAGGCTGCTGCCATTTTCCGGATCGTTGAACGCCTTGTGATGGTTGAGGCCCATGACGCTGCCGATGATCGCGCCGCTGTCCTCATCTTCGGCCAGCCAATAGACGGGCCCACCCTGATGACGCGGAGTCAGCAGACTCGCGTCGATCGGCAGCATGCCGCGCAACTGATACAGCTGATTGATCGCCTGCCAGTCCGTATCGCTCTGGGCTCGACGGATGCGAAATCCGCGAAACACCCGAGTGGATTGGCGGTAGTCGCTGAACCACAGGCGCAAGGTGTCGGAAGGGTCGAGAAACAACTGAGCCGGCTCCAACCCCAGCACTTGCTGAGGCGCCGCCACGTACAGGGCGATGTCGCGTTCACCTGACTGTTCATTGAGCAGCTCTTGGGCCAGGCTCGCCGCATCCGGGAAGGTATGGCCGATCAGCAACCGGCCCCAGCCGCAATGCACGGCGATCGGTGCGGTGCCCAATTCACTGCCGTCTTCGGCCAGGCGTGCCTGCAAGCGTTCGTAAGAGGGCGTCTGACCGCGCAACAAGCGTTGGCTGTAGGCCGTGGCGTGGGGTTTCATCGATCAGATTCCTTGTTCACTGAGCCACAGGTTCAGCGCCGCCAATTGCCACAGCTTGGAACCGCGCAACGGGGTCAATTGACCTTGTGGGTCGGTCAGCAGGCGGTCGAGCATGGCCGGGTTGAACAGACCGCGATCCTGACTCGGATCCAGCAGCAGTTCGCGCACCCAGTTCAGCGTATCGCCCTGCAAATGCTTCAGGCCAGGGACCGGGAAGTAACCTTTCTTGCGATCGATCACTTCACTCGGAATCACCAGCCGCGCCGCTTCTTTCAAGACTTGCTTACCGCCATCCGGCAGTTTGAATTTGCCCGGCACGCGCGCCGACAGTTCCACCAGGCGATAGTCGAGAAACGGCGTACGCGCTTCCAGGCCCCAGGCCATGGTCATGTTGTCGACGCGTTTGACTGGGTCGTCCACCAGCATGATCGTGCTGTCCAGACGCAGGGCTTTGTCCACTGCCGCATCGGCACCGGGCTGTGCGAAATGTTCCTTCACGAAGTCGCCAGCGGCGTCATTCGCTGTCAGCCATTTCGGCTGCACGGTGGCGGCGTAGTCGTCGTAGCTGCGGTCGAAAAACGCATCGCGATAGGCGGCGTACGGATCTTCGGCACCGTCGACTTGTGGGTACCAGTGATAACCGGCGAACAGTTCGTCGGCACCCTGGCCGCTCTGCACCACTTTGCAATGCTTGGCCACTTCGCGGGACAACAGATAGAAGGCGATGCAGTCATGGCTGACCATCGGCTCGCTCATGGCGCGGAACGCTGCGGGCAGTTGCTCGATGATCTCTTTTTCGTCGATGCGCAATTGGTGATGCTGGGTGCCGTAGTGCTTGGCAATCAGGTCCGAATACTGGAACTCGTCGCCGCGCTCGCCGCCGGCATCCTGGAAACCGATGGAGAAGGTCGACAGGTTTTCAACACCGACTTCACGCAACAGACCGACCAGCAGGCTCGAATCGACGCCGCCCGAAAGCAGAACACCGACGTCGACTGCCGCACGTTGACGGATCGCCACGGCGTCACGGGTGCTGTCGAGTACACGGTCACGCCAGTCTTCGAGTGTCAGATTCATCTCGTCGGCGTGTGGGCCGTAGGGCAGGGTCCACCAGGTTTTCTGCTCGGTGGAGCCGTCCGCGTCGATGCGCATCCAGGTCGCCGGTGGCAGTTTTTCGATGCCGGCCAGCAAGGTGCGCGGGGCCGGGACCACGGCGTGGAAATTCAGATAATGATTGAGTGCCACCGGATCGAGGATCGGGTTGATGTCGCCGCCCTTGAGCAGTGCCGGCAACGCCGAGGCAAAGCGCAGGCGCTGGCCGGTGCGCGACAGGTACAGCGGCTTCACGCCCAGACGGTCTCGGGCGATGAACAGGCGTTTAGCGTCGCGCTCCCAGATGGTGAAGGCGAACATGCCGTTGAGCTTGGGCAGCAGTGCTTCGCCCCAGGCGTGGTAGCCCTTGAGCAGCACTTCGGTGTCACCACCGGAATAGAACGCGTAACCAAGGCTTTCAAGCTCGGTGCGCAGTTCCGGGAAGTTGTAGATCGCGCCGTTGAAGGCCAGGGACAAGCCCAGTTGGTTGTCGACCATCGGCTGCGCCGAGCCGTCCGACAGGTCCATGATTTTCAGGCGACGATGGCCCAGGGCAATCGGCCCTTGGGCATGAAAGCCCCATGCGTCAGGGCCACGAGGGGCCAGGTGATGGGTGATTCGTTCAACGGCCGCGAGGTCCGCAGGTTGATGATCAAAGCGTAACTCGCCAGCTAATCCGCACATAAATTCCTTACCGGTTTTTCCGTTGGGGAGGGTCAATCGATACCGCGCCAAAAACGGCGGGTACTCAGAAACTGACCCGGCTGAATCCCCGGAGTTTTAGACCGATAAGTTATAAGTCGCGCCGTCAGACTTTTCCGCGGATCAACTGGCGCACCGCGAAACGGTTGGGATGACAGGCCTCGGCAACCGTTCTGGGCAGGGGCAGAGGTTCGTTTTCGATCCATGCCGCGAGTAATTCACCCGACAGTGGCGCGGTGATCAAGCCGCGAGAACCGTGGCCGCTGTTGACGTAAAAACCCTCAAGCCAGGGGCAGGGAATGTCCGGCACTTGCCGGGCGTCCTTGCTCAGTACGGCGTAAGCGTCGGCGAACGCTGCTGGCTCGGCCAACGGGCCAACGATCGGCAGGTAGTCCGGGCTGGTGCAGCGAAATGCAGCGCGCCCTTCAAGCTGTTGCGGGTCCAGTGCCTGAGCATGTAGTCGCGTGGTCAGGTCGGGGGAGATTTCCTCGAGCAAGGCCAGGTTGCCGAGGTGTTCGGCGAGCGTCGGGGTCAGGTCATCGCTCTTGAAGTCGAAGCTGGCGCCGAGGGTGTGTTCGCCCAGCCGAGCCGGCGCCACATAGCCTTCGGCGCAGACGACGGTGGCCAGACTCTGGCTTTCAGGGGTTTGCGCCAGTCGGGTGATCTGGCCACGAATGCGTTTGAGGGGCAGCTCGGCGCTGTGCGGGAAACGCTTGATCTCGGCAGCGCCGGCCAGGATCACCACGGGGGCACTCGCCAGCAAATCATCACCGTCCCAGGCCTGCCACTGATCATCAACCTTGCGCAGTTCCAGTACGTCGCGATGGGGCATCCACTGGATGTTTGCCGAAGACGCCTGCCAATGGCACAGCGCCGGCGGATGAACCCAGCCACCTTCCGGGAAGAATAAACCGCCGTGCTCCAGGGCGATCCCGGCCTGAGCCTGGGCTTGCGATTGATCGAGCAAGTGCACCAGGTCTGGTGAAAAGGCGCCGGCCAATTGCGCCTGACGCTCGGCTTCCTTGGCGTTGAAGGCCAGTTGCAAGACCCCGCAATCGTCCCAGTCGACGCCCCGTTGCAGATGTTCGAGCAAGCGCCGGGTGTGGCCGAAACCACTGACAATCAACTGCGACAACGCGGTGCCGTGGGCCGACAGCTTGAGGTACAGCACGCCCTGAGGATTGCCCGAGGCTTCCTGCGCCAGCGCATCGTGACGCTCCAGCAGACTCACTTGCCAACCCCGCGCCGCCAGGCTGGCGGCGCTGGCGCAACCGGCCAGGCCGGCGCCGATCACCAAGGCACGACGCTCGCCGTTCAGTGGCGTCGGACGCGCAAACCACGGTTTAGCCACGGCGGGCACCGGGACTTCCTCAGGCCAGCCGAGGAACACACCTCGCAGGATTTCCCATTTGTGGCCGATGCCGGGCGTGCGTTTCATCTTGAAGCCCGCCGCGTTCAGCAGACGGCGCACCCAACCGGTGCTGGTAAAGGTGCTGATGGTCGAACCGGGCGCCGCCAGACGTGCCAGTTCGGCGAACAGTTCGGCGGTCCACATGTCGGGGTTTTTCGCCGGGGCAAAACCGTCGAGAAACCAGGCGTCGATCTGCGCGTCCAGTTGCGGCAATTGTTCCAGGGCATCGCCGATCAGCAGGGTCAGGGTCACGCGACCGTTGTCCAGCACCAGGCGCTGGAAGCCTGGGTGGATGGCGACGTATTGCGTCAGCAGTTGATCGGCAAACGGTTTGAGCTCCGGCCACAGGGCCAAGGCACGCTGTAGATCGGGCAGGCTCAGCGGGTACTTTTCGACACTGACAAAATGCAGCCGCGCCCCGGCCACCGCGTGCTGTTCGAACAGCTGCCAGGCGCAAAGGAAATTCAATCCGGTGCCGAAACCGGTCTCGCCAATCACCAGTCGACCGCCGGCCGGCAACGCGGCGAAGCGTTCACGCAAAGCGTTCTGTTCGAGGAATACGTAGCGGGTTTCGTCCAACCCCGACAGATCGGAAAAATACACATCATCGAACACCCGCGAGCGCGGGAGCCCTTGGTCGTCCCAGTCGAGCTGGGCGTGGGGCAATACAGGTTTCATGGCAGGCTCGGCAACGGCAAGGCGGCCATTCTAGCCGATCGCCGGGTTGGTGCTTGATCCATGGCAACGTGTGCGTTCGCAGATTCGCTGAAAATCTGTAGAAACTATTGTTGCTGCGAAGTAAGGGATTTCTCCCACGGGAAACAACTCAATCCGCTAGTCTTGCTCAATTCTGGAAGGAGCCGTCCCATGTTCGAATCCGCCGAAATCGGTCACGCCATCGACAAAGAAACCTACGACGCCGAAGAACCGGCCCTGCGTGAAGCCTTGCTCGAAGCGCAGTTCGAACTTCACCAGCAACGCCGCTTTCCGGTGATCATTCTGATCAATGGCATCGAAGGCGCCGGCAAGGGCGAGACGGTCAAGTTGCTCAACGAATGGATGGACCCACGCCTGATCGAGGTCCGCACGTTCGATCAGCAGACCGACGAAGAGCTGGCGCGGCCACCGGCCTGGCGCTACTGGCGGATGCTCCCGGCCAAGGGCCGCATGGGGATTTTCTTCGGCAACTGGTACAGCCAGATGCTGCAAGGCCGGGTTCATGGTTTGTTCAAGGACCCGGTGCTGGATCAGGTAATCAACCAGTCCGAGCGCTTTGAAAAAATGCTCTGCGATGAAGGCGCACTGATCTTCAAATTCTGGTTCCACCTCTCCAAGAAACAAATGAAGGCGCGGCTCAAGGCCTTGGCGGATGACCCGCTGCACAGCTGGCGCATCAGCCCGCTGGATTGGCAGCAATCGAAAACCTACGACAAATTCGTGAAGTACGGCGAACGCGTGTTGCGCCGTACCAGTCGTGATTACGCGCCTTGGCATGTGATCGAAGGGGTGGACCCTCATTACCGCAGCCTGGCGGTGGGCAAGATCCTGCTCGAAGGCCTGCAAAATGCCCTGAAGCGTCCCGAAGTCCATCCCGACAAGGTCAATGCCGCGCCGTTGCCCATCCATGTCGATCAGTTGAACCTGCTCGACAGTCTGGATTTGACCCTGAGCCTGGACAAGGACGATTACGAAGAACAATTGATTACCGAGCAGGCGCGATTCTCCGGTCTGATGCGTGACAAACGCATGCGTCGGCACGCCTTGGTGGCGGTGTTCGAGGGCAATGATGCGGCAGGCAAGGGCGGGGCGATCCGCCGGGTTGCGGCGGCCCTCGATCCGCGTCAATACAGCATCGTGCCGATTGCCGCGCCTACCGAAGAGGAACTGGCGCAGCCTTATCTGTGGCGTTTCTGGCGGCACATCCCGGCCAAGGGCAAGTTCACGGTGTTCGATCGCTCGTGGTACGGGCGGGTGCTGGTGGAGCGCGTCGAAGGCTTCTGCCCGCCGGCGGACTGGTTGCGGGCCTACAGTGAAATCAATGATTTTGAAGAGCTGATCGCCGAGGCCGGGGTGATCGTGGTCAAGTTCTGGCTGGCCAT
The DNA here is from genome assembly GCF_050434865.1 of Pseudomonas silensiensis. Classification (NCBI taxonomy): domain Bacteria; kingdom Pseudomonadati; phylum Pseudomonadota; class Gammaproteobacteria; order Pseudomonadales; family Pseudomonadaceae; genus Pseudomonas; species Pseudomonas silensiensis. The sequence goes on from NZ_JBNDJH010000017.1 coordinate 35,927, forward strand.
CGACAAGCAGACGCAACTCGAACGCTTCCAGGCAAGGGAAGAAATTCCCTTCAAGCGTTTCAAGATCACTGAAGATGACTGGCGCAATCGTGACAAATGGGACGCCTATCGCGCGGCGGTTGGTGACATGGTCGATCGCACCAGCACCGAGGTATCGCCCTGGACGCTGGTGGAAGCCAATGACAAGCGCTGGGCGCGGGTCAAAGTCCTGCGCACCATCAATCTGGCGCTGGAAGAGGCGTTTGAAAAGTCCGATAAACGCGAGAGGAAAGTGAAACAGCACAAGAAGTGAGCGATGGTTACGCATACGCGGGGTGAATGATTGTCGCGGTCGGTAATGCACTGGACTTATGCTCGGTCCACTCTCAACCGACAACAACAATGAGGTATGCCATGCGTGAAGTGGTGATCGTCGACAGCGTGCGGACTGGCCTGGCCAAATCCTTTCGCGGCAAGTTCAACCTGACCCGTCCGGACGACATGGCGGCCCATTGCGTCAATGCGCTGCTGGCGCGTTCGGGCATCGATCCGGCCAGCGTCGAGGACTGCATCGTCGGTGCCGGTTCCAACGAAGGTGGCCAGGGCTTCAACATCGGGCGCAACATCGCGGTGCTGTCGCGCCTGGGCACCGGCACTGCCGGCATGACCCTCAACCGTTTTTGTTCGTCGGGCTTGCAGGCGATCGCCATCGCCGCCAACCAGATTGCTTCGGGTTGCAGCGACATCATCGTCGCCGGTGGCGTCGAGTCGATCAGCCTGACCATGAAAAGCATCAACACCGACAACCTGATCAACCCGCTGCTCAAAGAGCAGGTGCCGGGCATCTATTTCCCGATGGGCCAGACGGCCGAAATCGTCGCTCGTCGTTACAACGTCAGTCGCGAAGAACAGGATCAGTACGCGCTGCAAAGTCAGAAACGTACCGCTCAGGCTCAGGCCGATAGATTGTTTGACGACGAAATCGTACCGATGGCGGTGAAATATCGGGTTGAAGACAAGGCCACCGGTCAGGTGCAGATCCTTGACGGTGTCGTCGATCACGATGACTGCAATCGCCCGGGCACCACCCTGGAAAGCCTGGCGGGATTGAAACCGGTGTTTGCCGAAGACGGTTCGGTGACAGCCGGCAACTCTTCGCAGCTGTCCGATGGCGCGTCGATGACGCTGGTGATGAGCCTGGAAAAAGCACTGGAACTGGGGTTGAAGCCGAAGGCTTTCTTCCGTGGTTTCACCGTGGCCGGTTGCGAGCCGGATGAGATGGGTATCGGCCCGGTGTTCTCGGTGCCGAAGTTGCTCAAGGCCAAGGGGTTGCGGGTTGCCGATATTGATTTGTGGGAACTCAACGAAGCGTTCGCCTCGCAATGCCTGTACAGCCGCATTCGGTTGGGGATTGATAACGACAAGTACAACGTCAACGGCGGTTCGATTTCCATCGGCCATCCATTCGGCATGACCGGTTCGCGTCAGGTCGGGCATCTCGTGCGTGAATTGCAGCGCCGCAACGTGCGTTACGGCATCGTCACCATGTGTGTGGGTGGCGGGATGGGCGCGACCGGGTTGTTTGAAGCGGTGCGTTAAGACTGCAAGAGTTGTGTTGCCTGGTTAACCGCTATCGCGAGCAGGCTTGCGATAGCGGCGCCGCGGTCTACAGGCTCATCCGCAGAAGCAGCATCCGCTCAATGTAAGCCTGTACCTCCCGCGCCAATTTCTCCGGGTTTTCAAACGGCCCCTCGAGGGTGTTTTCCCGGGTGCTGAAATACAAATCCCCATTCACACGACACACCCGGTCACAACGGAAGTGCGTGGCGGGGGCATTGTCCTGGGCGCGTTTGCCGTACATGGCGATCTCCTGAGGAATGTTCCTGTTGGCGAATCCCATGAGCTTATGCATGAACCACTTGCAGCGCCTGGCCAACCGATCGACGGCATAGCGCCAATTTAATGGTGCGACCTGCACAGTTTCATTCGCGGCCAACGCCCAACTGTCCCTGTGTGCCGAACAGCTCTAAGCCTAGAATGACCTTTCTCGCCACTTGGCTTCGGGGTTCGCAATGCACATTTCATCGGGTCGCTGGGTTTACGGTCTGTTCCTGGCCTTGCTGACCGCGCTGTTGTGGGGAATCCTGCCAATCAAACTCAAACAAGTCCTGCTGGTCATGGACCCGGTGACGGTGACCTGGTTTCGCCTGATCGTCTCCGGCGGGTGCCTGTTCATTTATCTGGCAGCGACCAAACGCCTGCCGAGCCGAAAGGTGCTCGGGCCGCGCGGAGGCTGGTTGGTGCTGATGGCGGTGCTCGGCCTGGTGGGCAACTACGTGCTGTACCTGATGGGCCTGAACCTGCTCAGCGCCGGTACCGCGCAACTGGTGGTGCAGATGGGCCCGATCATGTTGTTGATCGCCAGTTTGTTTGTGTTCAAGGAACGGTTCAGCGTGGGGCAGGGGATTGGCCTGCTGGTGCTGTTGATCGGCTTTGCCCTGTTTTTCAATCAGCGGCTGGCCGAGTTGCTGACCTCGCTGACCGATTACACCGCCGGTGTGCTTTTGGTGTTGCTGGCGTCCACGGTCTGGACGTTCTACGCCCTGGGCCAGAAGCAATTGCTCACGGTGTGGAATTCGCTGCAGGTGATGATGGTGATCTACCTGTTCTGCGCGCTGTTGCTGACGCCGTGGGTGCATCCGCTGGAAGCGTTGCAACTGAGTCCGCTGCAAGGCTGGCTGCTGCTGGCGTGCTGCATGAATACGCTAATTGCTTATGGCGCGTTTGCCGAGGCTCTGGCGCATTGGGAGGCATCGCGGGTCAGTGCGACGCTGGCGATTACGCCGTTGGTGACATTTGCTGCGGTGGCCGTGGCGGCGTGGTTGTGGCCGGAGTTTGTGCAGGCCGAGACGATCAATGGTCTGGGGTATGGCGGGGCGGTGCTGGTGGTGCTGGGGTCGGCGCTGGTGGCGTTGGGGCCTTCGTTGATTGCCGGGCTCAGGGCCCGGAAGGTGCGGATGGCGGCCAGTTAGACCGCGTTATCGTTCTTCGCGAGCAGGCTCGCACACAGGAGAATGCGATTACCTGTGGGAGCGAGCCTGCTCGCGAAAGCTGAGTGTCAGGCGCTACAAAACTCAGCCCTTGGCCCCAGCCTCCAGCATATTCTCCGGCCTTACCCACGCATCAAACTCTTCATCCGTCAGATACCCGAGTTGCAACGCCGCCTCACGCAGGGTCAGCCCTTCGGCGTAAGCCTTTTTGGCGATCTCCGCCGATTTGTCATAACCAATGTGCGGGTTCAGCGCTGTCACCAGCATCAACCCACGCTCCAGATGTTCAGCCATTTTCTCTGCGTCCGGTTCCAGACCGGCGATGCAGTGCTGCTGAAAGTTGCTGCAGCCATCGCCGAGCAGGCGGATCGATTGCAGCAGGTTGTGGATGATCACCGGTTTGAACACGTTCAGTTGCAGGTGCCCCTGACTCGCGGCAAACCCGATGGCGACGTCGTTGCCCAAGACCTGACACGCCAGCATCGATAGCGCTTCGCACTGAGTCGGATTGACCTTGCCCGGCATGATCGAGCTGCCCGGTTCGTTGGCCGGCAGTTTCACTTCGGCGAAGCCTGCGCGCGGCCCGGAGCCCAGCAGGCGCAGGTCGTTGGCGATTTTCATCAGGGTCACGGCGAGGGTTTTCAGCGCGCCGGACAGCGTGGTCAGCGGTTCATGGCCCGCCAGGGCGGCAAATTTGTTGGGGGCGGTGACGAACGGCAGGCCGGAGAGGGCGGCCAGTTCGGCAGCGATGGCTTCGCCAAAACCGTGGGGCGAATTCAGCCCGGTGCCAACCGCGGTGCCGCCCTGGGCCAGTTCACAGACGGCCGGCAGCGCGCTGCGGATTGCCCGTTCGGCGTAATCCAGCTGCGCGATGAACGCCGACAGTTCCTGACCGAAGGTGATCGGCGTTGCGTCCATCATGTGGGTGCGACCGGTCTTCACCAGCTTCATGTGCCGCGCCGACAGCTCGGCCAATCCGCCCGACAGTTCGTTGATCGCTGGCAGCAGTTGCTGTTGCACTGCCTGGACTGCCGCGATGTGCATGGCGGTAGGGAAACAGTCGTTGGAGCTCTGGGAGCGGTTGACGTGGTCGTTAGGGTGAACCGGCGACTTGCCGCCGCGAGCATTACCGGCCAGTTCGTTGGCGCGACCGGCGATCACTTCGTTGACGTTCATGTTGCTCTGGGTGCCGCTGCCGGTCTGCCAGACCACCAGCGGGAACTGGTCGTCGTGGCTGCCGTCGAGCACTTCGTCGGCGGCCTGTTCGATCAGCCGGGCGATGTCGGCGGGCAGGTCTCCGTTGCGGTCATTGACCCGCGCCGCGGCTTTCTTGATCAGCGCCAGGGCGTGCAGCACCGCCAGCGGCATGCGTTCGTTGCCAATCGCGAAGTTAATCAGCGAGCGTTGCGTCTGAGCGCCCCAGTAGGCTTCATCCGGGACTTCCACCTGGCCAAGGCTGTCGGTTTCGATACGGCTCATCATGCACACTCCTGTAGGTCTGATAGCGCAGTTTAGGCCGTGATCGCCGGTCGTGGTTCCATCAGTCTGGAATTTGACCGTTCAACCCCTCTAAATCAGTCCTGACAAGGCTTGGGGTTGAGCGACACACTTTTTTAGGCGCAGAATGGACGCCCTTGGGGTTTTACCTCGCCTGCTAGAAAAGGAAACTCGATGACTCGTCTTCGTGCCATCTGTACCGCGGTTGCACTGGTTTGCGCCAGCGGCCCTGTTTTTGCCGATACCGCCAGCCACAACGCCAGTGCCGAAGCTTTCCTGACCCTGGCGCACGCTGACAAATTGGGCACTCCGGTGTACATGCAAGTGCAGCAAATGTTCGCTCAGCGCTTTGAACAAACCAAAGCCCCTGAATCGAAAAAGGCCTTGCTGGAAACCTACCAGGCCAAAGCCAACGCCGCGCTGGACCAAGCCATTGGCTGGAACAAGCTGAAGCCAGACATGGTCAAGCTCTACACCACCAACTTCAGCGAATCCGAGCTGAAAGACCTGGTCGCGTTCTACCAGTCGCCACTGGGCAAGAAAGTCCTGGAAAAAATGCCGCAGCTGACTCAGCAATCGGCCCAGATGACTCAAGCCAAGCTGGAAAGCGCCGTGCCTGTGGTCAACAAACTGCTGGCTGACATGACGGCCGAGCTGGAGCCTAAAGGCGCCGCCGCTCCAGCCAAGAAAAAGCCTTAAGCGGAGTTCGGTATGACCATGCAACAACGCATCGAATCGACGCTGGGCCTGTTGCAGCCGCAGCATCTGCAAGTGCTGGATGAAAGCCACATGCACAGCCGTGGGTTGCAGACCCACTTCAAGGCCGTGGTGGTCAGCCAGCAGTTCGAAGGGCTCAACCGCGTCAAGCGTCACCAGAAAGTCTACGGCACGCTTGGCGAGCTGATGGGCGAGTTCCATGCGTTGGCGCTGCATACCTACACGCCAGAGGAATGGGCACAGATCGACGCGGCTCCGGCCTCGCCGACCTGTGCTGGCGGCAGCAAGCATTAAGCATCGGTTTTTTGCTAGAATCCGCAACGCGCCGCTCACCCGGCGCGTTTTTTTTCGCATCCGGTTCACCCCTTACGAGGGTAGCCACCTGGAGAATCACCCATGACACAACAGATTGTCGTGGCGGCACTGTATAAGTTCGTCACCCTGGAAGATTACGTCGCCCTGCGCGAGCCACTGCTGCAAGCGATGGTCGACAACGGCATCAAAGGCACGCTGCTGATCGCCGAAGAAGGCATCAACGGCACCGTGTCCGGCAGCCGCGAAGGCATTGACGGGCTGATGGCCTGGCTCAAGAACGACCCGCGTATGGACGACATCGACCACAAAGAATCGTACTGCGACGATCAGCCGTTCTATCGCACCAAAGTCAAACTCAAGAAAGAAATCGTCACCCTCGGCGTCGAAGGCGTGGACCCGAACAAAAAGGTCGGCACCTACGTCAATCCAGAGAACTGGAACGCGTTGATCAGCGATCCGGAAGTGCTGTTGATCGACACCCGCAACGACTACGAAGTCTCGATCGGCACCTTCGAAGGCGCCATCGACCCGAAGACCACCAGTTTTCGCGAATTCCCCGACTACATCAAAGCCAATTTCGACCCGGCCGTGCACAAGAAAGTCGCGATGTTCTGCACCGGCGGCATTCGTTGTGAAAAGGCGTCGAGCTATATGCTCAGCCAGGGTTTCGACGAGGTCTATCACCTCAAGGGCGGCATTCTGAAGTACCTCGAAGAGGTGCCGCAGGAAGAAACCAAATGGCAGGGCGACTGCTTCGTGTTCGATAACCGTGTGACCGTGCGCCACGACCTCAGCGAAGGCGACTACGATCAATGTCATGCCTGTCGTACACCGATCAGCGTCGACGACCGCGCATCCGAGCACTACGTGGCCGGCATCAGTTGCCCGCATTGCTGGGATAAGCTGAGCGAGAAGACCCGTCGCAGTGCCATCGACCGGCAAAAGCAGATCGAACTGGCCAAGGCTCGCAACCTGCCTCATCCGATCGGCTACAACTACAAGCAAACTCCTTCCGAGGCTTGAATCATGTCCGTGCAACGCCTGCTCTATGTGATGGACCCGATGTGTTCCTGGTGCTGGGGCTTCGCGCCGGTGGCCAACGCGCTGGTCGAGCAGGCGCAAGCAGCGGGGGTGGACGTGCACCTGGTGGTGGGCGGTTTGCGCACCGGCAGCGGTTCCGCGCTGGAGCCGACCACCCGGCGCTACATCCTTGAGCATTGGCAGGCGGTCACCGAGGCCACGGGTCAACCGTTCAAGCTGGAAGGCGCGTTGCCCGACGGGTTTGTCTACGACACCGAACCTGCCTGTCGGGCGCTGGTGACCGCGCGCAGCCTGGCGCCGGATTGCGCGTGGAAACTGCTCGGGCTGATTCAGCACGCGTTTTACGCCGAAGGTCGCGACGTCACGCATGCCAGTGTTCTGGTGGAGCTGGCGGAGCAGGCCGGTCTGCCGCGCATAGAATTCGCCGCCGCGTTCGACCGTGCCGATCAGCATGCCGCGACGGCGGCCGATTTCACCTGGGTCCAGGACCTGGGCATTGCCGGTTTCCCTACCTTGCTGGCTGAGCGTGATGGTCAATTGGCGCTATTGACCAATGGCTATCAGCCCCTCAGCGTATTGTCTCCGTTGCTCGGCCGCTGGCTGGAGCGCGCTGCCTGTGCATGATCTGCCCGACGACGCGCCAGCTTCTTCACGTGTCGACCGTCTGAGCTGGGCAGAAATCCGTCGCCTGGCGCTGCATCACAAAAAATCCCTGTGGATCGCCAACGGCGTGGCGGTGCTGGCAACCCTGTGTAGCGTACCAATTCCCTTGCTCCTGCCGTTGCTGGTGGACGAAGTGCTACTGGGTCACGGCGACGCCGCGCTGAAGATCATGAATCACGCGCTGCCCGACAACTGGCAGAAAGCCGCGGGTTACATCGGCCTGATGCTGCTGGTGACGTTGGGACTGCGGTGCGCTGCATTGCTGTTCAACGTGGTGCAGGCCCGGTTGTTTGCGGCGCTGGCCAAGGACATCGTCTACCGCATTCGCGTGCGACTGATTGAACGGCTCAAGCGCATTTCGCTGGGGGAATACGAAAGCCTGGGCAGCGGCACGGTCACCACCCACTTGGTGACCGACCTGGACACGCTGGACAAGTTCGTTGGCGAAACCCTCAGTCGTTTCCTTGTGGCCATGCTGACCCTGGTCGGCACCGCCTCCATCCTGATGTGGATGCACTGGAAGCTGGCGTTGCTGATCCTGCTGTTCAACCCGTTGGTGATCTATGCCACCGTACAGTTGGGCAAACGGGTCAAACACCTGAAGAAACTCGAGAACGACAGCACCTCGCGTTTTACCCAAGCGCTGACCGAAACCCTAGACTCCATTCAGGAAGTGCGCGCCGGCAACCGTCAGGGATTTTTCCTAGGACGCCTGGGTCAGCGCGCCCGGGAAGTGCGCGATTACGCGGTGAACTCGCAGTGGAAAACCGATGCCTCGAACCGTGCCAGCGGCTTGCTGTTCCAGTTCGGCATCGATATTTTCCGTGCGGCGGCGATGCTCACCGTGTTGTTTTCCGACCTGTCCATCGGCCAGATGCTCGCGGTGTTCAGCTACCTGTGGTTCATGATTGGTCCGGTGGAACAGCTGCTGAATCTGCAGTACGCCTATTACGCGGCCGGCGGCGCGCTGTCGCGGATCAACGAGTTGCTGGCCCGGGCCGATGAGCCTGAATACCCGGGCGGTGTCGACCCGTTCAACGGTCGCGAAACCGTTGGCATCGAAGTCCAGGGATTGAGTTTCGGTTACGGCGACGAGCTGGTGTTGAACCAGATGAACCTGTCGATCGCCCCCGGCGAAAAAGTCGCGATTGTCGGCGCCAGCGGTGGCGGCAAAAGTACCCTGGTGCAGTTGTTGCTGGGCCTGTACACGCCACTGGCCGGGACGATCCGCTTCGGCGGCTCGACCCAACAAGAGATTGGCCTGGAAACCGTGCGGGAAAATGTCTCCGTGGTCCTGCAACACCCGGCGCTGTTCAACGACACCATCCGCGCCAACCTGACCATGGGCCGCGAACGCAGCGACGAAGCCTGCTGGCAGGCGTTGGAGATTGCTCAGTTGCACCACACCGTTCGTGAGTTGCCCAACGGCCTGGACAGCATTGTCGGACGTTCCGGCGTGCGTTTATCCGGCGGGCAGCGCCAACGCCTGGCGATTGCGCGAATGGTGTTGGCCGAGCCCAAAGTGGTGATCCTCGACGAAGCCACTTCGGCACTGGATGCCGCCACCGAATACAACCTGCACCAGGCGTTGGCGCGGTTCCTGAGCAACCGCACCACGCTGATCATTGCGCACCGGTTGTCCGCGGTGAAGCAGGCCGACCGGGTGCTGGTGTTCGACGGCGGGCAGATTGCCGAGGATGGCGACCATCAGCAGTTGATTGCCGATGGTGGGTTGTATGCCAAGCTTTATGGGCATTTGCAGCAACATTAGATCTCTGCCACAGGACGTTCAGCGCATTTTCACGGTCGTCGAAACCGAATTCGTTGATAACAACCGAGCACTCTTTTGAAAGGGCTCCCGCAACGGATAGGGGGAGCCCGAAGTGCCTAGTAAATAGATCTCGAAACCGGCATTGGCGGTATATATCTATAGGAGGCGCACATGTACGGCATTGAGGCCGATCCTCTGCTTGCCTGAACCGGGAACGCACCCTAGTCTAGCTGTAGCGATCATGGTGGATGATGATCTGGCAGTGCTAAAACAAGGGACCTCATGAATCAAACGCGGACTCTCGGAACGCCACGGTTGTTAGGCATCGTCTGGCCATTTATTGCCGTCGTGTTATTTCAAGCCTTGCTGGGCGGCGTCAGCCTGTATGTTCTGTCGGCGGTTCGCGGCTATGTTGCCGGCGAAAGCCTGTGGTCCAAAGGTCAAAAAGACGCCATCTATTACCTCAATCTCTACGCTGAAAACCGCGACGAGACGATTTTCCTCAAATACCAGAACGCCATTGCCGTACCGCAGGGGGGCCACGAGTTGCGTGTGGCGCTGGATCATCGGCCACCGAATATCGAAGCGGCACGGGTGGCGATCCTCAAGGGCGGCAACCACCCGGATGACGTCTCCAGTGTGATCTGGCTGTACCTCAATTTCCGGCACTTCAGTTACCTCGAAAAAGCCATTGACCTTTGGACGGTGGGCGACGCGTACCTGGTGCAACTCGATGACGTTGCGAAGGAAATGCATCAGCACATTCCTGGCAATCAGGCCGCCGAGGCCGACATCAAGCGCTGGAAAGACCAGATATTCGCCATCAATGAGGGTGTGACACCGGCGGCGAAAGCCTTCAGCGATGCCTTGGGCGAAGGTTCGCGGGTGATCCTGCGGCTGCTGCTGGTGACCAACCTCGCCACCGCCCTGGGCTTGATTGCATTAGCACTGATGCGTACTCACAAACTGCTGAAGCAGCGCCATGCGTTCGCCGAGGCCCTGCAGTTGGAGAAGGACCGGGCGCAGATCACCCTTCAATCGATTGGCGACGGCGTAATCACCACGAATGTCGACGGCGCGATCGCCTACATGAACCCGGCCGCCGAGGCGCTGACCCACTGGAAGGCCGAGCAGGCGACGGGTTTGCCGCTGGCGGCGCTGTTCAATCTGCTGGACGAGAACGCTCAGGCCGATGGCTTCACGCTGATCGAGCACATTTTGAGCGGACAGCTCAGCGGTGGCAGCGAACACTCAAAACTGATCCAGCGACTGGATGGCAGCACGGTTTCGGTCACCCTGGTCGGTGCGCCGATCCGCAACGCCGGCAAGGTCAGCGGCACGGTGCTGGTGCTGCACGACATGACCCAAGAGCGGCAATACATTGCCAATCTGTCCTGGCAGGCGACCCATGACGCCTTGACCGGGCTCGCCAACCGCCGCGAGTTCGAATATCGCCTGGACCAAGCGCTGCACAACCTGACACGGCAGTCGGGGCGCCATGCGCTGATGTTCCTCGATCTGGATCAGTTCAAACTGGTCAACGATACCTGCGGCCATGCGGCGGGTGACGAGTTGCTGCGGCATATCTGTGCTCTGTTGCAATCCGGTTTGCGCGAAGGCGATACCCTGGCCCGGTTGGGTGGCGACGAGTTTGGCATCCTGCTGCAGAACTGCGCCCCGGAAGCCGCCGAGAAAATCGCCGAAGGCCTGCGTCAGACCGTGCAGAACCTGCACTTCGTCTGGAAAGGCCGACCCTTCGTGACCACTGTGAGCATCGGGCTGGTACACGTCGCTCAGAATCCGACCACTCTCGAAGCCTCGCTGCGCGCTGCCGACATGGCCTGCTACATGGCCAAGGAAAAGGGCCGCAACCGGGTTCAGGTCTATCACGCCGATGATTCGGAACTGTCCCTGCGCTTCGGCGAGATGGCTTGGGTGCAGCGTTTGCACATGGCGCTGGAAGAAGACCGCTTCTGTCTATTTGCACAGGAAATCGCCCCCCTTGGTCATGTCGAGCGGGGCGGTGGACATATCGAAATTCTGTTGCGCCTGCACGATGAAGCCGGACGCATGATTTTGCCCGACAGTTTTATTCCGGCTGCCGAGCGTTATGGTTTGATGACGTCCCTTGACCGCTGGGTTGTACAGAACGTTTTCAAGATTATTGCCCAATGCATAGCCGAACAGCGCAAAGGACCATTGGCCATGTGTGCGATTAATCTGTCAGGCACAACTATCGGAGATGAGGCGTTTCTGCACTTCCTGCGTGAACAGTTTGTTACTTACTCCATACCGCCTGAAATGATTTGTTTTGAAATCACTGAAACCAGTGCTATTTCAAATCTCGGAAGTGCAATTAAATTTATTAATGAACTCAAAGGTTTAGGTTGCCACTTTTCACTGGATGACTTTTGCGCCGGAATGTCCTCGTTCGCCTACTTGAAACATTTACCTGTAGACTTCCTGAAGATCGACGGGAGTTTCGTAAAGGATATGCTGGACGACCCGATTAACCGCGCCATGGTCGAAGTGATCAATCACATCGGTCATGTAATGGGTAAGCGAACAATTGCCGAGTTTGTTGAAACACCCCAGATCGAGCAGGCATTGCTGGAGATCGGGGTGGATTACGCTCAAGGGTATGTTATTGAACGCCCGCATTTGTTTACCTGCGACAGTTTACAAAGTCGTCCAGCCAGGCCTCAGCCTTTGTTATTCAAGGCGCCTGGCACGTTCCGTTGAAATCTCTTGCTGATCCTTATAATCACAATCAAAAGGAGCTCGACAGTGATCGACACATTCAACCGAACCGGACCACTCATGGAAGCTGCAAGTTATCCCGCGTGGGCTCAACGCCTGATCCAGGATTGCAGCGAGAGCAAGCGCCGGGTTGTCGAACACGAACTGTATAAGCGTCTGCGTGATAACAAACTCAGTGCAAAGACCATGCGTCAGTACCTGATTGGTGGCTGGCCGGTAGTCGAACAGTTCGCGTTATATATGGCACAGAACCTGACCAAGACTCGCTTTGCCCGACATCCAGGTGAAGACATGGCGCGTCGCTGGCTAATGCGTAACATACGCGTCGAATTGAACCATGCTGATTACTGGGTGCACTGGAGCCGTGCTCACGGTGTCAGCCTGGAAGATTTGCAAGCGCAAAAGGTTGCCCCTGAACTTCACGCCTTGAGCCACTGGTGCTGGCACACCAGTTCGTCGGATTCGCTGATCGTTGCCATTGCCGCCACCAACTACGCCATTGAAGGGGTGACCGGGGAGTGGTCGGCGCTGGTCTGTTCCAGTGGCGTCTACGCGGCATCATTCCCCGAGGAAGATCGCAAGCGGGCCATGAAGTGGTTAAAAATGCATGCCCAGTACGACGATGCCCATCCGTGGGAAGCCCTGGAAATCATCTGCACGCTGGCGGGCATGAACCCAAGCCAATCCCTGCAAGCGGAATTGCGTCAGGCGGTCTGCAAAAGCTACGACTATATGTTCCTGTTCCTGGAGCGCTGCATGCAACTTGAGCAGGCGGGAAAGGCTCCTGTCGCGCGTGAGCGCATGGAGCTGGCCGAGAGCTGATCGTTTAATACACGCCATTGAAAAAGCCCGCTCCCCTGTCTGTATCGAAAGGGGGCGGGCTTTTTCGTACTGGCAGCAATCAGTCAGGCGCTGATCTTCAATCCGACCAGCCCGGAAATGATCAGCGCCACACTGGCGAGCCTGAACAGCGCCATGGATTCACCGAACAGAATGATCCCGGCAATGACCGTCCCGACCGCACCGACACCCGTCCAGATCGCGTAGGCCGTGCCCAGCGGCAATTCCTTCATGGCGAGGCCCAGCAAACCAAGGCTGATGGCCATGGCGGCAACGGTCAATGCGGTGGGGAGAGGGCGGCTGAAGCCATCGGTGTATTTCAGGCCGACGGCCCAGCCAACTTCGAACAGGCCGGCGAAAAACAGAATGATCCAGGACATGAGAGACCTCCATCGATTGACGGGGTCGTCCCCAGATTAATGACTCGATCGAGCCGCGAGGTCGTCCTCGCGTTTTGCAATAGAGTGCCCATCATTAACCTGGGGATCAAGTTTGCGGATCAGTCGGTGGCCTGTTGAGCCGCCGCCTCACGATCTTCTTTCTCGCTCATCCTGCGGAAATAGGTCGAGAGCAGCGCCCCGGAGATGTTGTGCCAGACACTGAACAACGCGCTCGGCACCGCCGCCAGCGGCGAGAAGTGCGCACTGGCCAAGGCCGCACCCAACCCGGAGTTCTGCATGCCGACTTCCAGCGCCAGGGATTTACGCTGGGCCAGTGGCAACTTGAACAGCCTCCCGGTGAAGTAACCCAGCAGATAGCCGAAGCTGTTGTGCAGCATCACCACGGCCATGATCAGCAGGCCGGATTCGGCAATCTTCGCCTGGCTGGCAGCCACCACGGCTGTGACGATAATGACGATGCTCACCACCGAGATCAGCGGCAGCACCTCCACCGCGTGACGAACCCGATCACCCAGCAGGCGCTGGGCAACCACGCCAAGCACGATCGGCAACAGCACCACTTGCAGGATCGACCAGAACAACTCCATGAACGAAACCGGCAACCAGGCTGAGGCCAGCAACCAGATCAGAGCCGGCGTCAGCAGCGGGGCGAGGAGGGTGGTGACAGCGGCGATGGCCACCGACAGCGCCAGATCACCGCGGGCCAGCCAGGTCATCACGTTCGACGAGGTGCCGCTAGGGCAGCAGCCGACCAGGATGACGCCGACAGCAATCTCCGGCGGCAAGTGGAAAGCCTGGCAAAGCAACCACGCCACACCGGGCATGATCACGAAATGCGCAACCACGCCCAGGGCCACGCGCCATGGATGGCGAGCGACTTCGGCGAAGTCTTCGAGTTTGAGGGTCAGGCCCATGCCGAACATCACCAGGCCCAACAGAGGCACGATCGCACCCTTCAGGCCGATGAACCAGGTCGGTTGCAGGAACGCCACGACGGCGAAAATCAGTACCCAGTAAGCGAAGGTGTTGCCGACAAAACGACTCAATGCAGCCAGTGCGCGCATGGCCTGTTCCTTATTCTTGAGTAACACCATAAAACCAATGTGGGAGCGAGCCAGGTGGCGAGGGGATAAATACCCTCGCCACATCGCCCGCTCCCACATTAGCAATCACCAGCTTTTAGATCCCCTGCGGAGTCTCTTCGCCGCCCAACGCTTCAACCAGCGCCGGCAGGAAGTCGCCGAAGGTCAGCATCATCAGGGTGAAGCTGGCATCCAGTTGGCCGAGGGCTTCTTCGCCACCGTCCTGTTCCGCCTGGTCTTGCAGCAGGTCTTCGAACTTCAGGCGCTTGACCACCATCTTGTCGTCAAGCACGAAAGACAGCTTGTCTTGCCAGGCCAGCGACAGCTGAGTGACCACTTTGCCAGTGCTTAGGTGCAGCTGGATTTCTTCGCTGGTCAGGTCCTGGCGCTTGCAACGCACGATGCCGCCGTCTTCGTGGGTATCACGCAGCTCGCACTCATCCAGCACGAAGAAATCGTCCGCGGCTTTCTGGGTGGTAACCCACTCAGTCATGGTCGCGGTAGGGGACATCTTCACGGTCAGCGGACGTACCGGCAGCGTGCCGATGACTTCACGCAGGGTGGACAGCAAGTCTTCGGCACGTTTCGGGCTGGCCGAGTTGACCAGGATCAGGCCCTGTTTCGGCGCGATGGCAGCGAAAGTCGACGAACGACGAATAAAGGCGCGCGGCAGGAAGGCCTGGATGATTTCATCCTTGATCTGATCGCGTTCCTTTTTGTAGACCTTGCGCATTTGTTCGGCTTCGATCTCTTCGACCTTTTCCTTCACCGCGTCACGCACGACGCTGCCCGGCAGAATGCGTTCTTCTTTACGGGCGGCGATCAGCAGGAAGTCGCCACTGACGTGCGCCAGCGGAGCATCTTCGCCCTTGCCGAATGGCGCGACGAAACCGTAGGTGGTCAACTCCTGGCTTGCACATGGACGCGCCAGTTTGGTGGCCAGTGCAGTTTCCAACGCCTCGGCATCAAAAGGCAGATCTTGGGTCAGGCGATAGATAAGCAGGTTTTTGAACCACATGGGGCGAGTCTCTCCTTTATACAAAGGGGGGCATTATTCTCTTCGCGGCGCCATAGGCCAACCCTTCTCTAAGCCTTTGGAAGGCCTGAAAAAATTAATTAAAAAAGTGCTTGCCAGAGATGTGGTCGCTCCGTAGAATGCGCGCCACACCGAAAGTGAAGGGTGATTAGCTCAGCTGGGAGAGCGTCTGCCTTACAAGCAGAATGTCGGCGGTTCGATCCCGTCATCACCCACCATTCGCTTCCAGTGTTACGCGCAGCGGTAGTTCAGTCGGTTAGAATACCGGCCTGTCACGCCGGGGGTCGCGGGTTCGAGTCCCGTCCGCTGCGCCATATTCGGTTATCTGGAACGCTGAACGCCAGGTCACCACGGAAAAGCCCGCTTAACGCGGGTTTTTTTCTGTCCAAAAGTTTGTAAGTTGTTCCTGCAGGTCGCGTCGTTTTATGGGTTTTCAGATTTTTTGAAAAATTAATCAATTAAATCAACACTTTATGAAAATCTGTGGCACAATGCGCCCCGCAACGAAGGTAAAGGGTGATTAGCTCAGCTGGGAGAGCGTCTGCCTTACAAGCAGAATGTCGGCGGTTCGATCCCGTCATCACCCACCACTTACTTTCAACGCTACGCGCAGCGGTAGTTCAGTCGGTTAGAATACCGGCCTGTCACGCCGGGGGTCGCGGGTTCGAGTCCCGTCCGCTGCGCCATATTCGGTCACCTGGAACGCTGAACGCCAGGTCACCACAGAAAGCCCGCTTAATGCGGGCTTTTTGCTGTCTGGGGTTTGGCTTCTACCGAAGCGCCACCGAGAAAGCGACCTTCGGGTCGCTTTTTTTCGTTCTGCCTCCTTATCGTTCGGCGTTGCGGCTGTGTCGATAGTCGCTCACGGCTTCATACACGGCTTTGCGCAACCGGTTAATGCCGCCAATCGGGCGGTGAGCCTCAAGGCCAAACCAGGGGTTGAACGACTGGTTATCGCATTGCACGTTCAGCGCAGGCGTATCGAAGTCCTGGGCGGGTACTTTGACCCGCGCCACGGTCTCGAACAGGGCATCGCTTTGCTGCCACTCAATGCTCGTGTCTTCGATCGGCATGTACTTGGCCGGGTCCTGGCGCTGAATCTGCAGGACGAAGCAGGCCGGTATCCGGTCAGTCGACAGTTGCTGGTTCAGCGCATTGCGCAGGAAGTTCGGCAACTTCTGGTTTTGCGCAGGCAGGGTGTAAGTCGGGCAGCTTGCCGGATCGGGCATGACGCGGAACTTGGCATTGGCTTCGCCGAATTTGTAGGGCGATACCGAAAAGTAAGTCGTCTGGGTCGGGCTTTTCGGGGCGGGTGACAGTGTCGCCAGCGCTATAAACAGATGGGGAACCTGCCAGGTCCGTGGGTCCCAGCCTGGAAAGAACGCCATCAGCTTCTTGCCGTCAGCCTGGGCGGCGACATTCTGACGGTACTCGGCGACATCGCTGACGAAGAAGTTCGGATGGCTGAACATCACGAAGTCCTGTTCACCACGGCTCTGTTGATCATGCAGCAGTTGTTTACCGGGCACGTCGAGCAACTTGATTGCCATGCCTCGTGCATCGCGGATGCTGTCGAACTGTGGGTAGGCATTGCCGTTGGACAGCCGGATCGTCGCTTGCCAGGTTTTGCCGGGTTGGCTGAACACACCCTGACGCAGTTCGCCCGCCAGATCCGCCAGCACCTGAACCTCGGCCTTCACGCAGCCATGGGCCTTGGCATGGGCGTCGCGCAGGTAACGGGTGCTTTCACGGTGCTGATCGACGATGCGCACGGCGGTCTGGATGATGTCTTGGGTCATCGCTGATTCGCCATCCGGAATCAGTTCTTCAGCCGAAACCGGGCCGCTGTGCTGCCAGGCAAACCACGCCGTGACCAGCGCCCAGCCGAGCAATCCAAGGCCCAGCGACCACAGCAGGGTTTTGCCGAGAAAGGCGCCAAAACGCATCCAGAGTCTACTCATGGCAATTGCGCCTCCAACGGGCCGCCCAATACTTTCAAGTACTCCAGCAACGCCCAGCGTTCCTCCGGTTGCAGCCAGCGGCCGATAACGCCGTTGCCACGCTTGCCAGCACGGAACTCGTGGCCGCTGTTGTGATTGCCGGTGATGCGCGTGTCGAACATGAAGCCATTGGCGAAGGCCTCGGTGCGATAGCCGAGGTGCCTCGGGTCGTACTCGAAAGTGCCTTTGTAGAAGGTGGTTGCGCGTTCATCCTGGGGCGAGAGCAACTGATAAATGCTCGGCACCGAACCGTTATGCAGAAACGGTGCGGTGGCCCAGACTCCCGCCAATGGTCGCGCCTTGTAGGCGCGCAATTCGCGCACGCCAATCGGCAGGCCGAAACCATCCATGTCCGGTCGTTCGGCTGTAGGAATGTTTGCTTCACGGTAGGCCCGATTTCCGACGAAAGCGGTGACGTAGGCCAACCCTTTAGCCGATGAGAGCTTGCTCAAATCCAGCGATTCAGTGGGCTTCGGCTGCAATTGCACATCCAGCTGTGCCAGCTCTGACGGGTCCCATTGCAAGGCCGTGAGGTCGAAGCGATGGTCGGCAATGTTATTGGCTGCGCCGGCGTCTGTGCCAATGAACTCCACGGGCAGCATTTTCAGATGCTGCACCCAGCGCCCGTTGCTTTGAACTGATCGAGGTACATGGCAGCCGGCGCAGTTCTCGGTGAATAATTCGCGACCTTTTGCAGCCTGGGTTTTGTCGATGGCACCCAGCAGTTCTTCCGGCCAGGCCGGTGGTTTTAGCCGTTGCAGGGTTTGTTCGATCAGGTGCAGAT
The DNA here is from genome assembly GCF_050434865.1 of Pseudomonas silensiensis. NCBI lineage: Bacteria > Pseudomonadati > Pseudomonadota > Gammaproteobacteria > Pseudomonadales > Pseudomonadaceae > Pseudomonas > Pseudomonas silensiensis. The sequence goes on from NZ_JBNDJH010000017.1 coordinate 53,863, forward strand.
CGCCCAAGCGGACACTGGACGGATAACGGGCGTCTCCTTTAAGCGGTTGGCCGTCAGCGTCGAAGAAATTCAGCGTGGCGCCCACCCCCAAGGCCTCGCCAATGTTGCGGGCCATCGGTTGTTGCGCCGAACCGTTCCACTGCACCCAGTCGAAGGTCCACATGTCCCACAGTTGCGGATAGTCGACCGGAGCGTTGGCCACGCGGTAGTTGGTGGCGGAAATCGCATCGCCGAAACTGGCGTTGGCAATGCGCCCGAAAGCGTCGGTGCGGCCGGGGCCTTCTTCAGTGGGATAGAGCCCGCGATGGGTGTCGTTCCAGGCCACCTTCAAGAAGGTGTCGAGCGAGACTTTGACGTCTTCGCGCAGTTGTTGATGCCGGGCCTCGTAGTCCTGGCCCAACACGTTGCGTGCGAAACGTTCGAATTTCCATGGGTTGTAGTAAGTCGACGTCAGACTCGCTACCAGCGCTTGTCCGAAACTGCCACCGCGCAACGTAGGAACGCTGGATGGCAGAACGTGCTGCGCCGAACCGCCATCGATGCGCACGGCCTGGCCGTTAAAGCGCAGTTCGCCGGTGTGGCAGGCGGCGCAGGTGATGTCGAGAAACTCGTCCTGGCTTCCAGGGTTCTGATGACGGGCGAAGCCCACTGGCAGATTGCCGGGGTTGTTTGGCGTGGGTCTCTGGCTGGGGTCGATCAGAAAACCGAAGCGGGCGAGGTATTCGGGAGCGGCGAATCGCTGTTGCGAGAACGGTAATTCGAGGGCCTTGAACCAGTCATAGCGCAAGCCTTTGACCTGAGTGCCCTGGGGCGTGAAGTAGTAAGTTTCGCGGTCGCTGGCACTCCATTGCTCCAGGTAATGCACCTGCTGCACGGGTGACCAGGCCGGTAGTTTCGGGTTGGCGACGTAGTACAGAACCACGGCGAGGCCCAGCCCCAGCAGGACTGCGAACAGAACCAGCAAGCGAAAGAGGAGGCGCAAGATAAACATCCTTGTCGATTTGTAGCTTCCTTATGCCCTAGCACCTGAGATGCGGCAAGTGGCCATTACGCCAGATGCTGGGGTTCTGCTATCGGTCTCTGTGAGCGCAAGATGACAGAAGCTTCATCGTCCCATTCCCGAAATGCGTTAAAACACCTGAACTTATCAGAAGTTTCCTGCTCTCATGCCGGTAGCCATTGGTCGTGGCCGCCTGATAAGCTCGCGGCTTTACTCGATTGCCCTTTAGGCGCATGAACAAGGAAATAGCATGAAACAGCATCGGTTGGCGGCGGCGGTGGCCCTGGTTAGCCTGGTACTTGCGGGTTGTGATTCGCAGACCAGCGTAGAGCTGAAAACCCCGGCGCAAAAAGCTTCCTACGGGATTGGCCTGAACATGGGCAAGAGCCTGGCTCAGGAAGGCATGGATGATCTGGACTCCAAAGCCGTAGCCCAAGGCATCGAAGATGCCGTCGGCAAGAAAGAACAGAAGCTGAAGGATGACGAACTGGTCGAAGCCTTCGCAGCACTGCAAAAGCGTGCTGAAGAACGTATGGCCAAAATGAGCGAAGAGTCGGCAGCTGCCGGCAAGAAATTCCTCGAAGACAACGCCAAGAAAGCCGGTGTAACCACCACTGCTTCGGGCCTGCAGTATGAAGTGGTCAAGAAAGCCGATGGCGCACAGCCTAAGCCGACCGACGTAGTGACCGTTCACTACACCGGTACCCTGACCAACGGCACCGTTTTCGACAGTTCCGTCGAGCGTGGCAGCCCGATCGATCTGCCGGTCAGCGGTGTGATTCCGGGTTGGGTCGAAGGCCTGCAACTGATGCACGTTGGCGAGAAGTACAAACTGTACATCCCTAGCGAGCTGGCTTACGGCGCCCAAAGCCCAAGTCCAGCGATTCCAGCCAACTCGGTGCTGGTATTCGATCTGGAACTGCTGGCAATCAAGGATCCAGCAAAACAAGACGCCGCTACCAAGTAATCAGCGTCTGCTCTAAAAACAACGCCTCGCTTATGCGGGGCGTTGTTGCATCTGGCGTTCAGCAAAGGTAAACAAAGCGAACGGATGCTGTAGGCTGGAGTCATAGCCATTGAGGACGCCTGTGCTAGCCGCGCCAGAGCGCCAAGTCAATGAAATCTTGGGTTTTTTTATGTGAGTAAAAAACGCCCGATCTGAGTCAGGCCCTTATGAAACGGGGCTTTCAGCCGTGAAATGCAGCTCTGTTCACAAGGTTATCCACAATTTGTGTGGATAACATTTCAGTGGGAGGAATGATGAAAACACCCTGGAATTTCGCTCGTTTCCTGCCTCTGGCCGGACGCCTGCTCGCGCGTGGACGTTTGCCGACCTTGCTCTTCGCGGTGGCCAGCAAAGGTGCCAGCCAGGGTAACCGGCTGGGCAAGCTCAAGGATGATCTGCGCCTGTTACAGGCACTTTGCCTGGCTTACTGGCGCGGTGAGTATCGGGCCATCAGCCCCAAAGCCCTGATATCGGTGGTGGCTGGCCTGATGTACTTCCTCAGTCCGCTGGATGCCGTTCCGGACTTCATTCCAGTGTTCGGCATGCTCGATGACATCGCAGTGCTGGCCTGGCTGATGAAAGTTCTCGACGATGAACTCAACGCCTTCCGCGCCTGGCGTAATCGTCAGATGCCGGAAAAGCTTGCGGTGGTCGAACGCCTGCCCGATACCCCGGAGCAACTTCAACTTCAGGGGCCGAAAAAAAACTGAACTGATTCAATCTCATCCATAGATTGATACCCCCGCGACCTTGGCCGCTGTTAGGATTACACTTCTAGGGAAAAGTGCCGACTCGCTAAGTGTTGTTGTCCTACGGGGTAGTCATGGATATTCAGATAATTACACGCGAAGGAGAGCCCGAGTATGCGGTTCTGCCATGGGCTCAGTATCAGGCTCTACTAAAAGCAGCAGGCATCAATGAACAACCGCCGCAGGTCGCCCCAGAGCGTCACGCGGCAACACCAGACCAGATTCTTCCGGGGCTGGATCAACTACGCAGTTTGCGCGAAGGGAAGGGCATCGCCATCGAGGCGTTGGCCCGCACGGTAGGCATCAGCCCGTCTTATCTGGCCTTGATCGAAAGTGGCGAGCGTCTACCCGACGCTGCGATTCGCCGCAGCCTGGCCTGGGAATTGACGGTGCCAGGGTGGAGGGATGAATCGTGAGCGTACGCATCAGTCGTCAACATTGGGACGGGTTGCTGGGCGAACTGGATCAGGCGCGCCGCCAGCGTCATCTTCTGACATACCGGGCGTTGCTCGAACGTTTGCAACTGCCCACGCCAGCCATGCAAACCCTGACCGCCGCGCTTGAGCATCTGGCCGCGCTGGACGCCAAGGCTGAGCAGCCGTTGCGCAGTTCGCTGGTGATCAGCCAGGGCGCCAGCCGCCTGCCGCGCACCGGGTTCTTTGAGTGTGTCGAACGTCTGGGGCGTTTCTCCGGCCCGTCCGATGGTGTAGCCGCTGCGTCCTGGCATGCCTCGGAAGTGGTGCGGGTGTTCGAGTACGAATACCCCGAATCGGCAGAGGCCTGAGTGTTTCTGCGACTCAAGGCGAAGGCCAGTTACTGGCTGGCGCGCAGGTTGTTTCACTGGTCATGGTTTGTGCGCCAACCGCGTGGCTGGAGCTGGCTCGAAGGCCAGTTCGCACGCATGGCGAATCTGGGTGATGTTGGCGCCCAGAGCTTCTATGGCCACATCCTGACCTTTCGCGGCGTCGGCCTCGGGGCTCGCGAAGAGGGAGTGCGATTGCTGCGCCTGGCGGCGTTGGCGGGGGATGGCAAAGCGGCGTATCAGGTGGGCGTGATCAGTCTCGCCGGAACGCCGAGCAAGGCGCCGGATGCGGTTGAAGCTGCGCGGTTTTGGGAGATTGCTGCGAAGGCTGGGCATCCACTGGCCGAGCTTAAACTGAAAGAGTTGGCGTCTCGCGGTTCTGCGCAATAACTCCCAGGTAATGATCGTTCCCACGCAGAGTGGGAACGATCAAGATCGCATCAGCAATCACCGCTGCCCGACGAGCAATTCTTCTTCGGCTTCAGGCACCGCCAGACTATCGATCACATGCACGCTATACCCCGGCACATTCTTCGCGTGATGCTTTGCCTGCGATGCCATCTCCGCCAGCTGGCTCGCATCGAGTTGTCCACAGGCCTGTGGATGTAAATGCACCACGCCGATCGACAGTGACAACAATGCAAACTCCTGCCGCACACCCTGACGGTTTGGAGCAATGAAGCAGCCGGCTTCCAGATGTTCGCTGCGATAAAAGCGTCGGCATTGGCTCTGGAAGTCGTCCAGCAACTGGTTCAAGCGTTTGCGCCAGTCTTCCGGGCCGAGCACCAGCAGGAAATCATCGCCGCCGATATGGCCGACAAAGTCGCGGGAAGGGTCGACGCGGTCATTCAGGCATTGCGCCAGGCACAGCAGGACTTCATCCCCACGGCCGTAGCCGTAGATGTCGTTGAAGGGTTTGAAACTGTCGATGTCGACGTAGCAGATCACCGATTCCCGTTGCTGTTGCAGCACTCGCGTCAGGCATTGCTGGATCGGCACGTTGCCCGGCAACAGGGTCAGCGGGTTGGCGTAGCGGGCCTGCTGGATTTTCAGTTCGGTAATCAGTTTTAGTACGTCGATCACTCGGCCCAATCCCAGGTAACCACCGTTGAGGGTGATGATGAAGTCTTCTTCGATGCGCTGCCGCGCGCGGCTGGTGATCAGTCGGCTCACTTGCTGTAATGACTGGCTCATCTCAACGGCGAGGAAGTCATCACTCATTAAACGGCTGATCGGCTTGCGGGCGAACAGGTCGGTGGCAAAAGGCTTGAGCAACGCGTCGGAGAGCGAATGCCGGTGGACGATGCCACAGGGCTGGCCTTGCTCGTCGATTACCGCCAGGGAGTTCAGGTTGGCCTGGCGGCGAAAGGCTTCCAGCACCGTGGCGGTCGGTGTATCGCGACCCACAGCCGGTTGGTCGTTGAGCAAAGCGCTAAGGTCGCTGACTTCATCATTCAACGCCACCGCGGTGCTTTCCCGTTTCGGCATCAGGGCTCGGGCATCACGAGGTGGATGTTCCTGGGGGCGGCAGAGCAGATAACCCTGAACCAGATCGACGCCCATCTCGGTCAATACCGCGAGTTCTTCCGGCAGCTCGATACCTTCGGCAATCACCTGTGCCCGTGAGGCCTTGGCAATTTGCAGGATAGAGCCGACGAATTCGCGCTTGAGGGCGTCCTGGTGAATGCCGTCGATGAAGTGTCGATCAATCTTCACGTAGTCCGGGCGCAACTCAGACCACAGCCGCAAACTCGAATAGCCTGCGCCCAGATCATCCAGAGCAATGGAAAACCCCATCGCTCGATAGTGATGCAGCGCGGTTTGCAGCAGCTCGAAATCGTCGGTTGGCGTTTGTTCAGTCAGTTCGATCACCACCTGACTCGGCGGTATACCGAAGTCCTGCAGCAGTTGCAGGGTGCGCCCGTGTTGGTGCGCGGCTTCGAGCAGGGATTCGGGGGAAACGTTGAGGAACAATTTGCCGGGCAGTTGTTGCTCATTGAAACGTCGGCAGGCGCTTTGACGGCAGGCGATTTCCAGCTCGCTCAGGCGGCCGGCCTGACGGGCGACGGCGAACAGTGCGAGGGGAGAGTGCAGCGGGCTGTTGGAGGGGCCGCGACTAAGGGCTTCGTAACCGATAATGCGTCGCTCAGAGAGGGAAATGATCGGCTGGAACAAGCTGTGCAAACCGCTTTGAGCCAGTATGGAACTCAAGGCACTCAGCTGTTCTGTGGTGGTCATGGCTTTCTCTGGCGATAAAAAAAGGACTGGGAGCACCTCTTGGTTAAAGAGGGCTCCCAGTCCTTTATTTCACGACAGAATGATGACTGTTTGATGACGCTCCGGGGAGCGTCAGCATTAAATTGCCATCATCTTGCTAGTAACCACTTAGTGCTTGGCTACCGTGGTATTGAGTTTCAGGTAGTCCAACAGAATCCGCCCGGTCTCGCTCAGGTAGGCATCGTCTTCTGGCTTGGTCTTGTCTGGCTCGGCCGTGATCGCGTCTTCGTCTTCTTTCTTCAGCTCTTTGAGCGGCTCTTCACCTTTGGCCTTGCGACGGATGTTTTCCATGGCAAGCTGCTTGGCTTCGATATCGGCGTGTTGTGCACGACGATCGGCTTCATTGAGGCTGACGGTTTTTTCCGCCATCAGTTTCTGCGCGAGGGCCAGTTTGTCGCGGATGAACACGAACTCCGCGTCTTTGGCCGAACGTACGTCATGCTCGGATTTGAGCTGAGTAATGTATGGCTTGAACGGATCGACCGCAGGCTTGATGGCCGCACGGATGGTGTCCCACGGCATGGCTTCAGGCAGTGCGCTTTCGCCGATTTCCTTGGTGTCGATGATCGACGGGTAATCGATGTCCGGCAGTACGCCCTGATGCTGGGTGCTCTGGCCGGAAACCCGGTAGAACTTGGCCAGGGTCAGTTTCAGTTCGCCATGGTTCAGCGGCTGAATGGTCTGCACGGTGCCTTTACCGAAGGTCTGGCCGCCGATGATCAACGCGCGGTGATAGTCCTGCATGGCGCCGGCAAAAATCTCCGAAGCCGAGGCAGACAAGCGGTTGACCAGCAACGCCATCGGCCCTTTGTAGAAGGCCCCCGGGTTTTCGTCTTCCAGTACATCGACCCGGCCATCGGCGTTACGCACGAGAACGGTCGGACCTTTGTCGATGAACAGACTGGTCAGCTCGGTGGCTTCCTGCAGGGAACCGCCGCCGTTGTTGCGCAGGTCGATGACCACGCCGTCGACTTTGTCTTTCTGCAACTCGGTCAGCAGTTTCTTGACGTCGCGAGTGGTGCTCTTGTAGTCCGGATCGCCAGCACGGAAAGCCTTGAAGTCCAGGTAGAAGGCCGGGATTTCGATGACGCCGAGCTTGTAGTCCTTGCCGTCCTGTTTCAGGTTGAGAACCGACTTCTTCACCGCCTGGTCTTCAAGCTTCACCGCTTCGCGGGTGATCGGGACGATCTTGCTGGTCTGGTCGTTCGGCGCATTGCTGGCCGGGATCACTTCCAGGCGCACCACGGTGCCTTTCGGCCCACGGATCAATTTGACCACTTCGTCCAGGCGCCAGCCGACCACGTCGACCATTTCTTTGTTGCCCTGGGCAACGCCGATGATCTTGTCGGCCGGTGCAACTTGTTTGGTCTTGTCGGCCGGGCCTGCTGGCACCAGACGCACGATTTTCACCTGGTCGTTGTCGCTCTGCAACACGGCGCCAATGCCCTCGAGGGACAGGCTCATGTTGATGTCGAAGTTTTCCGCGTTATCCGGCGACAGATAGTTGGTGTGCGGGTCGTAGGACATGGCGAAGGTATTGATGTACGCCTGGAAGATGTCTTCCGCACGGGTCTGGTCCAGGCGCGTCAATTGGTTCTTGTAGCGCTTGGTCAGGGTTTCCTGGATCTGCTTGGAGTCCTTGCCCGCGATCTTCTGCCGCAAGACTTCGTCCTTGACGCGTTTGCGCCATAGGTCATCGAGTTCTGCGGTGTTCTTGAGCCAAGGGGCGTCCTTGCGATCGACCAGCAAGGTTTCCTTGGCGGTGAAGTCGATCTTGTCGACGCCTTTGTTCAGCTCTGCAAGGGCGAAGTCCAGACGCGCTTTGACGCGGTCCAGGTAGCGCTTGTAGATGGTGAACCCGGCATTCAGGTCGCCGCTTTTGAGGAAGTCGTCAAACTGGGTTTTCCACTTGTCGAATTCGGCAATGTCACTGGCCATGAAGTAGCTGCGCGACGGGTCCAGCAGCTTGAGGTAGCTGTCATAGATGATCACGGAGCGCGCGTCATCGAGCGGCGGCTTGCTGTAGTGATGGCGCTTGAGCAATTCGACGACGTTCAGGCTGGCGATCACTTCGTCACGATCAGGCTGAAGCTTGTCCCAGCTATTGGCTGCAAACGAATTGGTCGACATCGGCAACAGACCGATACCAATGAATAGGGCTAGGGCGGTGCTGGGGAAAAAATGCTTCATGCTGATTCGACGCGGGGACAATTGATCACGCATATTAGGCCGTCTTTGAAGTCGCCGGTACCACTAGACTCTGTACGAAAGCTGCCTGCTAGCTTTCGTATAGGCCCCAGGGCCGGTCGCATAATGCAAGAAAGCCCGGCGCTACAGCTACGGGCTCAGTCCAGACTCACTATGGAGGCACTGTGAAAGCATTGCAAGGCGTTGAAGGTCAAGTGGAGTGGGTTGAAGAGCCCAGTCCTACATGCGATGTAGGACAAGTTCGGATTCGAGTGGCGGCGGCGGGTCTCAATCGCGCCGATTTGTTACAGAAGGCGGGTCTTTATCCGCCACCACCGGGAGCCAGCCAGATACTGGGTCTTGAGTGCTCCGGGGTCATCAGCGAGGTGGGGGCGGGCTCGTCCTGGCAGGTCGGAGATCGGGTTTGCGCCTTGCTGGCCGGGGGCGGGATGGCCGAGGAGGTAGTTGTCGACGGACGGCATGTGTTGCCGGTTCCCGAAGGTTTGTCCCTGGCTGAGGCGGCAGCGCTGCCAGAAGTGTATGCGACCGTTTGGCTGAATTTGTTTCAACTGGCTGCGCTCAAGCCGGGTGAGAAAGTTCTGCTGCACGCCGGAGCAAGTGGAATCGGTTCAGCTGCCATTCAGCTGTGCAAGGCGTTTGGCAACCCGTGCTGGGTCAGCGTCGGTTCCGCCGAGCGTTTGGCTTACTGCGAAGCGCTGGGCGCGCAAGGTGGGGTCGTGCGCAATGGGGATCTGGACAGCTTGAGCGACCTGGGCCCGTTCGATGTGATTCTCGACCCGGTGGGTGGCAACTACGCCGCGCTGAATCTGAAATTGATGGCGCGCGATGGTCGTTGGGTGCTGATTGGCCTGATGGGCGGTCGTGAGGCGCAGCTGGATCTGGCGCAGGTACTGGCCAAGCGCGTGCAGCTGCTGGGTTCGACCTTGCGCAGTCGCGACGAACAGTTCAAGGCGGATCTGTTCAGCGATCTCAGCCAGCATGTCTGGCCGCTGTTTGCTGAAGGGCGTTTGAGTCCGCAATTGGCCAAGACCTTCCCGATCAAGGACGCCGAAGCGGCGTTTGCGGAGTTGGCGACTAATAAGGTGTCGGGGAAATTGGTGCTGGTGATCGACGAAAGCCTGACTTGATAGATAGATCTTTCCCACGCGGAGCGTGGGAAAGATCTGGTCAAGGGTTACTTCCAGAGATGGATTGGCCAGCCGGCCTTTTCTGCGTGCTCAAGCAGCACCGGATCCGGGTTTACCACGTGTGGGAAATCCACCTTCAGCAGCAACGGCAAATCATTGCGTGAGTCGGAGTAGAAACTGGCGCCTTCAAGGTTTTCCTCTTCCGCATCCAGCCATTCCAGCAAGCGCGTGATCTTGCCTTCGCGGTAGGTCAGCGTGCCCACCGTGTTGCCGCTATAAACCCCATGTGTCACTTCCAGCTCGATGCCGAGAATCTCGTCGATACCCAAGCGGTCGGCAATCGGCCTGACCAAGTGCGTGCCCGACGCCGAAATCACTAAAATCCGGTCGCCGGCCTTGCGATGGGCCGCGATGGCTTTGGTGGCGTCACTGAAAATGATCGGCTCGATGAAGTCTTCTACCCAAGGCCCTACCAAATGGTCGACCTCTTCCGGCGTGCGCCCGATCATCGGCTCCAGACTGAAGGTCATGTACTCCTCCATCCGCAGCTTGCCGTGGCTGTAGGCGTCCATCAGTTCATTGTTCTGACGCATGAACGACTCGGGATCAACCCAACCCAGGCGGCCCATTTGCTCGCTCCAGAGGGTGGCGCAGTCGCCGTGGATCAGGGTTTCGTCCAGATCAAAAATTGCCAGGGCCATCAGTGCGGTTCTCTCTTCAACATCAGCAAAGTCATCAGGCTACCTCACACAGGGCCGTCGGATCGATGGAAAGCGCCAGACGCTGACCATCGGGATGCAGATCGGCCGCCGAGCGGTTCAGCACATCCACCACCAATTCCACGCCCCGGGCTTCGACCCGGTAGCGAATCACGTTGCCCAACAGGCTGTGGCTGCGGATTTGCGCGTCAAGCTCGCCGTTCAGGCTCAGTTCGATGGCTTCCGGGCGGATTGCGATGCGGTGGGTAATCGGTCGCTGCAGCAGTTTTGTGGCGCTGTTGGCGTCCAGCAGGTTGTAGTTGCCGATGAAGCCGGCAGCAAAAACATCCACGGGTGCGGTGTAAAGGGTCTGGGCGTCGCCGCTTTGTACGATCTTTCCCTGATTCATCAAGAAAATCCGATCGGACATGGTCAGGGCTTCTTCCTGATCGTGAGTGACGAAGATCGTGGTCAAGCCGAGTTCACGCTGGATCTGACGGATCTGTTCGCGCAAGTGCTTGCGAATCCGCGCATCCAGGGCCGACAGCGGTTCATCCAGTAATAACAGACGTGGCCGGGTCACCAACGAGCGCGCGAGGGCAACTCGCTGGCATTGGCCGCCGGACAGTTGATGCGGATAACGTGCGGCGAAGTCGTTGAGTTCCACCAGTTTCAGTACTTCGGCAACACGCCTATGGCTGTCGTCGGCATTGACCTTTTGCATGCGCAGACCAAAGGCGACGTTCTGCTCAACCGTCATGTTCGGAAACAGCGCGTAGCTCTGGAACACCATGCCGATCCCGCGTTTCTGCGGGCTCAATGGAACGAGGTCTTGGCCATCGAGCAGGATTTTGCCGCCGTCCACCGAGGTCAGTCCGGCGATGCAGCGAAGCAGTGTGGACTTGCCGCAACCGGACGGGCCGAGGAGGGTGACGAACTCACCCTTCTGGATTTCACAGTTGATGTCGCTGAACACCGTGGTGCCCGCGTAGCTTTTTAGTAGGTGTTGGACGCTGACGAAGCTCATTGGCTTTTGTCCTTGTTCAAGATATTGGCAGCCCAGGTCAGAACCAGCACAAAGAAGAAATAGGAAATCACCAGCGCACTGGTGAAGTGGCCGCTGCTGTTGCGCATGTTGTTGAGGTAGACCTGCAGGGTTTCGTAGCGGGTCCCGACGAGGATGTTGGCGAACACGAACTCACCGAACAGGAACGAGAACGACAGCAGCAACGCCACCATCAAACCTTTGCGCAAGTTTGGCAGCACCACCAGGAACGCCGCTTGCCAGGTGCTGGCACCGAGCAGTTGAGCGGAGTCCATCAGGTCTCGCAGGTTGATCGCCTGCAAGTTGTTGGTGATTGCCCGGTACATGAACGGCAGCGCCACGGTGAAGTAACAACCGATCAGAATCCACGGCGTCCCGACCATCGCGAACGGCCCGGAACCGTAGAGCTGCAACAGGCCCACCGACGACACCACCGGCGGCACCGCGAAGGGCAACAGGATCAGGATGTTCATCAGCGCATCGAGTTTCGGGAAGTGGTAATGCACCACAAACAGCAACGGAAGAATCAGCACCACGGACAGAATCAGCGAGCCGACGCAGACCAGCAGCGATTGACCGAACGAATGGAGAAACCGCGGATCGCTCCACAGCTCCACGTACCATTTAACGGTGAAACCGCTGGGCAGAATGGTCGCCGACCAACTGCTGGCGATCGAGTAAATCAACGTCCCGGCCAGTGGCAGCAACAGAATGGCAAACAGCAAATACACCACGACGCGGTGATAGACACCGACGGGCCCCAACTCAGCGCGAGACATGGTAGCTCCTCTTCAACAGCAGCTGATGCACGATGGTCACCAGGGTCATCAACGCCACCAGCACCACGGCCAGGGCACTGGCCAGGTTCGGGTCCAGGGAAATGTCGCCGGAAACCATCGCCGCGATGCGGATCGGCAGCACGTTGAAGTTGCCGGTGGTCAGGGCATACACGGTGGCGTACGCGCCCAGGGCGTTGGCCAAAAGGATCACAAACGTACCGAGCAGCGCCGGGGTCAGCACTGGCAAACCGATGTGCCGCCAGAACTGCCAGCCATTGGCGCCGAGCAGCGCGGCGGATTCACGCCAGTCTTCGCGCAGGGCATCAAAGGCCGGATAGAGCAGCAGCACGCCCAGCGGAATCTGGAAGTAGGTGTAGAGAATGATCAGCCCGGTTTTCGAATACAGGTTGAAGTCCTGAATGATCCCGGCCTGCTTGAGCATGATGGTGAAGCTGCCGTTGAAGCCCAGCAGAATGATGAACGCGAAGGCCAAAGGCACGCCGGCAAAGTTGCTGGTCATGTTGGCGAAGGCGTTGACGAAGTTGCGCAGTTTCGAGTCGACCCGGCGCAGGGAGTAGGCGCCGAGTACCGCGATGATGATCCCGAACACGCTGGACCAGAAACTGATCTCGAGGCTGAACTGGATCGCCTGCAGATAGAACTTCGAATTGAAGATCTTGGTGAAGTTGGCGATGCCCCAGCCGAACTCTTCCGATTGCAGGCTATTGATCATCACCCAGGACAGCGGGGCGATCTGGAACACGATAAAAAACAGTGCGAAAGGCACCAGGCACAAGGCTGCCACCCATTTGCCGCGCGTCATGGTGTTCACTTGAGTAGCTCCCGGCACACTGGTTTGTCGTGGGCCACACCCAGCAGTTCGCAGACGGTGCCGCAGATTTCAGTCTGTTTCGGTGCGGCGTTGGCATTGAAGCTGAAGGCGTCGCCGAGGACGAACAGCGGTACTTCGCGTTCTTCCGGCAGCAGGCCGTTGTGGGAGCGGTCGTTGTTCATGCCGTGGTCGGCGGTCACCAGCACTTGATAACCGCTGACGAGCCAGCCTTGCAGGTAGTCGGCCAGAATAATGTCGGCCGAGCGGGCGCTGTTGCGGTATTGCGGGGTGTCGAGGCCGTGCTTGTGCCCGGCGTCGTCGATGTTCATGGGGTGGACCAATAAAAAGTTCGGCGCATGACGCAGGCGCAGGTTTTCGGCGTCGGCGAACAGGTGCGAATCCGGGTAGTGATCGCTCCAGTAGAAATGACCGTGCTGGATGGGCAGGTTGGGGTCGTCGGTGTGTCGATCCCGCGCGGCAATAAACGGCGAACGGTTATACAGCTCGCTGACCCAGTGATAGGCCGCGGCGGCGGTTACAAGACCGGCATCGCTGGCGTAGTGATAGATGCTGCGCTGGTTGGACAGGCGCGAGACATTGTTGTGGACGATGCCACTGTCGATCGGTGTGACGCCGGTCAGGATGCACTCGTAAAGCGGTCGGGACAGCGCCGGCAGTTCGCACTCCAGTTTGTAGAGCGCCGCGCGTCCTGCGCCGACATAAGCCTGCAGGTGCCCCATGGCGTGACGGGCAACCTCGTAATTGAGGCCGTCGAGCACGACAAGGATGACGTTGTGCTTCATAGGGGCTGGAACTCCGAAAAGCGAAACTGAATCTGATCGTCGTAGGAGCCGGCGGAGCCTGCGATCTTTTTGCCTTCACTTGAGTGTCGAGTGAAAGATCAAAAGATCGCAGCCTGCGCCAGCTCCTACGGATACATCATTGCTTCATATTGACGATGACTTCTTCCTGCCACTTCTGAGGAAGGGCTTTGGAGGTCTTCTCCCAGGCATCTGCGTCTTTGATCGGCGTGACCTTTTTGTACTGCTCATTAGGCAGGAGCTGGGCCTGAACCTCGGGCGGCAGAGTCAGATGCTCGGCGCGGATCGGACGAGCGTTGCCTTTCGCGAGGTTGATCTGGCCGGCGTCGCTGAAGATGTATTCGCGGGCCAGCTTGGCGGCGTTCGGGTGCTTGGCGTATTTGTTGATGATGGTGGTGTAACCGGAAATCACCGAACCATCGGATGGAATCAGCACGGTGTAGTCATCCGGGTTGACCATTTTGGCCTTGTAGCTCAAGCCGTTGAAGTCCCAGACCACACCGACTTCGATTTCACCCTTTTCCATGGTGGCAATTGTCGGGTTGGCCATCGACAGGCGGCCTTGCTTGGCGATCTCGGAAAACAGATCCAGCGCCGGCTGGAGGTTTTTCTCATTACCACCATTGGCGAGCGCGGCAGCCAGAACACCGTTGGCCGCTTGGGCCGCGGTGCTCACATCACCGATGGACACTTTGTATTTGCCGTCCTTGAGGTCAGCCCATTTGGTCGGCGCGTCGGAGCCGTGCAGCAACTTTTTGTTGACGATGAACGCGATAGTGCCGGTGTAGGCGAGCGCCCAGTTGCCGTCCTTATCCTTTGCCCAGCTCGGGATCTGATCCCAGGTGCTTGGCTTGTAAGGTTGTACAACACCTTGCTTCACCGAGATCGGACCGAACGCTGCACCGACATCACCGATATCAGCAGTGGCGTTGTCTTTTTCAGCGGCGAACTTGGCGATTTCCTGGGCCGAGCTCATGTCGGTGTCGATGTGTTTCAGGCCGTAGTTCTTGGCCAGGTCATCCCAGGTACCTTTCCAGTTGGCCCAGTTGTCGGGCATGCCGACGCTGTTGACCTCACCTTCCGCTTTCGCCGCGGCTTCCAGGGTTTTCAAATCGGTATCAGCCGCCATCGCGGCGGTGCACATGGCAATGGTCGAGCCTAACAGTGAGGCCAGGAAAAGCTGTTTCATCCGAAGCTCCTTTGGGCGTTTTCAACGCTGCGATTGCGGTTGTGTTGGTCTAGGTCAGCAATACCTGAGCCAATTTAGGCGCCTCTGATGACATTTTGATGTCGACGACTGGTCGGCCTATATTTTTTGAGCGGCAATGCTCAGGCTTCGGAGTAAGCGTAGACCATGGCTAAAAGGCTGATATAAAAGGACTTGGCCGTGAAATTGCAGGCGTCTGGATCAACCGTTCGGCGGCTTTGTCATCTGTCAGTCATGTGCAGTGCCTAGGCTTGTCGGGAGTTGAGGGAACCGTTTTGAGTCGCGGTTCCGCCCCGAAACAGTGCTGGTCTAGTCCAGATAGGTAACGTTGATGCGCATCGAGACAACCAAAGCGGTGACAGCCATCGGGCAGGTTCTGCAGGAACAGCTCGACCATGGCCTGTTGGCGCCCGGGAGCAAACTACCGGCCGAGCGCAAGCTCAGTGAGTTGTTCGGTACCACGCGGATCACCGTGCGTGAAGCGTTGTTGCAACTGGAAGCCCAGGGACAGATTTATCGGGAGGAGCGCCGTGGCTGGTTCGTGTCGCCACCGCGCCTAGCCTACAACCTGATGCAGCGCAGTCACTTTCACGCGATGGTCAGTGCGCAGGGGCGGGTGCCGTCCACCGAGGTGATTTCAGCGCGGTTGCAACCGGCGTCGGCGGCGGTCTGTGCGTGGTTGCAGCTGCCGGCGTTGTCCAGCGTGATTCAGATTTGCCGGGCGCGGCGGATCGATGAGCGGCTGGTGTTGTACGTGGAGCACTATTTGAATCCGCAGTTTTTTCCGGGGATTCTGGATTTCGATTTGAATCAGTCGATTACCGAGCTGTATGCGCGACATTACGATTTGCACTACGGTCGGGTGCGTTTCGAGATTGTGCCGACGGCGTTGTCGGTGGATGCGGCGGCGGCTTTACGGGTGTCGGTGGGGAGTCCGGGGTTGCGCATCGCTCGGGTCAATTACGATCAGCATGAGCGGTTGATCGATTGTGATCTGGAGTTTTGGCGGCACGACGCGATTCATGTCGGGGTTGACGTGGTCTGAGCCTGGCCGCCACAAACTGTGAGTTTTTACGTTATCCGAAGCGGTAAATGTCCATGCCCAAGGCCCCCATGGTGAATCCCTTGTGGGTCACGCTGAAGTTTCCTCCGGCGCCACGGGCAAAATACAAAGGCAGCAAATGTTCATCGCTCGGATGGTTGCGCACCGCATTCGGTGCTTGCTGACGGTAGTCGTGCAACGCGGTTTCGTCGTTGGCAGCGAGTTTTTCGATCATCCAGTCACGAAATGCCTGAGCCCAGGGTTCGACGCTCTCTGTGCTGGCGTGCCAGTCCAGTTCGCGCAGGTTGTGGGTGATGCTGCCGGAACCGATCAGCAGCACGCCGTGTTCGCGCAGGCTGGCCAGCGCATGGCCGACGCGGGTCTGCAGGGCCGGGCCGCCGCGTGTGGGTAGCGAGACTTGCACCACGGGGATATCGGCTTGTGGGTACATCAATGACAGCGGCACCCAAACCCCGTGGTCGAACGGCCGCTTGGCATCGATGCGTGCGGGCAGGCCGTCAGCGTTCAGCAGTTCGACAACCTCTGCGGCCAATTGTGGATTGCCGGGCGCCGGGTATTGCACGTCGAATAACGCCTGCGGAAACCCGCCGAAGTCATGCCAGGTTTCAGGCTGGGCATTGCCGCTGACAAGTAATTCATTGCTTTCCCAATGCGCAGAAACAATTACGATGGCTTTGGGTTTCGGTAATTCTGTGGCCAGGCGAGCGAGAGCAGGCCCGCTGGCGCCTGGTTCCAGTGCCAACATGGGCGAGCCATGGGATATGTACAGGCTGGGGAACATGAATGAGCTCCTGAGGGGTAAGATGGCATCATCTTCAGTCAGATCATTGATCTAAATCTAATATAAGTTTTAGAGTCTTTTGATCGAATTTTCGGGATTAATTATGCAGCCGGAGTTTTGGCACAAGCGGTGGACGTCGAATCAGATCGGCTTTCACCTGCCGGAAGTGAATCCATATCTGCAACGGTACTGGCCGCAGCTGGGCCTGGAAGAGGGCGCGCGCGTACTGGTGCCGCTATGTGGGAAAACCCTGGATCTGCTGTGGCTGGCAAAATGCGGTCACGAGGTGCTGGGCATCGAGTTGTCGGAAAAAGCGGTGGAAGACTTTTTCCACGAGCATCAATTTGATCCGGACGTCAGCGATCAAGGCCCCTTCACGGTCTATCGGGCGGGCTCGATCGAGATCTGGTGTGGTGATTTCTTCGCGTTGACGGCCGGCGATGTCGCCGATTGCAGTGCGCTGTACGACCGCGCCGCGTTGATCGCCTTGCCGCCGAAGATGCGGGAGCAATACGCCGAGCACCTGAAGCGGATTTTGCCGAAGGATTCGCTGGGGCTGCTGATTACCCTGGATTACGACCAGGCACAAAGGGAGGGGCCGCCCTTTGCAGTGCTGGATGACGAAGTGCAACGGTTGTTCGGTGCTTCGTGGGAGTTGAAGATTCTGGAGGACCAGGACGTTCTGGGCGAGAGCTGGAAGTTCGCGGAAAGCGGTGTTACGCGGCTTGAAGAGCGGGTTTATCGCTTGATGAGTTGATGGAACAGCAAGGCAAAAAAAGGGGCGATCAGATGATCGCCCCTTTTTGTATCAGCGCAGAGCCATCAGCCCCGACGACGCAACGCGTCGATACGCTCTTCCAGCGGTGGGTGGCTCATGAACATGCGGGCAAACCCCTGTTTGATGCCACCGTTGATGCCGAAAGCCGTCAGGGTGTCCGGCATGTGCACCGGCAGCCCCTGTTCCGCTCGCAGGCGTTGCAGGGCGCCGATCATTGCGGCGGTACCGGCCAGGCGTGCACCGGCTTCGTCTGCACGGAATTCGCGTTTACGCGAGAACCACATGACGATGGCGCTGGCCAGAATGCCCAGGACCAGTTCGGCGAAGATGGTTGCCACGTAGTAGGCAATGCCCTGGCCTTCTTCGTTCTTGAAGATCACCTTGTCGACAAAATTGCCGATGATCCGTGCGAAGAACATCACGAAGGTGTTCACCACGCCCTGGACCAATGCCAGGGTGACCATGTCGCCATTGGCTACGTGGCCGATTTCGTGGGCCAGAACGGCCTTCACTTCATCTGGCGAGAAACGCTCGAGCAGCCCTTGGCTGACCGCGACCAACGCGTCGTTCTTGTTCCAGCCGGTGGCAAAGGCGTTCGCCTCGTAGGCCGGGAAAATACCGACTTCGGGCATCTTGATCCCGGCTTCCCGGGACAATTGCTCGACGGTTTGCAGCAGCCATTGCTCGTGACGTGTGCGCGGCTGGCTGATGATTTGGGTGCTGGTGCTCATCTTCGCCATCCACTTGGAGATGAATAGCGAGAACAGCGAACCGGCGAAACCAAAGACCGCACAGAAAATCAGCAGCTGATTGAGGTTGAGATCAACCCCGTTGGCCGCCATGAACCCGTTGAAGCCGAAAAGGCTCAGGGTGATGCTGGCAATCAGCACGACCGCCAGGTTAGTGGCCAAAAACAGCAGGATGCGCATCATGGTTGTAGAAATCTCCTCATGCTAAAGATGTAGCGTACTGCGGGGTATATAAGGTGCTGACCCGGGCTATTCAACCGGGTGACTATTTCAAACTGTGTCCTACGGCAACAGTCTAGCTGTTTGAAGGGCATTTCCGACGTCGATGCGGGAAGCGTTTGTCAGCCAATTAGCGTCGTAAGCCCCGCCGTTGTTAGACGAGAGCGCGCAACGAATCATCAGTCAGCGATTTAAGAAGCGATGTTCGGCAGGGTACAAAGAAATGTTGCTGAATCAATCACCGTGCGACGTGCGCAAGCGTCGCACGGTGACAGGCAGGTTACTGGCGATAGGACTTGAGGAAGTTGCCGATACGTCCGATGGCCATGTCCAGTTCGTCCACGCGCGGCAGGGTCACCACACGGAAATGGTCCGGCCATGGCCAGTTGAAGGCGGTACCTTGCACCACCAACAGCTTCTCCGACAGCAGCAGGTCGAGCACGAATTTCTCGTCGTTATGGATCGGGCAGACTTTCGGGTCGATCCGTGGGAACGCATACAGCGCGCCCATTGGCTTGACGCAGCTCACGCCGGGAATGTCGTTGAGCAGTTCCCAGGTGCGATTGCGCTGTTCCAACAGTCGTCCGTTGGGCAATACCAGATCATTGATGCTCTGATAGCCGCCGAGGGCGGTCTGGATCGCATGCTGGCTCGGCACGTTGGCACACAGACGCATGTTGGCCAGCATGTCGATGCCTTCGATGTAGCTCTGCGCGTGGTGTTTCGGGCCGGAAATGGCGATCCAGCCGGAGCGGAAACCCGCCACGCGATAAGACTTGGACAGACCGTTGAACGTCAGGCACAGCAGATCTGGCGCCAGGGAGGCCGTGCAAATGTGCACGGCATCGTCGTACAGAATCTTGTCGTAGATCTCGTCGGAAAAAACCACCAGGTTGTGCTGACGGGCCAGTTCCAGCATGCCCAGCAGGACTTCTTTGGAGTACACCGCGCCAGTCGGGTTGTTCGGGTTGATGATCACCAGTGCTTTGGTGTTCGGGGTGATCTTGGCCTTGATGTCGGCCAGATCCGGCCACCAGTTGGCCTGCTCGTCGCACAGGTAATGCACCGGGTTACCGCCCGACAGGCTCACCGCGGCGGTCCACAGCGGGTAGTCCGGGGCCGGCACCAGCACTTCGTCGCCGTTGTTGAGCAGGGCCTGCAGCGACATCACGATCAGCTCGGAAACGCCGTTGCCCAGATAGATGTCTTCAATGCCGACGCCTTCTACCTGCTTTTGCTGGTAGTACTGCATCACGGCCTTGCGGGCGCTGAACAGGCCTTTGGAATCGCTGTAGCCTTGAGCGGTCGGCAGGTTGCGGATGACGTCCTGGAGGATTTCATCCGGCGCTTCGAAACCAAAAGGCGCCGGGTTGCCGATGTTCAGCTTGAGGATGCGATGGCCTTCCTCTTCCAGGCGTTTGGCGTGCTTGAGCACTGGGCCGCGAATGTCGTAGCAGACGTTGGCGAGCTTGTTCGATTTGCTGACCTGCATGGCGATGTGTTCCCGAAAATGAACGATCCAGGCGGCGTATGAACGACCGTGCTGGGAATCCTGCGTATTCACACAGGCCTGACGCCTCGAGTGGCGGCACTCATAAATCCGTTTGAATGCGCGTGGTCTGGCTGCCAGACTGGCGTTTGACGAGGCGCAATCATACGTGCCGCCCGATCCGTGGAAAAGGTACAGATCGGGCTTTTTCAGCTGCTGAGGTGTGATGATGGAAAAGTTGGAAAAAACCCTGGAAGAATGGCGAGCGATGCTCGACCCGGAGCAGTACAACGTTTGCCGCCTCAAAGGCACCGAACGGCCGTTCTCCGGCAAATATAACGACAGCAAGGTCGATGGCGTTTACCACTGCATCTGCTGCAACGAGCCGCTGTTCGACTCCAAGACCAAATTCGACTCCGGCTGCGGCTGGCCAAGCTTCTATGCACCGATCGGTGACAGCGCCATGGTCGAGATCCGTGACGTCAGCCACGGCATGATCCGTACCGAAGTGGTCTGCGCCAAATGCGATGCGCACCTGGGGCACGTGTTCCCGGACGGCCCGCCACCGACCGGCCTGCGTTATTGCATCAACTCAGTGTGCCTGGACCTGGTGCCGCGCTCGTAATGCGAGCCCTGTAGGCGCTGCCTTCGGCAGCGCTTACTATTAATCGGCAATCGATTTATTAAATTGCACACAATTCAATTGCTCGCTATGTTTGTCTCATCTCCCCTCATTCAGAGTCCGAACCATGAGCGACAACCTGCTGAGCATCCCTTGCACCACCATCAAGGGTGAGCAAAAGACCCTGGCGGATTTCGCCGGCAAAGCCGTGTTGGTGGTCAATACCGCGAGCAAATGTGGCTTCACCCCGCAGTACAAAGGCCTTGAAGAGTTATGGCAGACCTACAAGGATCAAGGCCTGGTGGTGCTGGGTTTTCCGTGTAACCAGTTCGGCAAGCAAGAGCCGGGCAACGAAGGGGCGATTTCCGAGTTCTGCGAGTTGAACTTCGGCGTCAGTTTTCCGCTGTTCAAAAAGATTGAAGTCAATGGCGCTGGCGCCCACCCGCTGTTCGTTCAACTGAAAAAACGCGCACCGGGTGTGCTGGGTTCCCAGGGCATCAAGTGGAACTTCACCAAGTTTCTGATCGGCAAGGATGGCCAGCTGGTCAAGCGCTTCGCCCCCGCGACCAAGCCGCAGGACCTGACCCGCGAGATCGAAGCCCTGCTCAAATGAACACCTTGTCAGTCGATTCCCTGAAGCTTGACAGTCAACTGTGCTTCAAGCTGTACGCCGCTTCCCGGGCGGTGATCCGCGCCTACAAGCCGATGCTTGATCAGCTCGGCCTGACCTACCCGCAATACCTGGCGATGCTGGTGTTGTGGGAATGGCAGGAGGCTGCCCCCGAGCAGCCGACGGTCAAGGCGTTGGGCGAACGCCTGGCGCTGGATTCCGGCACGCTGACGCCGTTGCTCAAGCGTCTTGAGCAACTGCAACTGGTTCAGCGTCAGCGTTCGGCGCGGGACGAGCGTGAAGTGCACTTGAGCCTGTCGCCAACCGGCAAGGCCTTGCGCGATCAGGTCGGGCCGCTCAAGGCCCGCCTGTTATGCGACAGCGGTGTGGATCTGGATCGCCTGAATGATCTGCGCGAGGGGCTTGATCACCTTTTGGGGCAAATCAAAGCACTGTCGTAGTAGGGACCCACAAGTCCAGCAGGGCCGCCAACTCTTCCCGGCGGAAGGGTTTTGCCAGGTAATCGCTCATGCCGGCCGCACGACAGCGTTCACGCTCTTCGGACATGGCGTTGGCGGTCAGGGCGACGATGGGCAGCTGTGGCCAGCGTCCGCTGCGACGGATTTGCCGACTGGCCTCGTAGCCGTCCATCACCGGCATGTTGCAGTCCATCAGCACCAGATCGAATTCGCTCTGCTCCAACTGATCCAGCGCCTCGCCACCGTGACCGGCGACAATCACCTCGCAACCGAGTTTTCCGAGCATCCCCTTGGCCACCAGTTGGTTGACCGGATTGTCCTCCACCAGCAGCACGCGTCCGCGTCGTTGTGGGCAGAGGGTGTCGAGTCGGGCACCGTTGATCGTGTTGAGTTCCGGCTGCAGGACTCGCCGCAGCGTCTGGTACAGCGCGTTGCGTGCCAGAGGCCGCGCCTGTTGCTGCAAGGGGGCGAGGGCGAGGGCTTGTTCGCTGGGCATGAAACTGCCGTAAGCGGTGACCAGCAGAATGGGCGCTTTACACGAAGGGCGCAGGCCAAACAGGCATTCGGGGCAATCGGTAATCAGTACATCCGGGTTCAGACCCAGCAACGAGTCATCGATGGAGCGCTGCTCATAGTCGAGCCCCCAGCCGGGCAACACGCCGTTCAGCAGTTCTGCCAGACCGCTGCTGGCGCTGGTGATTGCGATAACCTTGCCCTGTAATGAGGCCGGGGGAAGAGCGCGGGTGTGGCTGGGCAGCGGCAGATCCGCACAGAACACGCTGCCGAAGCCTGCTTCCGAGCTGATGGTAAGACGCCCTTGCATGGCTTCGCAGAGGTTGTAAGTCAGTGCCAGGCCCAAGCCGGTCCCGCCGAATTGCCGGGTAATGCCGGCACCCGCTTGCGTGAATGGCTGGAAGATCTTGACCTGGGCGTCCTGGGCGATACCGATGCCGGTGTCGCAGACTTCGATTCTGACGCCGTCCCCGAACGTCGACAGGCGCACATCGACACGACCGAAACGGGTGAACTTGAGGGCGTTGGACAGCAAGTTGCTGACGATCTGTCGGACCCGGGTCGGATCCCCGAGCACCAGGGCCGGAAAGTGCGGGTCGATCAGGCAGCTCAGCTCGACACTCGGCGCGGCGTTTTGCGATAGCAGGTTGGCGGTGTCCTCGATCAGCGAGCCAAGGTCGAACGGAATATGTTCGAGCTCAAGTTGGCCAGCATCGAACTTCGACAGATCGAGAATATCGTTGAGCAGTTCCACCAGCACTTTGCCCGAGTCATGGGCGATGGACAGCTGTTGCTGTTGTTCGGCATTGAGCGGGCCGTCCAGGGAAAGCGCGATCATCCCCAGCAGGCCGTTGAGCGGGGTGCGGATCTCGTGGCTCATGTTGGCCAGGAACACCGAGCGCGCTTCGGCCATGTCCAAAGCGGTGCGGCGGGCGACTTCCAGCTCCTGATTGGATTGGCTGAGCCGCGAGTTGATCGCCTTGAGTTCCGCCGTGCGGGCCGAAACGATGTTCTCCAGTTGCCCGAGGTAGTCGGTCAGGCGGTTTTCGGCGTTGCGTCGCTGCTGGATTTCGGTGGCGATGTTTTCGAATTGTTGATTGGCAACCTTGACCAGTACACCGATTTCATCTTTTTCATGGCCCGTCGGACATTCCAGTGACGTCGGCTCCACGCTTCGCGGGTCGCGGCCGCTGAGTTCACGGATGACCCGCACAAATGGCTTGGTCAGCATCACATAGAACAGCGCCAGCAGGATGCCGGTCAGCAGCAGGCTGCGAGCGAAGCCATTGAGCAGGGTCACCTCGGCCCGACGCAGGAACCGGTTGCCGAATGAATAGGTGTCGACGTCCAGGCTAAGGGTGCCGAGGGATTCGGTCGGCAAGTGATCCAGGTAGAGACGGTCTTCGAACTGCCGGTTGGCGCTGAACAGGAAGTCGCTGATCACCCGATAACCGTTTTGCACGCCCGGGCGTTTGACGCTGGCGAGCACGGTACCGTTGTTGTCGGTCAACTGCGCGCCGATGATCGCCGGCGAGCGCAACAGGCCCAGGGTCAGTTCCTGAGCAAGTTCGGCGTCGATGTTGTAGGCAATGCGGGACGCGGGGTTGTGGCTGATTTCCAGCAAAGACAGGATTTCTCGGTTGATGGAGGCGTCTTCACTGGCATAATCGATGCCTATTTGCAGCAGACTGAGCAGCGTGCCCAGAATGAAACCGACCAGCACAGTAAGCCTGGCTTGCTTGTAGGACAGCCGGTTGGTGAACTTGATATCCATGGGGTGTTGAACCACTTCCGTTTCCCTTCGCTGCTCAAGCATAGTCGATCATGCATGGATACCGATGTTCTCGCGAGCCCTTGTGTAAAGGGATGAACTGGACACCGAACGCTGTGTTTCGTCGCTGTATCGCCATCATTACTGTGAACGAGCCCGAGGAGAAGACGTGGATTCCCGATTAAATGCTTTTCTTGAACGCGCCGATGCCGTTTTGGCCCGTATCGAACCGCTGCTGCCTGCACCTCGGCAAGCTATCGACTGGAATCATTGCCTGGCCGCGCGCTGGCAACGCGAGGGGCGCAGCGGGTTTCTGTTGCCGCTGGAAGTCAGCCTCGACATGCGCTTGTCCGATCTGATCGGTGTCGACCGGCAACTGGAGCAATTGGGGCGAAATACCCAACAGTTCATCGATGGCATGCCGGCCAACCACGCATTGCTCTGGGGCGCGCGCGGCACCGGTAAATCGTCGCTGGTTCGCGCCTTGCTGGCCGAACACGCCAAGGCCGGTCTGCGGCTGATCGAGATCGAACGCGATCACCTGGCGGACTTGCCGCGCGTGGTCGAACAGATCGCCAAGCTGCCCCAGCGTTTCGTGTTGTTCTGCGATGACCTGTCGTTCGAGTCGGGCGAGGGTGATTACCGGGTGCTCAAGAGCGTGCTCGACGGCTCTCTCGAACAGGCCCCGGATAACGTTTTGTTGTACGCCACGTCCAACCGTCGCCATCTGGTCCCGGAAAAGGAAAGCGATAACGAAAACTGGAAACGCGTTGACGGCGAACTCCATCCCAGCGAAGCGGTGGAGGACAAAATTGCACTGTCGGACCGTTTCGGATTGTGGCTGTCGTTCTATCCGTTTACCCAGGAACACTTCCTCAACGTCGTCGAACACTGGATCGGTCAACTGGCCGACAAGGCGGGCCTTGAGTGGCAGCGAGACGAAGCACTGGACATCCTCGCGGTACGCTGGGCCACGGGCCGCGGTAATCGCAATGGACGTTGCGCGTATCAATTTGCCCGCTATTGGGTCGGGCTGAAGCTGTTGGAGCACAAGGCATGATCGATTTACAAAAGAGCGGCCAGGGCCTCGAAGGCTACGGGATGCTGTGGGCGCAATTGGAGTCGTTGCTGGCGGACGAGCGGGATTTCATTGCCAACGCCGCGCAATTCTCGGCGTTCCTGTACAACCAGCTCGAGGACCTGAACTGGGCCGGGTTCTACCTCAATCGCAACGAAGAACTGGTCCTTGGCCCGTTTCAAGGGCAGATCGCCTGTGTGCGGATTCCGTTCGGTCGGGGCGTGTGCGGAGCGGCGGCGGCCACCTTGCAGACCCAGTTGGTCGAGGACGTGCACGCGTTCCCCGGACACATTGCTTGCGACAGCGCGTCGAACAGCGAGCTGGTCGTGCCACTGGTCAAGGACGGTCGCCTGATCGGCGTGCTGGACCTCGATAGCCCGAAACTGGCGCGTTTTACCGTTGAGGATCAGGCCGGTATCGAGCAGTTGGCGGCGATTTTCCTGCGCCTGACCGACTGCTGATCATGCCCTCAAGCCTGCCTTGACCAGCAGGCTTGTCGGATCAACCGCATCGATCTGTTGGGGATCGAGGAATCGATCGGCGTACTGCACGTAGATTTGCGCGTTGATGAACAGCCCGAACAACTCGGGATCGATGTGGGCATCCCGGCACATGGTGGCCATGATGCCCAGCGCTTCGCTCAAGGACTTGGCTTTCTTGTAGGGGCGATCGGCGGCGGTCAGTGCTTCGAAAATATCGGCAATCGCCATCATCCGCGCCGGCAGGCTCATTTCTTCGCGCTTCAATTGCTTGGGATACCCGGTGCCGTCCATTTTCTCGTGGTGGCCGCCGGCGATTTCCGCGACGTTGCCGAGGTGGCCGGGGAAGGGCAGGTGGCTGAGCATCAGAATCGTCTGCACCATGTGGTGATTGATGATGTAACGCTCCTCGCGGGTCAGGGTGCCTCGGGCAACGCTCAGGTTGTAGAGCTCGCCCCGGTTGTACTTGTAGGGCGGCACATCGAGCTTGAACCCCCACGGATTATCCTCCGGAATCAGTTCGGCTTCGGGTCGTTCGAACAGGTGTTCGGGTTTGTCCGCCAGCAATGGTTCGCTGACCGGCAGTGTCGGTGCCGGGGTCCGCGCCTGACGCCGGTTCTCCTCCCAGGAAACACCCAGCCGGTCATCCAGGGTTCGGGTCCAGGTGCGTTGGGCGATGCTGCGCAGGCGTTGCTGGTCGGACTCGGCCATCGCCTCGCCACCCAGGTTGCAGCGGGCAACGAACGCGAAATCATCGTCCAGCCCCGCCAGCGTGGCGTTGCGCAGTTCGGCCAGGTGTTGCTCGTTACCGCCCAGGGCCATGGCTTGCCAATAGCTGACCCAGGCGTCGCGCTTGAGCACTTCGAAGCGGGTGCGGATTTCGTGGATACGGTCGTTAAGCGTTTCCAGCTTCGTGGCTTTATCGACCACATATTCCGGAGTGGTGACCTTGCCGCAGTCGTGCAGCCAGGCGGCGATGTGCAGCGCTTCCCATTCATCGTCGGTGGGTTGATAGCCACTGAAGGCCGGGTCCTGGCTGGCAGCGGCGGCTTGGGCAAGCATCAGGGTCAGCGCCGGCACTCGCTGGCAGTGCCCGCCGGTGTAGGGGCTTTTGGCGTCAATCGCACCCGCCAGCAGTTGAATGAAGGAATCCAGCAGTTGTTTTTGTTTGGCTTGCAGACGCTGACTTTCAATACTCACGGCGGCCGCGCCGGACACGGCCTGGAGAAACGCGATGCGGTCCGGACGAAGTTTCTCCAGGTCACTCTGGTTGCCGGTGTCGGCCAGCAGCAGGATCAGCAGGCCCACGGTTTCGTTATGACGGTTGTGCAGCCGAATACCGATCAGATGAACGCGGGGACACTCCAGCGCAAGCAACACCTTCTGCAAATCCCCGGCCTGTTCAAAACCAAGCGTGGTGACGACGTTGTCGGCAGTCGACAGCTGTTGTAGCCATGCAGGGCTTTGCGGAGCCTGGAGTTCATGTCCTCGAAGATCAAATGACGGCAATGCCCGTGAGGTGCCGTTGACGACCAGGCCATGGGGCTCCATGCGATCGCCATCACTTTCGCGCAGGTAGATCAGACCGGCCTGGGCCTGGCCGATTTTCACGGTTTCAAACAACACCCGTTCGAGCAAGGGGGCGAAGCGGGTCTCGGCGCTCAGGCTGTCGGTGATCTGGAAAAAACTCGCCAGGGTGTCTTTCATGCGCGTCATCGACACCCTCAGTTGGTCGACTTCGAGTACGGGAGAGCGACGTGAGGCCGGAAAGTTGAAGTCGAAACTGCGAACCGCGTCAGCCTCCCGTACCAGCGCGTGCAGGGGTTTGACCAGAATTCGCGAGGTCAACCAGCCCAGCGGCAGGCACAGCAACAGCGTGGCCAGGGTAATCAGCGCGCCTTGCCAGCGCATACGGTAGGCATCGACGAGTAACTCATCTTCCGGCACCAGCAGCGCCAGTTGCAGTCCCTGGGGGCCGCCTTCCTGCATGCGGCTGCGGGCAACGATCCATTGACGACCGGCGACATCCAGGCGATTACCTGCGACGGGATTGTTGAGCAATGCGCCGAGGCCGGGGCTGAGGTCAGCGGCTTTGATCAGGCGGGCAGTCTGATCGTCGATGATCAGTTTGCTGCTGTCGGGATACGCGATGGCATTCCCTTCGGCATCGAACAGCACGATTTCGGTACTGGGCGTCACGACATGTTTGGCCAGGGTGGCGGAGAGTTCCGCCAGGGTCAGATCGGCACCCATGACAGCCTGTTCGCCACTGCGCCGGGCCAGGGTAGTGCCGACATTGTGGGTGGAGAAAAAGAGGTAGGGTTCGGTGGTGATCTGATCGCTGTCACCGCGGGCGTTGGCATACCAGGCGCGGGTGCGCGGATCATAGGTTTCGTCGGGGTTGTCCTGGCGGCTGATGAGGGCCAGATCCTGATCGAAAAACAATGATTGGGA
This sequence comes from Pseudomonas silensiensis, assembly GCF_050434865.1. NCBI lineage: Bacteria > Pseudomonadati > Pseudomonadota > Gammaproteobacteria > Pseudomonadales > Pseudomonadaceae > Pseudomonas > Pseudomonas silensiensis. Next base: position 81,499 of record NZ_JBNDJH010000017.1, read on the forward strand.
GCGGACCTGACCGCTGTTGCCTGTTCGCTCAATGCTCCACACCTGATAAGCCGCCGTATCCGGTGCCTTGAGGAGCGTTTTCAGGTCGGGGGTTTGCAAGGGCCGAACCATGAAGAAATCACCGTTGCCATAGCCCAGATACAACGAAGCCAGGTCGGGATTGTCCTTGAGCGACTGGCCGAAGGGTTTGAGTAGCGCCAGGCGTTGCTCCAGGTCAGGTGCCTGGGTCGCCGGGTATTCCGCCAGCAGGGACAGCAGATGGCGAATCGGTTCATAAGTGGCGTGCAGGTCGAGACGGACGTCCTGCTCGATGCGGTTGAAGAGCTTTTCACTGCTGGAAAGAATGATCTGCGTGGTTTGCTGGTAGTTGAAAAGGCCCAGCACCACGCCAGTCAGCAACAGCAGGAAAGTGAACATCACGCTGATATGGACGTGCAGGGGAAACCGCCGTTGATCCGGGCGCAGTGGGCTGTGCATTGCAGGTCTCTCCATGATGGTTAACACACTGCTCAGCGTCCAAGCATAGTTAAGGCTCTGTCATTCTGCTTTTGCCGTTTTGGCCGATCTGTTGCTGCAATGCTTGCTCCAATTCGAGCATGGCGCGCTCTATAGCCTTGCTGCAATCGGCCACTTCGTCGTGATGAAACACTTCGTGGCAGGCCTTTTCCAGCGCCTCGCAGCTGTCGATCACCCGGGAGGCCTGGACGATTCGGGCGGCGCCCTTGATTTTGTGGGCGACGTCGAGAAATGGCTGAGGTTCTCTGGAGGGGGACAGCGCCAGCAGTTCTTGTCGGTCCAGACGGTTGCTGTTCAACAGTTCGGTCAACAGTCGCTGGTCCAATACCGGATCTCCGCCGGTCAAAAGACGCAATCCTTGCAGGCTGAACGCGGGTTCGCGGGCGGTTGGCCTGATGCCTTCAAACCACTGACTCAAGGCTGTCAGGGTAAGGGGCTTGAACAGGCAGTCGTCCATCCCGGCTTGTTTGCAGCGTTGTATTTCTTCGGGTTGTGCGTTGGCGGTAAAACCCAGCACGGTACAGGGCGGGCGGTGCGTTTTTTGTTCATGTCGGCGAATGGCGCGGGCCAGTTCGTAGCCATTCATGATCGGCATGTTGCAATCGACAATCACCAGATCGAACGGCTCGGCTTCCCATGCCTGAAATCCCGCCTGGCCATCCGGTGCGACGCTGAACAGGTGGCCCAGAAACGCCAGTTGCTGGCACATGAGCAAGCGATTGGCGGGGTGATCGTCGACCACCAGAACATTCAGCGGGGTCGTCGTGGTGCGGATTTGCGCTTCAGCAGCCTCCGGCATCTCTACGAGCGGCAGTGTCGCCAGGTGCAACGACACCTCGACTTGAGTTCCGGTACCCGACTGGCTGTTCAATAGCAGGCTGCCGCCCATCATTTCGCACAGGCTGCGGCTGATCACCAGCCCAAGCCCCGCACCACCTCTGGCTGACTGCCCGGAGTGATCGGCCTGAGCGAAAGGTTCGAACAACCGCCGCTGATCCTGTTCACTGATCCCTATGCCACTGTCGTGAACTTGCAACAGCATCCGGACCCGCTCAGGTTCGGCGGTTGGGTGCAGGTCGACGATGATCCTGACGTGGCCTTGCTCCGTGAACTTGATGGCATTGCTGACCAGATTGGACAAGACCTGCTTGAAGCGCATCGGGTCCAACAGGACATCAAACTGCGGCTTTGAAGGGCGGAACTCCACCAGCAGCTGGAGATTTTTCTGGTGTGCCAGTCCATCGAAGACCCGCACCACCGAGGCCACGATTTCACTTGGATTGACCCGTTCCGGACTCAGGCTCAGCTGTCCGGATTCAATCCGTGCGATGTCGAGAATGTCCCCGATCAGCTCCAGCAGGTCCTTCGCCGAGTTGTACGCCACATCGATGGCGGGGCGATCCGGGTGCTCATGATCGATGCGTTTCAGCGTGAGTTCGAGCATGCCGATGACCGCATTCATCGGGGTGCGGATCTCATGGCTCATGGTCGCCAGAAACGTGGTTTTGGCACGGTTGGCTTCATCGGCGCGCTCTTTGGCATAGCGCAGATCATCGAACAGTTGCCGCCGTTCGCTGATGTCGATCCAGCCGCCGATGATGCCTTGCACTTCACCGCTCGAATCACGGTAGGGAAGAATCCAGTGGTAAATCGTCAGTCTGCGGCCGCCGATGTGCAGCGCACGATCGAGAATCAGCGGTTTGCCCTCGGCCACGACGCGCTGGTAATCGGCCTGATACTCCCGGGCTTCGAACGCGTTGCTCAGGTTGCCTTGTATGACGCCTTTGCCGATGACGTCTTCACGTCTCGCACAGAAGGCTTGCAGGTAACTGTCGTTGCAGCTTTGCAGCAGCCCCTGACGATCGCGGACATAGATGGGATGAGGCGTGCCGTTGACCAGTGATCGCATGAATTCGAGTTGATCGTTCAATGCACGCTCGGCGGCCTGACGCTGCTTTATCTGGCGACGCATGTAAGCGTTCCAGGCAACGGAAATCAGCAGCAGCACCCCGGCACCGATAACGATTTGGTAGAACAGTCGGTGATAGTTGCGCCAGGTACTTTGCGAGGACGCCGAATAGCCGCGCCAACGGCTGTTGATGATGCCCAGTTCTTCCGGAGCAATACTCAGCAGTGCCTTGTTGAGGATGGCGTTCAGTTCTTTGGCATCTCGGCCGGTGGCCAGGGAGAACGCGGCTTGCCGGGTGCCAATGGTGGTACTGATTTGAAGGGTGTGCTCGAAGAGCTGCGATGAGATGAAGTAGTTGGCAATCACCAGTGAATTCACCGCACCTTCTGCCTTGCCCTCGGCCAGCAACTCCACGGCGCTGAACGTGTCCGGGGTTTCAATCAGCCTGATCCGCGGGAACTCGCTGCGCAGGTAGTCCACCAGGGGATTGCCTTGGGCGATTGCCAGGCGTTTGTCCTGTAACTGCGCAAGGCTTGTCGGACTGTCGGCGGCTTTGCGAGTCAACAGGACAAAAGAGTTTTGCAGGTAGGGGCGGGTGAAGTTCAGCGTCGATTCACGTTGGGTGCTGGGGAGCAGGGCGGCGATCAAGTCGGCCTTATTGTCCCTGATCTGCTCGATCATCTCGTCATCACTGCGGCTGCGACGGACGTCGAAGCGCAAACCGGTGCGCAATCTGATCAGCTCGAGCAAGTCGGCGCTAACCCCACGAAAGTTGCCATCACTGTCGAAAAACGTCAGCGGCGCAAAAGCCTCATTGACCACCACACGCACGACCGGGTGTTGCGCCAGCCAGCGTTCTTCATTGTGGGTGAGTTGCAGTTTTTGATCGGTGAGCAGCATGTCACTGCCGGCACTCCAGCGTTTGGCGATGTTGTCCCGTTCACTGCTGGGGATGGCCATCAGTATTGCGTTGATGATGCCGAGCAGTTGCGGGTTGTCCTTGTGCACGGCAAAGCTGAAACCGTGCGCTTCGTGTTTGCCGAAGTTGGCCATGCGGATGTTGTTCAGATACCCCTTGTTGATCATGTAATGGGTGGAAATGGTGTCACCCAGAAAAACGTCAGCCTGGTCGAAGGCAACGGCATTGATCGCATTCTGGTAAGACGGAAAGGACGTGATGATCGCCCTCGGATACATTGCCTTGACCTCCTCCTGCGGCAAATAGTGATACACCATGCTCAGGCGCAGACCGGCCAGGCCATCGGTCAAGGATCTGGTTTCACCTTCGCGGGTCACCAGAACCGGCTGGTCCACGGCGTAGGGGGTGGAAAGTACGATGTCAGCGTTGTGAGCTTCGAATCCATTGGCGGTCCCCAGCAAATCGATCTCGCCGTTTTCGAGGGCCTCTATAGCGGCCTCCCGGGACGAAAATCTCAGAACCTTGATGGGCAAACCGGTTGTTTTGCCAAGGATGCCCGCGTAATCGGCGGTAAAACCTTCGTAGTCGTGACCACTGATGGTCAGGTCGAAGGGCGGGTAGTCCGGGGCTGACGTGCCGAGGATCAGTTCCCGTTTATTCTCAATCCATTGTCGTTGTGCGTTATCCAGTTGGACTTCCTGGTGTCCGGCCATTGAGCGACTCATCAGGGTGTAGTTCTCGCTGACGGTCTGCGCAGCGGCCACCGAGGCGGTCAGGCATAAACCTGCGGCCATGAGTGTCAGATAATCCTTTATGCGACTGGGCATCCTGTTTCTCACACTAACGCGTTACGTTTTGCCATATCGATGAGTTCAACCAGGGATTTGGCTTTGAGTTTCTGCATGAGGCGTTTTTTATAAGTGCTGACCGTCTTGTTGCTCAGAAACATGCCTTTGGCAATTTCCTTGTTGGTGCGGCCTTGGGCAAAGAGTTGCAATACCATCAGTTCCCGGTCATTGACTGACTTGAACAGTTCCAGGTCGGCGAATCGCGCGTCATCACAGCGAACAGGATTCAAGGCCTGACTTGGGAAATAGTTGTAACCTGACAATACGGCCTTTATAGCGCTGACCAGTTCACTCAGCTCTTCCTGTTTACACACATATCCCGATGCGCCGGATTGCATGCAGCGAATACCGAAAAGTGTCGGGCACTGTGCTGTTAACACCAATGTTTTCAGACGGGTACTCATTGCGTTGAAACGGGCGAGAACTTCCAGCCCATCCAGTTTGGGAATGCTGATGTCGAGAATGACCAGATCAGGCATGCATTCGCGAACCATCTGCATGGCATCGACCCCATTATCAGTTTCGCCGACGACTTTGTAACCTTCATGTTCAAGCAACATTCTGACGGCAAGGCGGATAACCGGGTGATCGTCGACAATAAAAACGGAGTTCATAATCAAATCCCATGCGAGCACTAATAAAGCGCGCACCTTAGCTCAGATAATTGAGGCGACGCATGAGCTCACGGACCTGCAGCGGCAATATAGGAACAATCCTACAGCTGAAGAAGAATGGGACTACGTATCAACTAGGTTTTTTATGAAGAAGGGTGAAGGTTGTTGATGGTTAGTCGAAAGATCGGAAGTGTTTAATTGTAAGTTTTGAGTGGTGTTTGGGTTGGGTTTTTAATGTGTTTGATATGCATTTTTTTACAATGAGGCCAAGGTTAGCAGGTTTCTGAATTCGGATTGTTTCAGCGGTTTTATCAAGTACCCCAACAATGGCAGTCCGTGTTCGTTGGCCTTTTTTTCAAGTTCGTCCAGTTCGGCGGATGTCAGGCTACTTAACAGTATGGCCTGTCTGATCATCCCCCGGTGGCTGGCGAATTCGACCAGATCAAGCCCGCAGAGGTCGGGCAGACATTGATCGCACAAAAGAATATCAAAGGGTTGCGCAGCCTTGAGCATTTGTTGCAAGGCGCCATTGGCACTGTCGGTAGTGGTCAGTTGGGTGAAACCGTAACTCTCAAGCAGATATTGAGTTGCCCGCAGTTGGAAGGGATGATCTTCCACCAGCAAGATGCGTAGATCGTCTTTGAACATAGGAGTATTCACGCTTCTTCTGTCGAGCTGAAGGAAGCGAGATTATTTCGCGAGGTTACCGAATAATCGATCAGTTAGCTCAGCGCATGTTGTAGGGGAATTCGGCGAACGTTGAGTGCACCTGGCGTTTGAGAGGCAAATCAACCATTACAGGCGGCGTAATGGCTGATCACCCAGGTCTCATCAGTGGCTCGAACGACCGGTCATCTCCAGCGCCATTTCGCTGGCGTAGCTGTCGGTCATGCCGGCGATGAAATCAATCATCCGTAGAAACGAGGCGTGCAATGGGCCATTAGGATTGGGCGCATTGTTGCCCAACAGGTCGAGGACTCGGCGACTCTTGAAGGACGGCGTTCGACCGTTATGTTGTTCCAGTGCCGCGCCGCAGAAGGCGTTGAGCAGGATTTCCAGCGTGGTGTAGGCGCCGATTTCATGCAGGGTCTTGCGCTTGTCCTGGAAGATTTTCTTGCGCGCCATGTCCTTGGCATTCAGTACGCATCGCTTGGCAGGGCCGTGCATGTGCTCCACCAGATCACCGGGCAGCGTGCCGGCCAGCAACGCGTCCTGTTGCTCGACAAAGGCCCGTGCTGCGGCGTTGGTCAGGTGTTCAATGGCTTTGCCTCGCAGGATCGCCAGTTTGCGCCGGCGCGAATCCAGTGGACCCAGCTGGCGATAGGTTTCCGGCAGATCGTCACCCACAAGGTCCAGCAACAGGGACTCGACTTCGGCGTATTCCAGCAACTCCATTTCCAGACCGTCTTCCAGATCGATCAGCGCGTAACAGATGTCATCGGCAGCCTCCATCAGATACACCAGCGGATGGCGCGCCCAACGCTGTTCCTCGAGTTGCGGCAGGCCGAGTTTATGGGCGATTTGTTCCAGAAGCGGCAATTCGCTCTGATAGCAGCCGAACTTGTGTTTCTTGTAGCCCAGTGAGTCTGCGTGTTTTGCCGTCCATGGATACTTCAGATAAGTACCCAGCGTGGCGTAGGTCAGCCGGGTGCCGCCGTCGAACTGGTGATATTCCAGCTGGGTGAGTACCCGGAAGCCTTGGGCATTGCCTTCGAAATTGAGGAAGTCATGGCGTTCGACTTCGCTCATTGCATCCAGCCAGCCACGGCCGGCGGCTTGCTGGAACCAGTGGCGAATCGCGTCTTCGCCGGAATGGCCGAAGGGCGGATTGCCGATGTCATGGGCCAGGCAAGCCGATTGCACCACCATGCCCAGGTCGCTGGGCTCGCACCAATCAGGCAGGGCGCTGCGGATGGTTTCGCCAACGCGCATGCCCAGCGAACGGCCGACGCAGCTGACTTCCAGCGAGTGGGTCAGGCGCGTGTGGATATGATCGTTGCTGGTGACCGGATGGACTTGGGTCTTACGCCCGAGGCGGCGAAACGCGCCCGAGAAAATGATCCGGTCGTGGTCTTTGTGGAAAGGGCTACGGCCGAGTTCTTCCGGGCTGTGCAGAGGCTTTCCGAGGCGCTCGCGGGTAAGCAGGGTTTGCCAATCCAAGGCTGGTTCACTCCGTCAGGTGACTGATGAATGCCTAGCTTCCGGGTTCGCGTCCGGACCTGCAAGCGGAACTACAGCCCGGCGGCGTCGATATCGATGAGCAGCAGTCGGCGGTGAAGCAGGCGCGCAGGATGGAACCCCTCGATAAAGAGGTTCAATCCCGATGTCGCAAGCATGCAGCCAGATAATGGCCTTAGGGGTTACGCGAAGAGCCTTGCATCATCAGCTTGATCAATGGCCCCAGCGTGGCGCCCAGACGAACCAGTCGAGTGAGGCTGCTGACGCCACCGCCCTTGGCGCCCTTACCTGTCAGAAAGCCCAGCAAGGTGACGGCTGCCACGCCCCAGAGTGGAGCGTGCTTGATGCCGAAGCCATCTTGCAGGTTTCGCGTCATCCCGCGCACGCGCTGCAAGGGTTGCAGCAGTTGCGCGGATTCGTGGCGGATTTCCTGACGATGCATTTCCATGCGCAGGCGAATCAGCGCTTTGCGCATTTCGGTGCGCGAGCTGTTGTGAGGCAGTTCAGGCAGGCTCATGGCAGCAGACGCTCCCGATCGTTGGCCAATTCTTCCAGTGTGCCGTGGAAGGGCGAGGATTCATCGAAAATCGCCGCTCTCAAGCGCATCGCACAGAAAATGGCCGCCAGTGTGTAGAAAACACAGAGCCCGATGATGGCCGCCAGGCGATAGGTGTCCCAAAACAGGATCAACACCAGCGTCGACAACCCCACCAGCAACAGCAAGGCAAAAACCAGCGCCAGGCCTGCGAATAGCAACAGGCTTACGGTGCGGGCTTTTTGTTCCTGCAATTCGATGCCGAACAGTTCGACATGGCTGTGCAGCAGTCCAAGAAAAGCGGCACCCAGGCGCCGCGGTGAGGAGCTTGGGCCCGTCGCGGACGAGCCGGATTCGCCGATCGCCATATCAGCGCCGAGTGGCCAGCAAGCCAAGCAGGAAACCCACGCCAGCCGCGATCCCGACCGATTGCCACGGGTTGGCCTGGACATAGTCTTCGGTGGCGGTAACGGCAGCCTTGCTGCGTTCGCGCAGGGTGTCTTCGGTCAACTTCAAGGTTTCGCGCGCACGCAGCAGGCTGTCGTGGATTTGCTCGCGCAACTCATCAGCCTGATCGCCGGCCAGCGTTGCGGTGTGTTCCAGCAACCGTTCGGTGTCGTTGACCAGAGTCTGAAAATCATTCATCAGGATTTCTTGAGCAGTCTTTGCCTTGATGCTGGCCATGGGTGGATCTCCGTAAGTGGCTTCTGAAACGTTCGAGTATGAGCCTTGCGCGAAGGTTCAGTACAAATGACTGGTACAACTTTTGCTACGTCGTGGTGCGTCTGCCTGCGCCGTTGCGCTGTTGCCGGGCAGGATTCGAGCAAAACCTTATCTCAAATAATGAAAACTCGCGCAAAGGTTCCAACCTTGTGCGCCAAAGTGGCTCATCGGGATCAATCTGCTGATCCCGGCAAGTCGCAACTTGGTGCATGAATTGTCTGCGCGAACTGCTTTGGTGCTTTTTTAGCCTTCAGGTCTGCCAACCCCATGGAAAATCTGCAAAGCGCTGTGGACAGTCTGGTCCATAGCTCCAATACGTTGTTCATTCTGATCGGCGCGGTCATGGTGCTGGCGATGCACGCCGGTTTCGCCTTTCTTGAAGTCGGCACGGTTCGACAAAAGAACCAGGTCAATGCCTTGTCGAAGATCCTCAGCGACTTCGCCATTTCGACCCTGGCCTACTTCTTTATAGGCTATTGGATTTCCTATGGGGTGACCTTCATGCAACCGGCGGCGGTGATCAATGCTGATCATGGCTATGGGCTGGTGAAGTTTTTCTTTCTGCTGACGTTTGCTGCGGCGATACCCGCGATCATTTCCGGCGGCATCGCCGAGCGTGCCCGGTTTGTCCCGCAGTTGTGCGCGACGGCACTGATCGTGGCCTTCATCTATCCGTTCTTCGAGGGCATGATCTGGAACGGCAACTTTGGCCTGCAAGCCTGGTTGCTGGAGCACTTTGGCGCCAGCTTCCATGATTTCGCCGGTTCGGTGGTGGTCCATGCCATGGGTGGTTGGCTGGCTCTGGCGGCGGTGTTGTTGCTCGGGCCGCGCAATGGTCGTTATCGCGAAGGGAGGCTGGTGGCGTTCGCGCCCTCGAGCATTCCCTTTTTGGCGCTGGGGTCGTGGATCCTGATCGTTGGCTGGTTCGGTTTCAACGTGATGAGCGCGCAAACCCTGCAAGGTGTCAGCGGACTGGTGGCGGTGAACTCGCTGATGGCTATGGTCGGCGGTACTGTGGCGGCGCTGATCGTCGGGCGCAATGACCCGGGCTTTCTGCATAACGGCCCGCTGGCCGGGCTGGTGGCGATCTGTGCCGGTTCCGATCTGATGCACCCCGTGGGCGCGCTGATCACTGGCGTCATCGCCGGCGCATTGTTTGTCTGGTGCTTCACTGCGGCTCAAGTCAAATGGCGCATCGACGATGTGCTGGGGGTTTGGCCGTTACATGGCTTGTGCGGCGTCTGGGGCGGGATCGCCTGCGGCATTTTCGGCCAGAGCGCGTTGGGTGGACTGGGCGGCGTGAGCCTGATCAGTCAGTTGATCGGCACCGCGCTGGGAGTGGTCGTGGCGCTGGCCGGTGGCTTTGCCGTGTATGGCGCGATCAAGGTGTTCCATGGTCTGCGCCTGAGTCAGGAAGAAGAGTATTACGGCGCTGACTTGTCGGTGCACAAGATTGGTGCTGTGAGCCAGGACTAGGTCTCTTCGTCGTCAGCGCCTGGATAGAAACCGTGCAACAGACGATAGCGGTCGTGCCGAATCTGGTCGGCCCGCTCCTGTACCTGATGCGCGGGTAATCCCAGCATGATCAGCGCGTGGGAGGCGAGCATCAGGCTCGACTCCAGCAGTTCAGGCACGACTTCGCTGGCGCCGGCTGCCTTCAACTCGGCCAATTGGCTGTCGTCGCGTGTGCGCACCAGAATCGGTACGGTCGCATTGAGTTGCCGCGCTTCCTTGAGGATCAGCAAAGCGACGTCGGTCTGATCCACGGCGATCACCAACAGCCTGGCGCGCTGCAGGCCTACCGCGACCAGCAGTTCACCACGACGTGAGTCGCCATAATGCACACAGGTTTCACCAAGGGCGGCTTCGTGGACACGCACCGGATCAGAATCCAGTGCGATGTAGGGTTGCTGCGCGTTGCGTAGTGCGCGTCCGATGGACTGACCGACGCGGCCGTAGCCACAAATCACGACATGGTTGTGTAACCCGGCATTGAGCGCGCTGATTTCTTCAAGTTTTGCTTCTTCGTTGGGTTTGCGATGCAGGCGTGTGGCGATGTGGGGCGCGGCGCGCAGCAGCAACGGCGTGACGAGCATCGAACAGAAGGTCGCCGCCAGCAACAGGCCGCCCAAATCCGCGGGCATCAGTTTGTTCTGCTGCATCAGGGCCATCAGCGCAAAGCAGAACTCGCCGCCCTGAGCCAATGCCAGGCCGCTGCGCCAGGCGGTTTCGCCATCGCTGCCACGCCATTTGACCAGCAGCGCAACGACGCTGCCCTTGAGCAGCAACAACCCCAGGGTCAGGCCGAGAATCAGCAGGCCGTGGCTGGCGAACAACTGCAAATCGATCAGCATGCCAATACTGACGAAGAACAGCCCGAGCAGGATGTCGCGGAACGGCCGGATGTCGGCCTCGATCTGATGCCGGTAGTGGCTTTCCCCCAACAGCATGCCAGCGAGAAACGCACCCAGGGCAGGGGAGAGTCCGAGCAGGTGAGTCAACCACGCCGTCAGCAGAACAATCACCAGCGCCAGTAGCACGAACAGTTCCGGGGAGCGGGCAGCCGCCACTTCATGGAACAGCCGCGGCAGCAACCAGCGACTGGCCAGCAGCAGGCCGACGAACAATACGATGGTTTTACCCAGCGTCAGTGGCAGCGCCCAATACCAGGCCTGGTCGCTGCTGCCAGCAAACACCGGCACCAGGGTCAGCAGCAATACCGCCACGACGTCCTGGAACAGCAACACGGCGATGGCATTCTGGCCGTGGCTGCTGAAAATCTCGCCGAGACTGCTCAGCTCTTTACTGACAATGGCCGTGGAAGACAGCGACAAGCCGGCGCCGAGTAACAGCGCAGGCGTGATCGGCATGCCGAGCAGCATCAGCAAACCGCCTAGCAGTATCCCGGAGCACAGCACCTGCAGACAGCCCAACCCAAACACCACTCGGCGTAACGCGAGCATTTTCGACAGGGAAAACTCCAGCCCAAGGGAGAACAGCAGAAACACCACGCCCAGCTCGGCGAGGCCCGGCAGTTCTTCGCTTTCATTCACCCAGTTGAATGCCGTTGGCCCGACGATCAGCCCCACGCACAAGTAGCCCAGCACCGGTGGCAATCGCAGGTGCTGGAACAGCGCAATCACCACCAGGGAGGAGGCGAAGATGATCAACAGATTGGCAAACACAAAAACTCCGGTGATGGACGCTGGCCATTCAAGCGTAGAGGCAAATAGTCCGTGAGCATCGCGCAATGGGTATTGAAGACGACTGATGTGCGTCAGCGTATTGCCGAGATCCGTTGCCGTTATGGCGCAAAGGTAGAGCATTCAATGGCTCGACGGCTTTTCGGGGCAGGCCTAGAATGATGACTTAATTTTTTCGGTTGAGCGCTCATGCTTCCTGAATGTCAGCTGTTCGGCACCCTTGGGTGTCATCTCTGTGAAGTGGCAGAAGCCATGCTGATGGAATTTGTCGAGCGCGGTCTGCTGGTGGAACTGGTGGACATCGCTGAAGACGAAACATGGTTCGAAGCTTACAGTCTGCGTATTCCGGTGTTACGGCGGGTCGATACTGGCGCTGAGCTGGGCTGGCCGTTCAGTGCCGATCAGGTAGTGGCGTTCCTGCGTTAAGCGGTTGTTGCGGTGGCGATGTTCCGCCTGTCGAACTTTGCGATGGATCCCCTTGGCTTTACCGGTACTGATCGGATACTGTATGCGCATACAGTTATTCGTGGTGCCTGCCTTGTCGTCCCTGGTTTTCGGGTTTGGCCAGGCAGTCCGGGCGTGAGAGGGATGAATCGTGGTCAATGTCGAACAATTGAAGAACAGCGTGAACCGGATGTCGGCGGACGTGGTGCGCGAGGCTGTCCTCGAATTACGTCTGGATGGTCTGGTGACAGAAGGAAAAACTCCCTTCAATAAACTGCATTTCAATACCTGTTTCGCCGAAATCGAAGCCTTGTTCCAGCGCGCGGGTTATCACCGGCAGCTGGATGTCGTGGGCTATCAAGGCTTGTTGTATGCGCTATATGACCCTGGTCGCTGGGAGGCAGTCGATGTGCTGCGCTGGCTCAAGGAGTTCACCGAAGCGGCAGCGCGCACGCAGATACCGGCTTGAGGATTCTCTACTAGGTTCGTTCCGGCCGCTGTTGGATAATACCGCCCTGTATTGAGGGTTAGAACTTTCGTATGTCCACTTCATCTTTTTCTGCTGCACACAACCAGGCCAGCACGCTCTACTTGCCGCCTGGTCCGTGGCAGACCGTACTCGATTGTCTGTGCGAACACTTCAGTGCCATCGGTCGTGAACAATGGCTGGACAGAATCGCTCGCGGTCGTGTCCTCGACGGTCACGGCATGCCGATCGCCCTTGATCTGCCTTACAAGGAAGGCTTGCGGATTCATTACTTCCGTGAGGTGCCGGACGAAAAGCCGATCCCGGTGGTTGAGTCGATTCTGTACGCGGATGAGCATCTGGTCGTGGCGGACAAGCCGCATTTTCTGCCAGTGACTCCCGCGGGTGAATACGTGGAGCAGACCCTGTTGCGACGGCTGATTCGTCGACTCGATAACCCGCATCTGGTGCCTTTGCATCGCATTGATCGGCACACAGCGGGACTGGTGCTGTTTTCCGCCAACCCTCAGAGCCGATCTGCCTATCAGTCGTTGTTTCCTACACGGCAGATAGAAAAGCGCTACGAGGCCATTGCCCGAGCGTTGCCTGAACGCTCTTTTCCATTGGTCCATAAGAGCCGGCTCATCGATGGCGAGCCTTTCTTCCGCATGCAGGAAGGTCCGGGCGTCAGCAATACCGAGACGGCTATCGAAGTCAGGGAGAAGAACGGTGATCTCTGGCGTTATGCGCTTTACCCGGTGACGGGCAAGAAGCATCAGCTACGGGTGCACATGACAGCCTTGGGCGCCAGCATCTGCAACGACCCGTTTTATCCACAGGTACTCAAGGATGTTGAGGATGACTACGCCAATCCTTTGAAACTGCTCGCTCAGGGATTACGGTTTGTGGACCCGGTCACCGGCCAGGAAAGAGCATTCGAAAGCACGATCACCCTGCAGTGGTGATCACGAAGTTCAGCGAGTCTGCTGATCTTCAGCCACGAAAAAGCCCGCAAAAGCGGGCTTTTTCATATCCGGTTGTCACCGTAAAAATTACAGCTCTTTGACGGTACGAACCTGATCCTTGTTGATGCGGGTCTGCTTGCCATCCAGTTGTTCGAATTCGTAGAAACCCGAATCCTTATCGAACTTTGGCGCGTCGACAGCCTGGATTTCTCGACCGTCATTCAAGGTGATCACTGTAGGCGAGGCGCAACCGGCGAGGGTAGCGAGGCCCAGTGCGAGCATGAAAGTGGCGAGGGTCCGTTGAGTCATGGTGTGTCTCCGAATATGAATTCTTTTGGTTGCTGAGCTTGAGACGTGTTCAGCGCGTGCAAGTTCCTTCTCCTGTCAGTCTGACACAGAGTTGTGGGCACTTAACAGTTCTGGTGTGTTGAGGTTGGCCAGGCGCGGGTCATTGTCGGGGCATTGCAGGGCGGTAGCGCCCAGTTTGCGCATGAGGCGACCCGGGCTGCGTTCGCCGTCGTTCCAGGCACTGTCGAAATCGGCCAAGAGTGCCACGGGGATAATGCACAACAAGGGTTCCCAGTGTTCATCATGGCGCAGCATCAGCGGTTGGTCCGGGTGCTGGCTGGCGGCTTCACGCATGCTATTGAGCAGCGGGGCATCGATACGCGGCACGTCGCAAGGCAGCACCAGCAGATGCGCATGGCGGGCGGCCTTCAGGCCTGCGCGAATACCGGCCAGGGGGCCAGGAAAGTCGCCTTCATCGTCGTGAACCAGCTGGTCGGCGTAGGGCGCGTACTTTTCCAGGTTTCTGTTGCAGGAGATGATCAGGTCATCGCTCAGCGAACGGGTCTTGCGGTGCAAGTGGGCAATCAATGGCTCGCCATGCCATTCCAGCAGCCCTTTGTCCTGACCGCCCATGCGTTGGCCACGACCACCGGCCAGGAGCAGAATGGAGCAGGGCGGCAGATGTGTATTCGAGGTCATGGCAGGTCTCCATGGGGGCGGCGAAAAAATGAGGCGCTGTGATATAACACCGGGCTGTTTCTCCTACAACTGGATGAGCCTATGAAAGCCAAGGCTGATGTACCTTTCGCACCGCTCAACATCGCGGTGCTGACGGTCAGCGATACCCGTACCCTGGAAAACGATACCTCAGGCCAGGTCTTCGTCGACGGTTTGAGCGCTGCCGGCCATAACCTGGCGGCCCGGGTTCTGCTTAAAGATGATCTCTACAAAATTCGCGCGCAAGTTGCCAACTGGATTGCCGACGATGTCGTGCAGGTGGTGCTGATCACTGGCGGCACCGGTTTTACCGGACGCGACAGCACTCCGGAAGCGGTGAGTTGCCTGCTGGACAAACAAGTCGACGGTTTTGGTGAGCTGTTCAGGCAGATATCGGTGGCGGATATTGGCACCTCTACTGTTCAGTCCCGTGCCTTGGCCGGCCTGGCAAATGGCACGCTGGTCTGCTGCTTGCCCGGTTCGACCAATGCCGTGCGCACCGGTTGGGATGGCATTCTTGTCGAGCAGCTGGATTCGCGGCACCGCCCGTGCAATTTCGTGGCCCATCTCAAACAGGCGGCACCCTGTGAATCCCGCGGGTAAGCCAGGCAAGACTGGCAGTCTGATGGCTGTCGAAGTGGCACTGGCACGCCTGCTGGCAATGGCCGAAGCGTCACCGATTCGTGAGCGTGAACGCTTGCCATTGGCGCAGGTTGAGGGCCGGGTGCTGGCCGATGATCTGGTCTCGACGCTTGATCTGCCACCGTGGCCCAACAGTGCCATGGACGGCTATGCCTTGCGCGTGGCTGACTGGACTGGAGAGCCGCTGGAGGTCAGCCAGAAGATTTTTGCCGGTCAGGCACCGGAGCCCTTGAAGCCTGGCACCTGTGCACGAATCTTCACCGGTGCGCCAGTGCCCGCAGGTGCAGATTGCGTCGAGATGCAGGAAAACACCGAGGTTCAGGCGGATGAGCGAGTACGTTTCACCGAAACCATGGCCCCGGGACAAAACATTCGTCCTCAAGGCCAGGAAGCTACTGTTGGTGAATTGATTCTGCCAGCCGGTACGCGCCTCGGGTCGATCGAACAGGGGTTGGCTGCATCGCTGGGATGCGCAGAGCTGGACGTGGTTCGCAAGGTTCGCGTTGCTGTTCTGTCCACCGGGGATGAACTGATTGAACCGGGTCAGGCTCTGGGGCCGGGACAGATCTACAACAGCAATCGAGTGTTGCTGTGCAGTTGGTTGCAGCGCCTGGGCTGTGAGGTGATCGATGCCGGAATTCTTCCGGATGATTTGGCGACCACCCGCACTCAACTGGGTGAGTTGAAGGATGTCGATCTGATCCTTTCCACCGGTGGTGTCTCGGTCGGAGAAGCTGACTTTCTGGGCATTGCCTTGCGTGAAGAGGGCGAGTTGACGTTGTGGAAACTCGCCATCAAACCCGGAAAACCGCTGACGTTCGGGCATTTTCGCGGCGTGCCTGTGATTGGTTTGCCCGGCAATCCGGCTTCAACGCTGGTGACCTTTGCTTTGTTGGCGCGGCCCTATCTCTTGCGCCGACAGGGTGTAAAAGAGGTTGAGCCCCTGAAGTTTCAGGTGCCTGCAGGATTTGCATGGCCAAAAGCAGGCAATCGGCGCGAGTACTTGCGCGGACGTCTGGAGAATGGCCGGGCAATTATCTACAGGAATCAGAGTTCGGGTGTGCTGCGTAGCGCTGCCTGGGCGGATGGCCTGGTTGAGGTGCTGGAGGATCGCACGCTGATCGAAGGTGACTGCGTGAGCTTTATCCCGCTGAGCGAAGTCCTGAGCTGACTCCAGCCGCTGGCTTACTGCGCAAACCCGGTTGATCGAACCGGGTTTTGCGTTCATGGCTTACCCTTGGTGAGCCAGGAGTGTCACGACCTGGTCGAAACGGCTATTGGCGATCCAGGCCAGAACCCCGATGACCACGGCTGTTCCGATAGCCGAATAGGCAAGCCTGTGTTTTATGGATTTGACGTTACTACGGACGTCATCCATGTCTCGTCGGATGTATTTGAGGTGTGTCTCCAATTCAACGACGCGAGATTCCAAAGCAGCTTCTCCAGTGGGCTTTGCGCTGTTTTTGAATTCAGCTTGATGTTTGGCGCGTTTTTCTGCGAACGGTACGACCGGAATGACCGGTGTCCTGATCTCTTGGCTTTGCATGGCACGTCCCTGTGTAGTTCCTGCTGATGTTAGATAACTGCAGGCGCCAAGGTGTACCAATCGCATGGGCCGGTCAATTGAGCCGATTCCTTACATCTTGTAAGAAAAGTCCCGCCTTGTAGGACGCCATACCGCTCGACTTCAAATAATTCAAATTCTTGCGACTTTTATGGGGTGAGGTGAGGTCAACATCTCCCATACGGAATTCAATCATGGGAGTGACAACTAATGAGCGAACGCAAGGCGCTGTTGATTCTGCACGGCAAGCAAGCGCTCAACGAAGCGGTTCGTTCTGCTGTTGCGGACAAGCGCAAACAGGGTTGGGAGCTGGCCGTTCGAGTGACCTGGGAGGCGGGCGACGCACAGCGGCTGGTGGATGAAGCGCTGGCGGCAGGCTACCTGCAGATCATCGCCGGTGGCGGTGACGGGACCTTGCGCGATATTGCCGAAGCCATGGCGGCGCATTCGACGCCGGCCAGTCTGGTGATGATGCCGTTGGGGACCGCCAATGATTTTGCGCGTGCCGCCGGCGTGCCTCTGGAGCCCGCGCAGGCGCTGGAACTTCTCGATGTTGCGCCGAGCGCCATTGATCTGGGGGAGGTCGGCGGGCAGGTGTTCCTGAATATGGCCACGGGCGGTTTTGGCAGTCAGGTCACGGCAAACACCTCGGAGGACTTGAAAAAAGTCCTCGGGGGTGCGGCTTACCTGTTCACCGGTTTATCGCGCTTCAGTGAGTTGCATGCAGCCTATGGCGAGTTGCAGGGGCCTGATTTCCAGTGGAGTGGCGACCTGTTGGCATTGGGCATCGGCAATGGCCGGCAGGCCGGCGGTGGACATGTGTTGTGTCCAGAAGCGCTGGCTGACGACGGTCTGCTGGACATCAGTATTCTGCCTGCGCCGCAGGAAGTCGTCGGCACCTTGAAAACCCTGCTCGCCGATGGCTTCGGCATCGACAACATGTTTGTGCGAGTCCGGTTGCCATGGGTCGAAATCAAGGTCTCGGAAGGCCTCTACATCAACCTCGATGGCGAACCTCTGGAAGGTGACAACTTGCGTTTCTCGACACGCCCAGCGGCACTGCGCGTGCATTTACCTGAAAACTCGCCGCTGCTGGGGTCATCGCAATTGATCAATCGTCCAGACTGATGATCTGCTCGCGAACGGCGAACAGCACCAGGCCCGCCACATCGTAGATCTGCAAGCGCTTCATGATCTGCGAGCGGTGGGTTTCAACGGTCTTGATGCTGAGGCCCAGGCCATTGGCAATTTCCCGGGTGGATTTTCCGCGAACGATCAGCCGAAGGATTTCCAGCTGACGCGCTGTCAGGTTGTGCGAGTCTGCAGGTTCCGGCTGGTTTTTCTGTGTTCGGGTCAGCGCCTGGTTGATGACCGTGTGGGCGATGGCCGGGCTCAGGTAGCGCTCGTTGTTGCGTAAGGCATCCAGGGCATGTTCGAGCTCGGTAGCCGTGGTGTCCTTGAGCAGGTAGCCATGTGCGCCGGATTCCAGTGCCTGCATGATCAGTGCTGGATCCGTGTGCATCGACAGGATCAGCACTTTGCTCTGCGGGCGTACTCGCTTGAGTCGCTGCAAGGCGTCAAGGCCACTGGTTTCCTTCATGGAAATATCCAGCAGGACGATGTCCGGGGACAGCTGCTCGACCATCTCGAGCAACTGCGAGCCGTCATTGGCCTCACCGATTACCGCGTAGCCGGGAATATCCAGCACCAGAGCGCGCACGCCTGCCCTGATAAGCGAGTGGTCATCCACCAGAAGTAAGTTACAAGTCAACGCATAACCTTATTCGTACTGGCCCGTTCGAGCGCACGCGGCGCCCAGGGGAAGAGTGCTTCGATTTGAGTGCCTTTGCCCGGCTCGCTGGTCACGCTCAGTGTGCCGCCCAGCTGATTGATCCGTTCCGACATCCCTGCCATTCCACGTTGCCCCTCACGACCCGGATCGGTCGCTGGCGCGAATCCCAGGCCATCGTCACTGATCAACAGTGTCAGGCCCTGAGGCTGTCGTTGCAGGCGGACCAACAGGTTTTTCGCTTCGGCATGACGCAATATATTGGTCACCGCTTCCTGGGTGATTCGAAAGGCGGCCAGCGTCATTTCTTCCGGTATACCGGCCAAACGCTGATGGCATTCCAGGCTCCAGTGCACCGGCGTGTTGGCCAGCGTCTTGAGTAAATGCGCCCGCAGGCTGGCTTCCAACCCGAGACTGGTCAGCTGCCTCGGATTGAGAATGGCCGATACATCTCGCACTTTGGCCAGGGTTTCTTCCAGCGTATCGCAGAGCACCGAACACTGGCCCTGAAGTTCTTCTGGCATTCGGCGTTTGAGCCAGTCGCTTTGAAGTTTTGCCGCGGTCAGCAATTGGCCGATATCGTCATGCAGTTCCCGACTGAGCCGGCGTCGTTCGTTTTCCTGAACCTCCAACAACCGGTCAGCCAACTCCTGGGGTTCAAACTTTATCGACTTGCGCGAAAGACAGTACTGCACCCAGACGCAGGTCAATGCCGCAATATTGAGTGCCAGCAGACTCAGCGGCAGCGGCGTTGACAGGTTATAAATCAGCAGACAGCCAAGCGCCGAGCAGGTACACAACACAAGCGTGACCAGGCGCGCGTTTTTTCGGGAGGGTGGCTTGAGGGTGATCGACTTGAGGCTGGCGTACATAGCGGATGGAGCCAATGGATGTTCGCTGCGGGAAGACCGGGCATCGTGGATGACGGGTCTCTGTCTGGAGTCACTCTGCCATTAATTGACGTCAACTAATGGGCGGCATAATACCACTTAAGATACCGTTGGTCGCGTTTGGTATATAGGTCTGCCGAGTCAGGAAATAAGCGTTTATGGACAGCAGTTCCATAATGGAAAAAGTTGGCTGGCAAGAAGGGTTTATTTGTTTCGAGTTGTCGTAAGCAGGTATGGGATATTCAATTGCGACATGCGCCCGCTAAAGTTAGAGAGGCAATCATGGCAATAAATATTCGCAGCACAGCATAGGCGCCCGATAGTTCAGGCTTGCCGACCTGCAAAGGAAACGAGTGTGAACGGCTTGGAATTAGCGGGGGGCTGAAACTGACTGTGTCCGACCTGAAAGGCGAAGGCTTCGATCAGGGATGTCTGTTCGCTGTCATCAAGGCTGAGTTGGCCGGTCTTCTGATCGATAAGCTCGAGTTGCCAGGCGATCAACGTCAGGCAGTCTTTGAGCGCACTCAGGGCCTGGTCGTGTAAATCCATGTGATTCTGGGCATGGCTCAGCAAACCATGGATGTGCAACGAGAACTCCGAAACGGCTGCCAGAGCGAGGGCATCAGCCTTGTTGGCCAGTTTGAGCAGGGTGCTCAGCATGCAGTCGATGGCATCTTTGTCATTGCTGATCAGTTGCAAATGACTCAGGCATTCCTCGGTTTTAACCAGGAGTGTCTCAGCTTCGACGAGAAACTGCGGGAGCCGGTGAGCCCATTCTTTACGATCGTTCGGCATGTTTATCTCCACAACGTCATGTCAAATGCGGGAATGTCGTGTGTGTCGACGGGGACGATCAGAGTCCCCGCATTGCCATGCCGTCGTGAGATCGCGCGCCGGCCTGTCTGGCTGCAGGCTGGGGAGCTCGATAGGGTGGATGGCCACTTACCTGCGATCGCACACAAAAGCCTGACTCCGTTCATGCAATGAGAATGGCGTCACATTAATGGCTATTGGATATTGCGAATATCAGGTTGGACCTGATTGCTACTAGGGGAATCCCTTACACGGGGGAACCAACCGAACGAAACGAGGTCTCGCGGCAGGTAATGGGGCAGATGAAATTGCCTGGCCAGTAAAGCATGATGTTAATGTGACATCAATGTTTGGTCGTGGCATTTTACAGGAGGGTCAAGGTCCGGCGAAAACAGCCGATAACCCCCTTTAGTGAATTCATCAGAACAAGCCCAGGAGTCATTGATGGCCGGCATTCTCGACACGGTAGACCAACGCACGCAACTGGTGGGTGAGAATCGCCTGGAAATTCTCATGTTCCGGCTGGCCGGACGGCAATTGTTCGCGATCAACGTGTTCAAAGTGCAGGAAGTGCTGCAACTGCCGAAGCTGACCCTGATGCCCCAGCGTCATCCATTTGTCTGCGGTGTGGTTAATCTGCGTGGCCAGACCCTGCCGGTGATCGACCTGTCCCAGGCCATCGGCATGCGTCCGCTGGTGCCAAGCCCGACCAGTACGATCATCGTTACCGAGTACAACCGTTCAGTACAGGCGTTCCTGGTCGGTGGTGTGGACCGTATCGTCAACATGAACTGGGAAGCCATTCTGCCGCCGCCGGCCAGCGCCGGTCGTCAGCATTACTTGACCGCTATCAGCAAGGTCGACGACCAGTTGGTGGAAATCATCGACGTCGAAAAAGTCCTGGCGGAAATCGTCCCGTACAACGCCAAGGTATCGCGCGACAAACTCGAAGATCCGGTTCTGGAACGTGCCCGTGGCCGTGAAGTGCTGCTGGTGGACGACTCGAACGTGGCGCTGTCGCAATTGCGTGACACCCTGGGTCAGTTGGGCGTGAAGATGCACATCGCCAGCGATGGCTTGAAGGCACTGAACATGCTCAAGGCCTGGGCCGATACCGGTGTGAACATGACCGACAAACTGCTGATGGTCTTCACCGACGCAGAAATGCCGGAAATGGACGGCTATCGCCTGACCACGGAAATCCGCAACGACCCGCGTCTGCGAGGCCTCTACGTGGTTCTGCATACCTCGTTGTCCGGCAGCTTCAACGACTCGATGGTCAAGAAGGTCGGCTGCGACAACTTCCTCTCCAAATTCCAGCCGGACAAACTCATCGATGTGGTGCGCCAGCGCTTGATGCTCGATGAAGTGCCTGCCTGATAACTGTGCAAGAGGCTGGCCTGAAGTCAGCCTTTGATTCGGCGATCAAGCTCGTATAGGGTGGCGTTTTTGCCCACCAGGGAGCTGGCCATGTTGCGTCTGAGCGCGCTGTATCGTTATCCGTTGAAATCCGGCAAGGGCGAGACCCTGCAGCAGGTCAGCCTCGACAAGCTGGGCCTGGACGGTGATCGACGCTGGATGCTGGTGGACGAGGCCAGCGGGCGGTTTCTGACCCAACGTGCGGTGGCGCAGATGAGTCAGCTGTCGGCGTTGTGGAATGCCGACGGTGGCTTGACCCTCAGTGCGCCGGGCCGCTCACCGATCGATATCGCCTTGCCTGCCAGCGACGCGGAACTGCGTGGCGTGACCATCTGGCGCGATACGTTGCGTGTGCCGGATGCCGGAGATGAGTCGGGTGCCTGGGTCAGCGAATTCATTGGCAAACCGACTCGCCTGGTGCAAGTCCCTCTTGAGCGAGCACGGACCACCCAGGCCGGCTATGGCAAGGATGACGATCAGGTGGCCTTCGCTGATGGCTTTCCGTTGTTGCTGATCGGCCAGGCCTCACTGGAAGACTTGTCGCAAAAAGTCGGCCGCCCGCTGGAAATGCTGCGCTTTCGGCCGAATCTGGTGATCGAGGGCAGCGAGGCGTATGCCGAAGATGGCTGGAAGCGTATCCGCATTGGCGATGTCGAGTTCCGCGTGGTCAAGTCGTGTTCACGTTGCATTCTGACCACCATCGACCCGCAAACCGGTGAGCGCAGTGAAGATCGCGAACCTCTGGCGACCCTGCAGAAATACCGCGCTCAGGAAGACGGCGCGATGTTCGGACAGAACCTGGTCAACGACAGCAATGGCCAACTTGAAGTCGGTATGCCGGTGACGGTTCTGGAATAAGACAATTTGAATAACTGCCCTTGAACAAAAAATGCCCGAGTCCAAGGACGCGGGCATTTTTTTTGTCGCTGTGAAACCCAGGGGTTTAGCCGCGGTATTCGCACAGGTAAGCGGTGTCGACGGCCACTTTCAGCTGGAACTTGCTGTTGGCGGGTACGTTGAACTGGCTGCCGGCGGCGAAGGTTTCCCAGTCGCTGCTGTCCGGCAGTTTGACGGTCAGGGCGCCGGACACCACGTGCATGATTTCACGCTGGCTGGTGCCGAATTCGTATTCGCCCGGTGCCATGACGCCGATGGTCGCAGGACCTTCAGCGGTGCCAAAGGCGATCGACTTGACGGTGCCGTCGAAGTACTCGTTGACTTTAAACATGGGCGATTCCTCGAAAAGGGCTAAAAAGGGCCGGCCAGTATGCACAAGGCCCATGCCGGCGTCACCTCTCTAAGACGGAAGAACCAGTGGCAATAATCGTGCGGTATTGCGCGCATCTTCCAGCGCCCGATGTTGTTGGCCGCTGAACTGCATGCCCGCCAGTTGCAGCGCGGCGTTGAGCCCCAGCGGGCGTTCCAGCCGGCGAGCCTTGGCAAAGCGCTGTTTGAGGTTCATGTGCGGCACCCGGCTCAGGGCACTGTCGAGTTGCAGGCGCTCCCACTCCTGAACCAACTGTTTGCGATCGTAATCGCCCCAGCTGGCCCAGCCTTCGAGGTGCGAGTGATGCTGGCCGAGCCACTGCTCGAACGACGCCCAGACCTCACTCAGAGGCTGCGCGGAGTCAATGTTGGCCTGGGTGATGCGGGTCAATTGCCGGCAAAACGGCGTCAACAAGGGCCGACGCAGCGGCTGGACGAAACACTGGAAAGCATCCAGTTCACGCCCCTTGCGGTCCACCAGGGTGGCGCCGATTTCGATGATTTCCATTTCCGTTACTGGCCAACCACCCTCATCGGTGGTGGCTTCTAGATCAATGACCAGCCAATGAGGCATCGCAGGGTTCCTGGTATCCGCGTCCTGATAGGGCTTGAGCGTAGCCAAACCCGGCGGTTCCGCCTAGCGGCTTATTCGACCTCCAACAAAATCTGACGATTTTTTACCTGATCACCGACCCTGACCTGCAAGCGTTTGAGCACGCCATCGATACCTGATTTTAGCGGATGCTCCATTTTCATGGCCTCCAGCACGACCAGCAACTGGCCTTTACTGACCGGGCTGCCCTCAGTCACCAGCACGTCGACGATCGCCCCGTCCATCGGAGCCTTGAGGGTGCCGGTGCTGACGCTGGCCTGGCTGCCGACCAACGCCTGCGTCCGGTCCGCCAGCCGCACACTGCCGGGACGGGTGAACAGCCAGAGTTGCCCGGCCTCGAGACGGTAGGCATGACGTCGCCGGATGCCGTTGATTTCCAGGCTGGCCCAGCGTCCGTCGCACTGAATGACCTTCAATTCAAAGGGCGTTGTGCCGACTTGAATCCGATACGGCTCACCCGGCACAGCGTTCAATTCCACCGGCCAATCCTGATCCTCAAGGCCGATTCGATAGTGCAATGGCACGCTCGCGTTGTTGCGCCAACCGGCCAGTGGCGCGTGATGAACCTGCGCTGAGGCCTGATAGAACAGCGCAGCAGCGATGGCCAGTTCTGCGGCGCTCGGCACATGCGCATGCAGGCAGGGATGCTCGGCAAAGTGTGCCGGGATGAACCCGGTGCTGAACTCGCCACTGATGAACTGTGGGTGTTCGAGCAGGCTGGCGAGCAAGCGCTGATTGCTTTGCACGCCGAGCAGTACGCTGTCCTGCACCGCCCGCAGCAACTGGCGCCGGGCTTCTTCGCGGGTGGCGCCGTGGGCGATGATCTTGCCCAGCATCGGGTCATAAAACGGGCTGACGGTCTGGCCTTCGATCAGGCCATGATCGATCCGCACACCGCCCTGCAACGCAGGCTCCCAGGCAGTGATGCGGCCGGTTTGTGGAAGAAAACCGTGTGCCGGATCTTCGGCGTACAAACGGACTTCCATGGCATGACCGTTGAGCTGCACTTGCTCCTGGCGCAACGGCAGAGGCAGTCCTTCGGCGACGTGCAACTGCCAGGCCACCAGATCGAGGCCGGTGATCAATTCGGTCACCGGGTGTTCCACCTGGAGTCGGGTGTTCATCTCCAGAAAGTAAAACTGCCCGCGTGCATCCAGCAGGAACTCGACGGTGCCAGCGCCGACGTAATTCACTGCGCGGCCAGCCTTGAGCGCCGCTTCGCCCATGGCCTGACGCAACTCGGCGGTCATCACCGGGCAGGGCGCTTCTTCGATGACTTTTTGATGGCGACGCTGGATCGAGCAGTCGCGCTCGCCAAGGTAGATCAGATTGCCGTGCTGGTCGCCGAACAGTTGAACTTCGACGTGACGCGGGCCGATCAGCGCTTGCTCGAGAATCAGTTCGCCGCTGCCAAACCCGTGCAGCGCTTCGGAGCGGGCGGTGCGCAGTTGTTCGAGCAAATCATTGGCCTCGTGCACCAGGCGCATGCCCCGCCCGCCACCGCCGGCACTGGCCTTGATCATCAGCGGATAGCCGATGCGTGCGGCTTCGCGGCTCAGGGTTGCGTCGTCCTGTTTTTCGCCCTGATAACCCTTGATGCACGGCACACCGGCATCGAGCATGGCGAGTTTCGACAGGCGTTTGCTGCCCATCAGTTCGATGGCTTCGGGGCTGGGGCCAATGAAGGTGATGCCGGCATCCTGGCAGGCGCGGGCGAAACCGGCGTTTTCCGAGAGGAAACCGTAGCCCGGATGGATCGCGTCAGCGCTCGTGCGCCGGGCGGCGTCGAGGATTGCCGGGATATTCAGATAGGACTGTTGCACCGGGGCCGGGCCGACGTTCACGGCTTCGTCGGCCATCTGCACATGCAGCGCATCGGCGTCGGCATCGCTGAAGATTGCGACCGTGCGATAGCCCAGGGCCTGGGCGGTGCGCTGGATGCGGCAGGCGATTTCACCGCGGTTGGCGATCAGGATTTTGCTGAGTCCGGGCATGGGATATTCCCTTGGTTTTTGCGGTGTATGTAAGGACCTATTCGCGGGCAAGCCTCGCTCCTACAGGTATCAGCGACTGTAGGAGCGAGGCTTGCCCGCGAAGCTTCTAAGGCGCCCAGCCCGGTTTACGTTTTTGCACAAAAGCCATGGTCCCCTCGACCCCTTCAGCCCCGGTCACCGCCTCGCTGAACCAATCGGCCGCTTCATCCAGCAACGCATTCGATGGCTGTCCGGCACTCGCCAGCAACAGCTTTTTGGTCGTCGCATTGGCCTCCGGTGCGCAGCACAACACGTGGGCCAGAATTTCATCGAGACGCTCGGCCAACGCTTGCGCGTCATGCTCGACAAAATGCACCAATCCCATGCGCCGTGCGTGCGTGCCATCGAAACGTGCCGCGGTCAGCGCCAGTCGGCGAGTCTGAGTCAGGCCGATGCGCTGGACCACGAACGGCGCGATTTGCGCGGGTAGCAGGCCGAGGCTGGTTTCCGGCAGACCGAATTGCGCCTGGTGATCGGCCAAGGCGACGTCGCTGACGCAAGCCAGACCCAAACCACCGCCGAGCACCGCGCCTTGCAGCACCGTGATCACCACTTGCGGCGCGTGTTGCACCTCTTGCAGCAGCGCACCGAACGCGCGATTCAAGTCGCGATAGGCGCTCGGGCCTTGAGCGCGTGCGTTGGCCATGTCCTTGATGTCGCCACCGGCGCAAAAATGTCCGCCCGCACCGCCGATCACCAGCGCGCGAATGGCTCGGTCGTCATGCACCGCCGCCAGCACCGCACGCAGTTCGGCGACCATCTGCAAGCTCATGGCGTTGCGGCTTTCGGGGCGGTTGAGGGTGATGTGCAGGACACCGTTATGCGGTTCGAGCAGCAAGGTCTGGCAAACCGGCAAGGTGCTCATTTCTTTTTCCCCGGCAGGATGCCCATGAGTTTGCAGATGATCCCCAGCATGATTTCGTCGGCACCGCCGCCGATCGACACCAGCCGCACGTCACGGTAAGCGCGGGCCACCGGGTTGTCCCACATGAAACCCATGCCGCCCCAGTATTGCAGGCAGCTGTCGCTGACTTCGCGGCCTAGACGCCCGGCCTTGAGTTTGGCCATCGACGCCAGACGGGTGACGTCCTGGCCTTTGATGTACTGCTCGGTGGCTTGATAGACCAACGCCCGCAGGCATTCGATTTCGGTTTGCAGTTCGGCCAGGCGGAAGTGGATGACCTGATTGTCGATCAGCGCACTGCCGAAGGTTTTGCGCTCCTTGCAGTACTCGATGGTGCTGTCGACGCAGTACTCCAGGCCTTTGATCATGTTCGCCGCGCCGAACAGCCGTTCCTCCTGGAACTGCAGCATTTGCATCATGAAGCCCGCGCCCTCATGGCCGATGCGGTTGCGTTGCGGCACGCGCACGTTGTCGAAAAACACCTGGGCGGTTTCCGAACTGCGCATGCCGAGCTTGTCCAGGTGCGAGCTGAGGCTGATGCCCGGCGTGTTCATCGGCACCATGATCAGCGACTTGTTGATGTGCGGTTTGTCGTCCGAGGTGTTGGCCAACAGACAGATGAAATCGGCGCTCGGCGAGTTGGTGATCCACATCTTGCTGCCGTTGATAACGTAGTCGTCGCCGTCCTTGCGGGCGGTGGTTTTCAAACCGGCCACGTCGGAGCCGGCGCCGACTTCGGAAACACCGATGCAGCCGACCTGCTCGCCAGTGATCGCCGGCCGCAGGAATTCTTCGCGCAGCTCATCAGAGCCGAAACGCGCCAGCGCCGGGGTGCACATGTCGGTCTGCACGCCGATGGACATCGGAATGCCGCCGCAGTGGATGGTGCCGAACTCTTCAGCCGCGACGATCGAATAGCTGTAATCGAGCCCCATGCCGCCAAACTTTTCCGGTTTGGATATCCCCAGCAGGCCGAGGTCGCCGGCCTTGCGGAAGATCTCGTGGATCGGAAAGCGTCCGGCCTTTTCCCATTCCTCGACGTGAGGATTGATCTCGTGATCGACGAATTGGCGGACGGTGCGGCGCAGTGCTTCGTGTTCCTGGGTGAAGATCATTTTTATTGTTCTCCTTATCGTCCTTAGAAGCGGGCTACACCAAAACTGTTGGATTGCAGCGGCCGCACTTCAGCCTCATGACAGATATCCAGCAAGTACCCGAGCAAGGTCCGGGTATCGCGAGGATCGATCAACCCGTCGTCCCACAAGCTGGCACTGCCATAGAGCGCGGTGGACTGGCTGTCGAGTTTCTGCGCGGTGACCTGTTCCAGCATGTCGAGCATTTTCGGGTCGGGCACCAGACCGTCCTTGGCCTGTTTGGCCTCGGTGACGATCCGCAGCACTTTGCCGGCCTGGGCGCCGCCCATCACCGCCGTGCGGCTGTTGGGCCAGGCGAAAATGAAGCGTGGGTCGAGGCCGCGGCCGCACATCGCGTAGTTGCCGGCGCCGTAGGAGCCACCGACGACGATGGTCAGTTTAGGCACGCGGGCATTGGCCACCGCTTGAATCATTTTCGCGCCGTGTTTGATCACGCCTTGCTGCTCCGACTCGGTGCCGACCATGAACCCGGTGGTGTTGTGGAAGAACAGCAGCGGGGTCTTGCTCTGGTCGCAGAGCTGAATGAACTGCGCCGCCTTGCTCGCACCCTTGGGCGTGATGGGGCCGTTGTTACCGATGAACCCGCAGGCGCGGCCTTGAATCTGCAAATGGCCGCAGACGGTTTGCTGATCGAACTCGCCCTTGAATTCGAGGAAGTTCGAGCCGTCGGCAATCCGCGCGATGATTTCGCGTACGTCATAGGGCTTTTTCACGTCGTCAGGAATCAGCCCGAGCAACTCGTCGATGGGGTAGAGCGGTTCTTCCCACCGACGTTCGGGTAACCACGGCAACTGATCATTCCACGGCAACAGGCTGACAATCTCGCGGACCTGGCGCACGCCATCGGCATCGTTCTCGGCCAGGTATTCAGCGGTGCCGGCGATTTGCGCATGCATCTCGGCGCCGCCCAGTGCTTCATCGGTGGCGACTTCGCCGGTGGCAGCCTTGAGCAGCGGCGGACCGGCCAGAAACAGCTTGGCCTTGCCACGCACCACCACCACGTAATCCGACAGCCCCGGCTGATAGGCGCCGCCCGCCGTGGCCGAGCCATGGACCACGGTGATTTGCGGCAGGCCCATGGCCGACATCCGCGCCTGATTGGCAAAACTGCGGGCGCCTTCGACGAAAATCTCCGCCGCGTAATTGAGGTTGGCGCCACCGCTTTCGGCCAGGGTAATGACCGGCAGTTTGTTCTCCATGGCGATCTGTTGCAGGCGCAGGGATTTTTTCAAACCGCTGGGGGAAATGGTCCCGCCCTTGATCGCACTGTTGTTCGCCACCACCAGCACGCGCACGCCGGACACGTAACCGATCCCGGCGATCAATCCGCCGCCAGCCGAACTGCCGTCTTTGTCGTCGTGCAGTTTGTAGCCGGCCAGGCTCGCCAGTTCGAGGAACGGGGCGCCTGGGTCCAGCAGCAGATTGAGGCGTTCCCGGGGCAACAATTGCCCGCGCTTGTCGAACCGGGGTTTGGCTTCGGCCGCCTTGTTCAGCAGGGTCTGTTCGAGCTGGCGGACCTGTTCGATGCCGGCCAGCATCGCCGCGCGATTGCGGGCGAACTGTTCGCTGAAGGGGTCTACTTGCGACTGAATCACCGGCATGGCTTATTCCTTATCCTTGAGGACGTCCGGCAAATAGGCGCGATGGAAACCGTTAAACGACTCGCTGATCTGCGCCTTGTGTATCGGCCAGGCGCGCCCGCCCAGGCTGGCAGCGCCGTCGATGCGCAAGGTGCTGCCACTGACAAACGCCGCGGCCGGGCTGAGCAGGAAAACGATTGCCGCGCTGACTTCCGATTCGGTACCGATGCGTTTCAGTGGAACGTGCTCACGCAGCGTCGGGATCACCGCTTTGAACGCGCCTTCGTAGGTGTCCATGCCACTGGACGCGATCCAGCCCGGCGCCACGGCGTTGACCCGCACCCCGGCATAACCCCATTCGAACGCGGCAGTCTTGGTCAGGTTATCCATGCCCGAACGCGCCGCACCCGAGTGGCCCATGCCGGGCATGCCGCCCCACATGTCGGCGAGCATGTTGACGATGGCGCCGCCGTGTTTGCTCATGGACTGGTTGAACACTTCCCGGGCCATCAGGAAGCCACCCATCAGGTTGGTGCGCAACACCGTATCGAAACCTTTTTGATTGATCGACGCCAGCGGCGACGGGTACTGCCCGCCGGCATTATTGACCAGACCGTGAATCGGTCCGTACTTGCGGATCAACTCGCTGACCACATGCTTGACCGCTTCTTCCTCACGAATATCGCAGACCATCCAGTCAGCCTTGCCGCCATCCTCGGCAATCTCGGTCGCGACGTTTTTCAGCTTGTCGGCCTTGCGCCCGAGCAGCAGCACATGGGCACCGAGGGCCGCCAGTTCGTGAGCGGTGCAACGGCCGATGCCGCTGCCGCCACCGGTGACGATGATGTTTTTGCCTGCAAACAAATCGGCTTTGAAAATCGAATCGTAAGCCATGGCGACAGTCCTCTAGTTGACCTGGTCGGCGATGCGCTGAGGCACCGGTATCTGGATTTCCAGCAGTTGCTGGGCGAAGGCCTTGCCTTGCGGATCGATCCGCAGGCTGGCCACGCCACCGCCTCCCAGGGCGTTCTCCAGCAGAAAATTAAGGCTGTGGGTGCCCGGCAGGTACCAGCGTTCGACACGTCCATGGATCGGGTCGAGGACGTGACTCATCCAGTCGACGATCACTTCCGGGGTCAAGGCTTCGGCAATCCACGGCAGGTACTCCGGCTTGCGGGCCATGACGCCGATGTTGCTGTGATTGCCCTTGTCACCGGAGCGCGCCACGGCGAGTTTGACCAGGGCCACGCTGGCATCGGCCCGGTCTGCGGATTTCGGTGGGGCGCACGCTACGGGCAAGTCGGCGGTGTCGAGCACATCCACGGCGGGCAGGGCGCAGGGGTGGCGCTGGCCCTTTAGATCAATTTCCAGCGTGCAGGCGGTTTTGTCGATAAGGAACGAGAACAGCCGGATCAGCGGATACACCGTCGGCCGTCCACCGACGATCCCGGTCAGTCCCGGCGCCATGCCGGTGGCGGCTTGGGCGATCTCACGGGAGAACACAATCAACGCCTGTTTACCCGGATGGCGCACCGCGAGTTTGATCACCACTTCGCGGCTGTCCTGGCGCTGACCGTGGGGGCCGTAAGTGGCCTCGCTGCCGAGCAGTTCGATGTTCACTTCGCTGTAGGGGGGCCAACCGCGCTGGCTGAAGATTTCCGACGTCTTGTTGATGATCGCTTCGCTGACTCGACGCGCCTTGTCGACTGCATCGATGCCTGCGATCAGGCAACTGGCGGTGCAGCGGAAACCGTCCGGGTACGTCGCGCTGACCTTGTACTGATCGGTCGGCGGCAAGCCTTTTGCGCCGTGCACCCGAACCGCATTTTTGCCTTGTTGCACGAGTTTGACTTCAGTGAAATCGCAGACCACGTCCGGCAGCAGATACGCCTGCGGGTTACCGATTTCATACAGCATCTGCTCGCCGACCGTCAGGGGGGTGACCAGTCCGCCGGAGCCTTCGGGTTTGCTGACGATGAACTGGCTGTCGGCGCTGACTTCGACGATGGGGAAGCCGATGTGTTCGTAGTCGGGTACCTCGCGCCAATCGGTGAAGTTGCCGCCGGTGCACTGGGCGCCGCATTCGATGATGTGCCCGGCCAATGCGGCCTGGGCGAGTTTGTCGTAGTCGTGCCAGGACCAGCCGAATTCATGCACCAGCGCGGCGCTGACCACGGCGCTGTCGACCACGCGTCCGGTGATGACGATGTCGGCGCCCAGACGCAGGGCTTCGACGATGCCCGGGGCGCCGAGGTAGGCGTTGGTCGAGACGCACATCGGCGGTAAGGGCGCGCCGCTGAACATTTCATGGATACCGCGGCTGCTCAGCTGTTTGAGCTGCGGCTGCAGGTCATCGCCCAGCAGCACGGCGATTTTCAGCGTTACTCCGGCCTTGTCGCAGGCCGCTTGCAGGGCGGCGGCACAGGCTTGCGGGTTGACCCCGCCGGCGTTGCTGATGACGCGGATGTTCTGTTCGGCGAGTTGCCCCAACAGCGGGCTGAGGACTTCGATGAAGTCGCTGGCGTAACCGGCCTGGGGATCTTTCATCCGCGCGCCGGCCATGATCGACATCGTGATTTCGGCCAGATAATCGAAGACCAGATAGTCCAGACGCCCACCTTCCACCAGTTGCGCGGCGGCGGTCGAGGTGTCGCCCCAGAAGGCGCTGGCGCAACCGATGCGGATTGTTTTTGGCACAGTCAACTCCATAACCACCCCCGACAGAAGTACATCGAGACTACCAAGCAAGCGCTTGGTTTGTAAACGGCTGAAATATCTTCTGCCCGAGCGCTTGCTTGGTCGCTCCGGCCAGCTTAAATTGCCCGCGCAACCCCGCAGTTTTAGCGGTGAGCGGCGTATTTGATTGATCGACTGTAGGAGAGAACGGGTGGACGAGCAAAAAGCCCTGAGGGTGATGCGCGAATTGGTCGACAGCGGCCAATTGACCGACCCGGACAGCGCCCGCGGCAAACTGCTGCAAGTGGCGGCTCACCTGTTCCGCAACAAAGGTTACGAACGCACCACCGTGCGCGATCTGGCCGGCGCCGTGGGGATTCAGTCAGGCAGCATTTTTCATCACTTCAAAAGCAAGGACGAGATCCTGCGGGCGGTGATGGAAGAAACCATTCGCTACAACACCGCGTTGATGCGTGCAGCCCTGGCAGAAGCCGGCAGTGTGCGCGAGCGGGTATTGGCGCTGATTCGCTGTGAATTGCAATCGATCATGGGCGGCAGCGGCGAGGCCATGGCGGTGTTGGTGTATGAATGGCGCTCGCTGTCCGCAGACGGGCAGGCGCAGGTGCTGGCGCTGCGCGACATTTATGAAGCGCTCTGGCTTCAGGTGCTGGGCGAGGCCAAGGAGGCCGGTTTTATTCGCGGCGATGTGTTCATCACCCGCCGTTTTCTGACGGGTGCGTTGTCCTGGACCACCACCTGGTTTCGCGCCGGCGGCAGCATGAGCCTCGATCAATTGGCCGATGAGGCATTGATTCTCGTGCTGGAAGAAAAGCAGTAAGTTTGTTTTGAATCAGAAGGAAACTGGCTAAGTCGCCGAAACCGCCTAGCTTGAATGCATTGACGCGTATTTTTTTGGGGAGTGGATTGTTTTGATGTCTTCGCCAATTCGGACGGCTTCGCGGCTTTTGCTGGCGACGCTTGCGGTGTTATGCGTGGTTCCATCCCAGGCCGCACAACAGGTGCGGGTCGGTGCCGCACATTTCCCCCCTTATACCGTGCGCCCGGAATCCGGTGCCGACACCGGTTTGCTGCCGCAGCTGGTCGAGGCGCTCAATGCCTTGCAGACCGACTATCAGTTTGTGTTGGTGCCCACTTCCATTCCCCGGCGTTTCGGTGACTTCAAGCAAAGCCGGGTGGACATGGCGATTTTCGAGAACCCGGACTGGGGCTGGAAGGACATCCCGCACACCACAGTCGACATGGGGCTGGAAGACGCCGAGATCTTCGTCGCACAACGCCAGCCCGATGGCCAGCCGGTTCGTCAGCAGAATTATTTTGCCGACCTCGCCGGCAAGCGTCTGGCGCTGTTCAGCGGCTATCACTACGAATTCGCCAACTTCAATGCCGATCCAAAGTTCCTCGCGCAAAACTACAACGCCACGCTGACGTATTCCCATGACAGTAACCTGCTGATGGTGCTGCGCGGGCGTGCCGACGTTGCCCTGGTGACGCGTTCATATCTGAGCGATTACCTGCTGCGCAACGAGAAAGTCGCCGATCAGCTGCTGGTGTCCCAGCGTATCGATCAGGTCTATCACCACTACGCCATCCTCCGGCCGGCCGCACCGATCAGTGGCGAGGCGTTCGGCAAGTTGCTGCAAGGGTTGCGGGACAATGGTCAGATGCTGAAGATTTTCGATCCTTACAAGATTGCCATCGTTCCGGTCCCGGGTAACTGAGATCGCACCGCAGGTCGCGTATTGACCGACTTCTCTTAAATTTCCTGCACTGGCTCACGTCACCTCGTTGAACTGTCGACGATTAACGTGAGCCCGACCCATGTCCACTCTGAATGACCTGACTGCCCTGGCCTTGCCGACAGGAAGCCGTCTTGTAGCTGATGAAAGCGAAAGCCGCCTGTGCCTCAGCCTTGAGGGGAAGCCGCTGATTCAGTTGCGCCTGACTCGCGAGCCCGCGCTGCAAGTGCACGTAGAAGAGCGCTTTGACCACGCCGACAATCGGGCTGTCTGGGCGGCCTGTTATTGGCTGTTTGCCCGTGACCCATCCAGCCAGCGCCTGACCTGGCATCTCGATGAAGCCCCCACCGAAGCATTGCTCAGCGGGTTGCTGGTTCCGACCGAAATCGTCGGCCAGTATCGTTGCGAGCGCACGCTGTTCTGGCAGTTGCCTCAGCCTTGGCTGGGCGCGTCACAGACATCGGGTTATCCGCAGCAACTGGTCATCAGTGGCGGCAAGCGTCATCCGCTGCGTCCGGTGAAACCGCGTGGTGAAGTCTATCGGCGTTTTGATGCGCGCCTGGGTACCTGGATTTCCCTGCGCACGGTGGACATCGACCTGGACCTGGCACGTTTCAATCGTTGGCAGAACAGCCCGCGCGTGGCGAGTTTCTGGCAGGAGGAGGGCAGCCTCGAGCAGCATCACGAGTACCTGAGCAAACTCGAAGCCGATCCGCACACTTTGACGCTGATCGGTTGTTTCGATGATCAGCCGTTCGCCTACTTTGAAGCCTATTGGGCCAAGGAAGATCGCATCGCGCCGTTCTATGACGCCGGCGATTACGACCGCGGAATTCACATGTTGGTGGGTGAGGAAAATCACCGTGGTCCGCACAAGGTAGCGAGCTGGTTATCGGCGTTGACGCATTACCTGTTTCTCGACGATCCACGCACTCAGCGCGTGGTTGCCGAGCCTCGCGCCGACAACGCGAAGATGATCGGGCATATGCAGGGCCAGGGTTTCCACTGCGAGAAAGCGTTCGACTTCCCGCACAAGCGCGCGGCGTTGATGGTGTTGGGGCGTGAGCGGTTTTTTGATCGGTGTGCGTTGGCTTGATACAAAAAAACGCAGCCTCGGGCTGCGTTTTTTATAGGCGCGATTGAGTATCAGCGACGGGCAAAAGTATCCACACGACTGCCCGACACCTTGCGGCAGTGCACCAGCGCATCGCGAATCATGAAGTTCACCAGGGTCGGCGAGACGCCAAGCTCCTTGGCGATGTCCTTTTGCGGCACGCCGTGCAGGCGGTACATCTCGAAGGCGTAGCGGGTGCGGCTGGGCAGCTCGGTCAGCGCGTCGGCAATGTTTTCCAGGGTCGAGAAGTTGATGTGCGAGGTTTCCGGCGAAGCGCCCTGAATCACAACGTTCAGGCCTTCCTCTTCAGGACCCGAATACTTCTGCTCCAGCGCCTGTTTGCGGTAGTGATCGATCGCCAGGTTGCGCACGATCTGGAACAGGTAGCTGAGCTGAGCCTTGAACGAAGACGTGATCTGCGGCGCGGATTGCAGCCGGAAGAACGCATCCTGCACCACGTCTTCAGCACGCGACCGGCAGCCGGTAATGCGGGCTGCAATCTTGACCAGGATCAGTCGATTGTCG
Organism: Pseudomonas silensiensis; assembly: GCF_050434865.1. NCBI lineage: Bacteria > Pseudomonadati > Pseudomonadota > Gammaproteobacteria > Pseudomonadales > Pseudomonadaceae > Pseudomonas > Pseudomonas silensiensis. The sequence continues at coordinate 116,563 of NZ_JBNDJH010000017.1, forward strand.
ACGAATGCCTGAAGTAGCGGTGAATCGCACCTGCTTGTGGACACTTGTTCCGTCATGGAAATCACCTTGCTGCCAATAGGTTCGTGGGACGGCAAGCGGGGGCTGGGCCGTCCAACACATCGAGCGACAAATTATTCTTAATGATAATGATTGTCAAATGAGAAAGAGAACTAATGCTCCTCAAAGGTGCAGTGTGAGAACTGCGACACGCTGACGCACCTTAGCCCCGCTGGCGATCAGGCCTTCCGACTAATTATTTAAAGACGTCAACCGTTCTCATTGGTGAATGGTTCCGGGTAGCGGCTGCGGCCAAAACAGCATTCCCAAGCCTCGCGCGGTCGGCGAAGACCGCGCCCTGTACGCCCCGAAGGGGCGTGACGTCAGAAAACCGATTCCACTTGCAAGCCGAATTCAGGCAGGAAACCTCATGACCGACGCGTTCGAACTCCCCAGCACACTGGTCCAAGCCCTTCAGCGCCGAGCGGCCCTGACGCCGGATCGGGTGGCCTTGCGTTTTCTCGCCGAAACCCAGGATCAGGCTGTGGTGCTCAGTTACCGCGAACTGGATCAGCGGGCGCGGACCATTGCTGGCGCGTTGCAGGCCGAGGCTGCGTTTGGCGATCGCGCAGTGCTGCTATTTCCCAGCGGACCGGATTACGTCGCGGCGTTCTTCGGCTGCCTGTATGCCGGTGTGATCGCGGTGCCGGCCTATCCGCCGGAGTCGGCGCGTCGTCATCATCAGGAGCGTCTGCTGTCGATCATCAACGATGCCGAACCGCGTCTGCTGCTGACCAGCGCCAGTCTGCGCGATGCGTTGCAGCACATAGAGGGCGCGCCGCCGTTGCTGTGTGTCGATACGCTCGACAGTGCATTGGCCGAACATTGGGTGGCGCCGGAACTTGCAGGCGACCACATCGCGTTCCTGCAATACACCTCCGGTTCCACCGCGTTGCCGAAAGGGGTGCAAGTCAGCCACGGCAACCTGGTGGCCAATGAACTGCTGATCCGCCACGGCTTCGGCATCGATCTGAATCCTGACGACGTGATCGTCAGCTGGTTGCCGCTGTACCACGACATGGGCCTGATCGGCGGTCTGTTGCAGCCGATTTTCAGCGGCGTGCCCTGCGTGTTGATGTCGCCGGCGTATTTCCTCGGCCGGCCGTTGCGCTGGCTGGAAGCGATCAGCGAGTACGGCGGCACCATCAGCGGCGGGCCGGACTTTGCCTATCGGTTGTGCAGTGAACGGGTCAGTGAGTCGGCCCTGGAACGCCTCGACCTGAGCGGCTGGCGCGTAGCGTATTCCGGTTCCGAACCGATTCGCCTCGATACCCTGGATCGCTTCGCCGAGCAGTTCGCGGCCTGCGGTTTCACCCAAGACAGTTTCATGGCGTCCTACGGGTTGGCCGAAGCGACGCTGTTCGTGGCCGGCAGCCCTCGCGGTCAGGGCATTGGCAACCTGCGTGTGGACGATCAAGCCCTGGCACAAAATCGTGCCGAGCCGGGGGACGGCAGCACGATCATGAGTTGCGGCATCAGTCAGCCGGAGCACGCGGTGCTGATTGTCGATCCAACAGCCCTCAACGAATTGGCTGACAACGCGGTCGGCGAAGTCTGGGCCGCAGGGCCAAGTATCGCCCACGGCTACTGGCGCAACCCTGAGGCCAGCGCCAAGACGTTCGTTCAGCATGCTGGCCGTACCTGGCTGCGTACCGGTGACCTGGGCTTTATGCGCCATGGTGAACTGTTCATCACCGGGCGCCTGAAAGACATGTTGATCGTCCGTGGCCACAACCTTTATCCACAGGACATCGAGCAAACCATCGAGCGCGAAGTGGAAGTGGTGCGCAAAGGTCGTGTCGCCGCTTTTGCTATGAACATCGAGGGTCAGGAAGGCATCGGCATTGCAGCGGAAATCAGCCGCAGCGTGCAGAAAATCCTCCCGCCCGACGCCCTGATCAACGCCATCCGCCAAGCCGTGGCCGAGGCGTATCAGGAAGCGCCAAGCGTGGTGGTGCTGCTCAATCCGGGCGCGTTGCCCAAGACCTCCAGCGGCAAATTGCAACGCTCGGCATGCCGCAATCGTCTGGCAGACGGCAGCCTCGACAGCTATGCGCTGTTCCCGTCGGCAGGCATCGACAGTAAATCCGCGACTGAAACAGGTTCCGAACTGCAAACCCTGATTGGCCAGATCTGGTGCGAGCAACTGCAGGTCAAACCGATCAGCGCCGACGATCACTTCTTCCTGCTGGGCGGCAACTCCATTGCCGCCACTCAGGTGGTCGCACGTCTGCGCGAGGCACTCGGTCTGGAGCTGAACCTGCGCCTGCTGTTTGAAGCGCCGACCCTTGGCGCGTTTGCCGCCGCAGTCGCTCAGCAACAGCAGGACGGCGGACTCGCCCAAGGCTCGATTACCCGGCTGTCGCGCACTGAAGCCATGCCGCAATCGCTCGCGCAAAACCGTCTGTGGATCACCTGGCAACTCGACCCGCAGAGCAGCGCCTACAACATTCCCGGCGCCTTGCGCCTGCGCGGCGAGCTGGATGAAGACGCCTTGCGCGCCTGTTTCCAACAGCTGATCGAGCGTCACGAATCCCTGCGTACGCGGTTCTTCGAACGTGACGGTGTGGCGCTGCAACAGGTCGATGCAGCGAGCGAATTCAACCTGCAACTCATCGACATCAGCGACCTGCCGGTTGCCGAGCGTGAAGTCCGTGCGCAGCAAATCCGAGAAGACGAAGCCCGTACTCAATTCGATCTGCAGAAAGGTCCGCTGCTGTGGGTGACCTTGGTGCGCCTCGATGATGAGGACCATCAACTGTTGGTGACGCTGCATCACATCATCGCCGACGGTTGGTCGCTGAACGTGCTGATCGACGAGTTCTCGCGCCTGTATGCCGCCGCGTCCCAAGGACAAAAGGCAACGCTTCCGGTATTGCCGACGCAGTACGCCGATTACGGCAGCTGGCAGCGTCAATGGCTGGCGCAAGGGGAGGGCGAGCGTCAGCTGGCTTACTGGAAAGCGCAATTGGGTGTTGATCATCCGACCCTGAGCCTGGCCACTGATCATCCGCGTTCGGCGCAACACCTTCACCGCGCCGCGCGCCACACCGTACGGTTGGGCGCGACCCTGAGCGATGCGATTCGCCAGACCGCCCAGGCCCATGAATCCACTTCGTTCATGCTGTTGCTTGCCGCGTTCCAGAACCTGCTGCACCGCTACAGCGGTCAACGGGACATCCGCATCGGTGTGCCGAACGCCAACCGTCCGCGCCTGGAAACCCAAGGGCTGATCGGCTTCTTCATCAACACCCAGGTGCTGCGCGCCGAACTGGATTCGCAGCGGCCATTCGTGGAATTGCTGGCGCAAACCCGTCAGGCCGCATTGGACGCACAAGCGCATCAGGACCTGCCGTTCGAACAATTGCTCGAAGCCTTCCCGCAAGCCCGCGAACAAGGTTTGTTCCAGGTCATGTTCAACCACCAGCAACGGGACTTGAGCGCATTGCGTCGCCTGCCTGGATTGCTCGCCGAAGAGCTGCCTTGGCACAGCCGCGAAGCCAAGTTCGACCTGCAACTGCACAGCGAGGAAGACCAAAAGGGTCGCCTGAATCTGTCTTTCGACTACGCCAGCGAACTGTTCGACGTGGCGACCATCGAGCGCTTGGCCGAGCACTTCGGCAACCTGCTGCGAGCCATTTGCGATCAACCGAAAACCGCCATCGGCGACCTTCCACTGCTGACCCCGAGTGAGCACGATCAGCAAGCAACGTGGAGCGCCGCACCGTGCACACCAGCCAGCCAATGGCTGCCGGAATTGCTCAACGAACAGGCTCGCCTGACCCCGGAGCACACCGCTCTTATGTGGGACGGTGGCAGCTTGGACTTCGCCGAACTGCACACCCAAGCCAACCGCCTGGGCCATTACCTGCGCGACAAAGGCGTCGGCCCGGATGTCTGCGTGGCCATTGCCGCCGAGCGTTCGCCGCAGTTGCTGATCGGTCTGCTGGCGATCATCAAGGCCGGTGGCGCCTACGTGCCGCTGGACCCGGATTACCCGGCTGAACGCCTGGCCTACATGCTCAGCGACAGCGGCGTCGAATTGCTGCTGACCCAGACCCAATTGCTTGAGCGCTTGCCGGCCACCGATGGCGTCAGCGTGATCGCCATGGACGCCTTGCATCTGGAGAGCTGGCCGAGCCATACACCGGGCCTGCACTTGCACGGCGACAACCTGGCGTACGTGATTTACACCTCCGGTTCCACTGGCCAGCCGAAGGGTGTCGGCAATACCCATGCAGCCCTCGCCGAACGCCTGCAATGGATGCAGAACACCTATCGCTTGAACGACACCGACGTGCTGATGCAAAAGGCGCCGATCAGTTTTGATGTGTCGGTGTGGGAATGCTTCTGGCCGCTGATTACCGGTGCACGCTTGCTGATCGCCGGCCCCGGTGAACACCGTGATCCGCATCGTATCGCGCAACTCGTTCAGCAGTTCGGCGTGACCACGCTGCACTTCGTGCCGCCGCTGCTTTCGTTGTTCATCGAAGAACCGCTGACCACCGAATGCACCAGCCTGCGCCGCGTATTTTCCGGCGGCGAAGCCTTGCCTGCCGAACTGCGCAACCGCGTGCTGGAACACCTGCCGGCCGTGCAATTGCACAACCGCTACGGCCCGACCGAAACTGCGATCAACGTCACTCATTGGCACTGCACAACCGCCGATGGCGAACGCTCGCCGATTGGTCGTCCGCTGGGCAATGTGCTGTGCCGCGTGCTCGATGAGGCACTCAATCCCGTTCCGGCCGGTGTGCCGGGTGAACTGTGCATCAGCGGCATCGGTCTGGCGCGCGGCTATTTGGGCCGTCCGGGCCTGACAGCGGAACGTTTTGTCGTCGATCCATTGGGTGAGCAGGGCGCGCGTCTGTACCGTACCGGTGACCGCGCGCGCTGGACTGCCGACGGCGTGATCGAATACCTCGGCCGTCTCGATCAGCAGGTCAAACTGCGTGGCTTCCGCGTTGAACCGGAAGAAATCGAAGCACGATTGCTGGCTCAGGACGGCGTCACTCAAGCCGTGGTGCTGGTGCGCGAAACGGCGGCCGGCGGGCAGTTGATCGGTTACTACACCGCAACCGATTCCACAGAAGATGTTGATGTTCAAACTGCCCGTCTGAAAACCGCGCTGGCGGCTGAGTTGCCGGAATATATGGTCCCGGCGCAGCTCATGCGTCTGGACGAAATGCCCCTGAGTCCAAGCGGCAAACTCGACCGCCGCGCCTTGCCGGAGCCTCAGTGGCAAGTGCGCGAGTACGTTGAACCGGTTACCGCGCTGGAACAACAAATCGCCGGCATCTGGCGTGAAGTATTAGGCCTCGCGCACATCGGTCTGCATGACGACTTCTTCGCCTTAGGCGGCCATTCCTTGCTGGCCACGCAAATCATTTCCCGCACTCGTCAGGCCTGCGACGTCGAGTTGCCGCTGCGCGCGCTGTTCGAAAACAGTGAGCTGGGCGCGTTTGCCGAACAGGTTCAACGGATCCAGGCCAGCGGAAAAACCAATCAGCAGCCGCCGATCGAGAAAGTCGACCGCAGCCAACCGGTGCCGTTGTCCTATTCCCAGCAGCGCATGTGGTTCCTCTGGCAGATGGAGCCGGACAGCCCGGCCTACAACGTTGGCGGCATGGCGCGGCTGCGCGGGGTGCTCGATGTCGGGCGCTTCGAGGCCGCGCTGCAAGCCCTGATCATGCGTCATGAAACCCTGCGCACCACGTTCCCGAGCATCGATGGCGTGGCCCGGCAACGGGTTCACCCGGACACCGGCATGCGCATGGACTGGAAAGACTTCTCCGCGCTCGACGTTGATCGCCGCGAACAATGCGTCCAGCAACTGGCCGACGACGAGGCGCATAAACCCTTCGATTTGGAAACCGGACCCCTGCTGCGCGCCTGCATGGTCAAGACTGCCGAGCACGAACATTACCTGGTGCTGACCCTGCACCACATCGTCACCGAAGGCTGGGCGATGGACATCTTCGCCCGGGAACTGAGCGCGCTTTACGAGGCTTTTGTCGATGACCGTGAATCGCCGCTGGAGCCGCTGCCGGTGCAATACCTGGATTACAGCGTCTGGCAGCGCCAGTGGCTGGAGTCCGGCGAACGTCAGCGCCAACTCGATTACTGGACCGCGCAACTGGGCCGTGAACATCCGTTGCTGGAATTGCCCGCCGACCGTCCGCGTCCACCGGTACAAAGCCATCAGGGCGAACTGTTCCGTTTTGACCTGAGCGATGAGCTTGCCGCGCGCGTTCGTGCCTTCAATGCACAAAACGGCCTGACCCTGTTCATGACCATGACCGCTGCGCTGGCGGTGCTGCTTTACCGCTACAGTGGCCAGACCGACCTGCGCATCGGCGCGCCGGTGGCCAACCGGATTCGTCCGGAAAGCGAAGGGCTGATCGGTGCGTTCCTCAACACCCAAGTGCTGCGTTGTCAGCTCGACGGGCAGATGTCTGTCGACGAATTGTTCGAGCAGGTTCGCCACACCGTGATCGAAGGCCAGTCTCATCAGGACCTGCCGTTCGATCACTTGGTGGAGGCTTTGCAGCCACCGCGCAGCGCGGCGTACAACCCGTTGTTCCAGGTGATGTGCAACGTGCAGCGCTGGGAATTCCAGCAGAGCCGCACACTCGCCGGCATGACCGTCGAATACCTGGCCAACGATGCCCGCGCAACCAAGTTCGACCTCAACCTGGAGGTCACCGACCTCGACCATCGCCTGGGTTGCTGCCTGACCTACAGCACCGATCTGTTCGATGAACCACGCATTGCGCGGCTGGCCGGGCATTGGCGCAACCTGCTGGAAGCGCTGCTGGCCGATCCGCAACAGCGCCTTAGTGAATTGCCGCTGCTGGAAGCCACCGAACAGCAACACCTGCTGGACAGCCTCGGCGTCGAGCCGGGCGAACATCGCCTCGACCAGTGCATTCATCACCTGTTCAGCGAGCAGGCGCTGGCGCGTAAAGACGCGCCAGCACTCACCTTCGCCGGGCAAACCTTGAGCTACGCCGAACTCGACAGCCGCGCCAATCGCCTGGCCTGGATGCTCCGCGAGCGTGGCGTCGGGCCGCAGGTTCGGGTGGGCCTGGCGCTTGAGCGTTCGCTGGAAATGGTCGTCGGCCTGCTTGCGATCCTCAAGGCCGGCGGCGCCTACGTGCCGTTGGACCAGGAGTACCCGCTGGATCGTTTGCACTACATGATCGAAGACAGCGGCATCGGTTTGCTGCTCAGCGATGCCGCGATGTTCGACGCGCTCGGCGAACTGCCGGCAACCGTCGCTCGTTGGTGCCTGGAGGAGGACGCAGCAGCACTGGTCCATTACCCGGCCACCGAGCTGCCGTTTATCAGCCTGCCGCAGCATCAGGCTTACCTGATTTACACCTCGGGCTCTACCGGTAAACCAAAAGGCGTGGTGGTGTCCCACGGCGAAATCGCCATGCACTGCCAAGCGGTAATCGAGCGTTTCGGCATGCGCCCGGACGATTGCGAACTGCACTTCTATTCCATCAACTTCGACGCGGCCACCGAGCGTTTGCTGGTGCCGCTGTTGAGTGGTGCTCAAGTTGTTCTGCGCGCTCAAGGACAGTGGGACGCGGAAGAAATCTGCGGGCTGATTCGCCGTCACCACATCAATATCCTCGGCTTCACCCCGAGCTACGGCAGCCAATTGGCGCAGTGGCTGGCAACCCGGGGTGAAATCCTGCCGGTGCGCATGTGCATCACCGGCGGTGAAGCGCTGACCGGCGAGCACCTGACGCGGATTCGCGCGGCGTTCAAGCCGAGCCAGTTTTTCAACGCCTACGGCCCGACCGAAACCGTGGTCATGCCGCTGGCCAGTCTGGCGCCCGAGCAGCTTGAAGAAGGCCTCGGCAGTGTGCCGATCGGCAGTGTGATTGGCGCGCGCGTGGCCTACATCCTCGACGCTGATCTGGCGCTGGTGCCGCAAGGCGCGACGGGCGAGTTGTACGTCGGCGGCGCCGGTCTGGCGCAGGGTTATCACCAGCGTCCGGGCATGACGGCCGAACGTTTTGTCGCCGATCCTTTTGCGGCGAATGGCGGGCGTCTGTACCGCACCGGCGATCTGGTGCGCCAGCGCGCCGACGGTCTGGTGGAGTACCTCGGACGTATCGACCATCAAGTGAAGATTCGTGGTTTCCGCATTGAACTGGGCGAAATCGAAACCCGTCTGCTGGAGCATGAATCGATCCGTGAAGCCGTGGTGCTGGCGCTGGATGCCCCGAGCGGCAAACAACTGGTCGGCTATCTGGTGACTGAAGTCGCCGAGCAAGACGAAGCGCAACAAGCTGCACTGCGTGAGGAGCTCAAGGCGCACCTCAAGTCCCAGCTGCCGGATTACATGGTGCCAACGCATTTGATCCTGCTGGCCAGCATGCCGCTGACCGCCAACGGCAAACTCGACCGCCGCGCATTGCCGGCCCCGGACCCGGAGTTGAACCGTCAGCAGTACGTGGCGCCGAGCAACGAGCTTGAACTGACGCTGGCCGCCATCTGGTGCGAAGTGCTGAACGTCCTGCAGGTCGGCCTCAACGACAACTTCTTCGAACTGGGCGGCGACTCGATTCTGTCGATTCAGGTGGTCAGCCGTGCGCGGCAGCAGGGCATTCACTTCAGCCCGCGCGATCTGTTCCAGCACCAGACCGTGCAGACCCTGGCCGCCGTGGCGACCCGTACCGAGCAGGTCACCGCCGAACAAGGTTTGCTGAGCGGCGAATCGCGTCTGACGCCAATCCAGCACTGGTTCTTCGACACCGACATCCCTCAGCGCCAACACTGGAACCAGGCGTTGTTGCTGGAACCGACCGTGGCATTGGAACCTCATCGCCTGGAGCAAGCGCTGCTGGCAGTGATCGAACAGCACGACGCCTTGCGTTTGCGCTTCTCTGAAATTGCAGGGCAATGGCAGGCCGAGCACCAGGCGATTTCCAACGCGCCGGTGCTGTGGCAAGTGCAGGTTTCGTCCATGGACCAATGCGCGGCACTGTTCGCCGATGCCCAGCGCAGCCTCGACCTTGAGGAAGGGCCGCTGATGCGCGCGCTGCTGGTCGATGGTCCCGAGGGCCAACAGCGGCTGTTCATCGCCATTCACCACCTGGTCGTGGATGGGGTTTCGTGGCGGGTGTTGCTGGACGATTTGCAAACGGTGTATCGCCAACTGGACGCAGGGCAGTCGGCAAAACTGCCGGCGAAAACCAGTGCCTTCAAGGACTGGACCGCACGCTTGGCGGCGTATGCCGGCAGCGAATCCTTGCGTGAAGAACTGAGCTGGTGGCAGTCGCAACTGGCCGGTGAAAGCGCCGAATTGCCGTGTGATCGCCCTGAGGGTGGCCGGCAGAATCGTCATGCGCAAACCGTCAGCGTGCGCCTCGATGTCGAGCGCACTCGCCAACTGCTGCAACAGGCACCGAGCGCCTATCGCACTCAGGTCAACGATTTGCTACTGACCGCTTTGGCCCGCGTGCTGTGCCGTTGGAGCGGTCACGCATCGGCGCTGATTCAACTCGAAGGCCACGGTCGTGAAGCACTTTTCGACGAGATCGACCTGACCCGCACCGTCGGCTGGTTCACCAGCGCTTATCCGCTACGCTTGACGCCGAAAAACGAGCAGGGCACCTCGATCAAGGCGATCAAGGAGCAACTGCGCGCGGTGCCGCACAAAGGTCTGGGGTATGGCGTGTTGCGTTATCTCGCCGATGACTCGAGCCGGCAGACCATGGCTGCCTTGCCGGTAGCGCCGATCACCTTCAACTACCTCGGTCAGTTCGACCAGAGCTTCGGCGCGGACGCCTTGTTCCGTCCTCTCGATGAAGCGGTCGGTGCGGCCCATGATTCTCGCGCGCAGCTGTCCAATGAGCTGAGCGTCGACAGTCAGGTCTATGGCGGTGAACTGGTGCTGCGTTGGACCTTCAGCGCCGAACGCCACGACCCGCAGACCATCACTGAGCTGGCAAACGCTTACGTCGGCGAATTGCAGAGCCTGATCGAGCATTGCCTGCACGACGATGCGGGCGGCCTGACGCCGTCAGACTTCCCGTTAGCGAAACTGACCCAGCCGCAACTCGACGCGCTGCCAATCCCGGCCGCCGCCATCGAAGACGTCTACCCGCTGACGCCGATGCAGGAAGGCATGCTGCTGCACACCTTGCTGGAACCGGGCACCGGCCTCTACTACATGCAGGATCGCTACCGCATCAACAGCGAGCTCGATCCGCAGCGTTTCGCCCAGGCCTGGCAAGCGGTGATCGCCCGTCACGAAGCTCTGCGCGCGTCGTTCTGCTGGAACGTCGGCGAAGACATGCTGCAAGTTATCCACAAGCCGGGCAGCACGCCGATCGAATACCTGGACTGGACTGCAATTGCCGAAGACGAGCAAGAGCCGAAGTTGCAGGCGCTGCTCAAAAGCGAGCGCGAGGCCGGGTTCGATCTGCTCAATCAGGCACCGTTCCACCTGCGCCTGATCAAGGTCGGCGGGGCGCGCTACTGGTTCATGATGAGCAACCACCACATCCTCATCGATGCCTGGTGCCGTTCGCTGCTGATGAACGATTTCTTCGAAATCTACACCGCACTGGGCGAAGGCCGGGACGCGCAACTGGCCGTGCCGCCGCGTTATCGCGACTACATCGGCTGGCTGCAACGCCAAAGCCTGGCCGAGGCGCGGCAGTGGTGGAAAACCAACCTGCAGGGCTTCGAGCGGACCACGCCGATTCCGAGCGACCGGCCGTTCCTGCGTGAACATGCCGGCGAAAGCGGCGGGATGATCGTCGGCGACTGCTACACACGGCTCGATGCCCGTGACGGTGCGCAACTGCGCGAACTGGCGCAGGCGCATCAACTGACCATCAACACCTTTGCCCAAGCGGCGTGGGCGCTGGTGCTGCGCCGTTTGAGCGGTGATCGCGACGTGCTGTTCGGCGTCACGGTGGCCGGGCGTCCGGTGGACATGCCAGAGATGCAGCGCACGGTCGGGCTGTTCATCAACAGCATCGCGCTGCGGGTGAAAATGCCCGAGGACGATCAGCGTTGCAGTGTTCGTCAATGGTTGAGCGGTTTGCTCGACAGCAACATGCAGCTGCGCGAGTACGAATACCTGCCGCTGGTGAGCATTCAGGAAAACAGCCAGCTGCCCAAGGGCCAGCCGTTGTTCGACAGCCTGTTCGTGTTCGAAAACGCCCCGGTGGAAGTCTCGGTGCTGGACCGTGCGCAAAGCCTCAACGCGACCTCGGATTCGGGCCGCACCCACACCAACTTCCCGCTGACGGCGGTCTGCTATCCGGGCGATGACCTGGGCTTGCACCTGTCTTACGATCAGCGTTATTTCGATGAGTCGACCGTCGAGCGCATGCTCGGCGAGTTCAAGCGGTTGCTGCTGGCACTGGTCGAAGGTTTCCACGGCGACATGGCCGATCTGCCGTTGCTGGGCGCCGAGGAACAGGACTTCCTGATCCACGGCTGCAACCAGAGTGAGCACGATTACCCGCTCGAACAGAGTTACGTCTCATTGTTTGAAGCGCGGGTTGCCGAGCATCCACAGCGCATTGCCGCCAGTTGCCTGGATCAACAGCACAGTTACCTTGAGCTGAATGCGCGCAGTAACCGTCTCGGTCACGCCTTGATCGCGACTGGCGTAAGGCTGGATCAACCGGTGGCGTTGCTGGCTGAACGTAACCTCGACCTGTTGGGCATGATCATCGGCAGCTTCAAGGCTGGCGCGGGTTATTTGCCGCTGGACCCGGGGCTGCCGAGTCAGCGTCTGAGCCGGATCATCGACCTGAGCCGCACGCCGTTGCTGGTCTGCACTCAAGCCTGCCGCGAGCAAGCGTTGGCGCTGCTGGATGAGTTCGCTTGCGCCAACCGGCCCACGCTGTTGGTCTGGGAAGAGGTGCAGGCGAGCGATGTTTCGGTTGCCAACCCGGGCATCTACAGCGGCCCGGACAACCTCGCCTACGTAATCTACACCTCGGGCTCCACCGGTTTGCCGAAAGGCGTGATGGTCGAACAGCGCGGCATGCTCAACAACCAGTTGAGCAAGGTGCCTTACCTGAACTTGGGCGATGCCGATGTGATCGCCCAGACCGCCTCGCAAAGTTTCGACATTTCGGTCTGGCAGTTCCTCGCCGCACCGCTGTTTGGCGCTCGAGTGGACATCGTGCCGAACACCATCGCCCATGATCCGCAAGGGTTGCTGGCGCATGTGTCGGCCCAGGGCATTACCGTGCTGGAGAGCGTGCCATCGCTGATTCAAGGCATGCTCGCCCAGGAACGCATGAGCCTCTATGGCTTGCGCTGGATGCTGCCGACCGGTGAAGCGATGCCGCCGGAGCTGGCGCACCAATGGCTGCTGCGCTACCCGGAGATCGGTCTGGTGAATGCTTATGGTCCGGCGGAATGCTCGGACGACGTGGCGTTCTTCCGTGTCGACATGGCGTCGACTCGTGGCAGTTACCTGCCGATCGGTACGCCGACCGACAACAACCGTTTGTACTTGCTTGATGGTGCCTTGGAACTGGTGCCGCTGGGTGCGGTGGGGGAGTTGTGTGTCGCCGGCACCGGGGTAGGGCGCGGTTATGTGAGCGATCCGCTGCGCACCGCGCAGGTGTTTGTGCCGAATCCGTTTGGTGAACCGGGTGATCGTCTGTATCGCACCGGCGACCTGGCCCGTCGGCGCAGTGACGGTGTGCTGGAATACGTCGGGCGTATCGACCATCAAGTGAAGATCCGCGGTTACCGCATCGAGCTGGGTGAAATCGAAGCGCGCCTGCATGAGCAACCGGAAGTGCGCGAAGCGGCGGTCGGTGTACAGGAAGGTGTGAACGGCAAACACCTGGTCGGCTATTTGGTCGCGGCTGATGCTTTGATCAATCCAACCGAGCGACTGGAACGCATCAAGCAACGCCTGCGCGCCGAACTGCCGGAATACATGGTGCCGCTGCATTGGCTATGGCTGGATCGGATGCCGCTGAATGCCAACGGCAAGCTTGATCGCAAGGCACTGCCGGTGCTGGAAATCGGCCAGTTGCAGAGCCAGGACTACCAAGCGCCGCGCAATGAACTGGAGCAGACGCTGGCGGATATCTGGGCCGAGGTGCTGAAGGTCGAGAAGGTCGGTATTCGCGACAACTTCTTCGAGCTGGGCGGGCATTCATTGCTGGCGACGCAGATCGCTTCGCGGGTGCAGAAAGCCCTGCAACGTGATGTACCGCTGCGGGCGATGTTTGAGTGCAGCACGGTGGCGGAGTTGGCTGAATACATCGACGGATTGGCGGCGAGCGATATCACTGAGGAGAAGGTGGATCGCTTGAATGGCTTGATGGCGGAGTTGGAGGGGTTTTGATTCTCTAGCGCCTGTCATGGCCCCTTCGCGGGCAAGCCTCGCTCCTACAGGTCTGTGTGGTTACGAATGCACCACCGACCTGTAGGAGCGAGGCTTGCCCGCGAAGGCGTCATTGAAATGTGCGCGGAATTGCGCGTTGACTGTCGCTTCGGACCGGCTCAGGCTGCCTGTGCTTTTTTGGGTGGATCGCAATTCACAAAGGAGACAGTCAATGCCCTTCGTTACGGTTGATGGACAACCCCTTCACTACATCGATCAAGGCACCGGCCCTGCCGTTCTACTAGCCGGCAGTTATCTGTGGGACCAGGCCATGTGGGCGCCGCAGATCGCCGCCCTGTCGCAGCAATACCGGGTGATTGCTCTGGACCTCTGGGGCCACGGTAAGTCCGGGCGGATGCCCGAGTGCACACAGTCGCTGGATGACGTAGCGCGCCAGGCACTGGCGCTGCTCGATCATCTGGACATCGACCGTGTCACGCTGGTCGGTCTCTCGGTCGGCGGCATGTGGGGCGTGCGTCTGGCGCTGTCGGCACCGCAGCGCATCAACGGTCTGGTGCTGATGGACACCTACGTCGGCGTCGAGCCGGAACCGACTCGCCAGTACTATTTCTCGCTGTTCAAACAGATCGAAGACACCGGAGTGATTGCGCCGCCGCTGCTCGACATCGTCGTGCCGATCTTCTTCCGCCCGGGCATCGATCCGCAGTCGGCGCTGTATCAGGATTTCCGCGCCAAACTGGCCGCACTGCCGCCGGAGCGTCTGCGCGAGAGCATCGTGCCGATGGGGCGGATTACGTTTGGACGGGATGATCTGTTGCCGCGTCTGGGCGAGTTGAATCCTGACACCACGCTGCTGATGTGTGGCGATCAGGACAAGCCGCGGCCGCCGTCGGAGACGAAGGAGATGGCCGAATTGATCGGTTGCCCGTATCTGCTGGTGCCGGAAGCGGGGCATATCTCCAATCTGGAGAACCCGCAGTTTGTCACCGACGCGCTGCTGACATTTCTGTCTGAGCGGAATCAGCACAGCGCTTGAAGTTGATCTTTGGTCTATAGACCGTCGGTCGGATACACGGTTTTTGGCACTAATTACTGTCAACTTTGACAGTAGCGAAACCCTCCTGTTAGCAGACTTAATAGCTTCACCCACATTGGGTTATCCAGTGTTTATCCCTGACAGGAGGTCTGCCATGTCCAATCAGAAACTCGGCGATTTGGAGTTACCGGTCCCCATCGTTGTAGAGGCTTCGCACAATTCCACACTGGCTCCAAGCAAAGCACAGGATGGCGCCCGGGTAAGGATTGAGTTTGAGGGTATTACCAGCGATCACGTTATCCAGTTTTTTTTGCAGCGCTCCGACGGCACACAGGTTTTCACCGCCCAATTACAAGGTGTTGGTACAGGTACCGAGTTTGTGGTTCCGAAGTGGGTCATTGGGGCCTGTATTGGCAAGACTGTAACGCTTTGGTACGAAGCAAATTTGGAGGAGTGCACGATGACTTCTCACAAGCTTGATCTGACGGTGGAACACATCGCACCAGCTGATCTGCCTGCACCACGGCTGCCCGATGTATTTAAGATAGAGGGAACGGAGTTTCTGGACCTGCGTCGATTCAGTGGGGACGCCCGGGTGCAGCTCGTTCCCTGGATGTTCATTGCTTTGGGGCAACGGATTTGGATAAGCGCCATCGGGCAACGCAGTTATCCCAATCATGAGACCCATGAGCTGGTGACGGCACTAGAAGTGACCTCAGAGCAGGCCAGCAATGGTCTGGAATTGGTTATTCCTCGTGCCTGGCTGAGTGGGCTCGACGACAAATCGGCGTTGACGCTCAAGACCTTAGTGACCTTCGATGCAAGCCCGGATTTGGAGACCGCTCACGAGCTGCCGCGCACGACTCATTTGCTGCGCATATCGGATACCAATCTGCTGGCGCCGACGGTCGAACAGGCACCAGAGGGTGTTCTCGATCCGGATCGGACCCCAGAGGGGGCCACGATCACTATCAAATTTGACGGGATGAAAGGCACCGATACGATTATCCCGCGGTGGAGCGGAACTCCGGGTAACGGCACTCCGATATTTGAGAGTCGACCGGGCTCTGATCTGGGACTGATAAAGGTCGTTGTTCCTGCCTTGGCGGTTAGTGCGAATGAGGGCAAAACGGTCGAGGTTGACTACAGCGTACTTAGGAGCGACATCGAACGACCCTCACCAGTAACGCGGGTGACGGTGCAGAGGCGACGTTATGAACACCGGGAAAATTTTGATGGGCAACCGACTCAGTTGATTACTTCGGGGCAATCTATTGAGATTGCGACCATGACCATTAAATTTATCAAGGGGGGGGGACTGCGGGGATTATGCCCTTCTCCAACACCAAAGGCATTTTGGAGGGACCTGCAATTGGGATGTGTGTGAACGTAGGTACGCAGATTCCTGCACAGTGTTTGCGCGTTGAGTTTAAAACCGATTACGACCGAATCAGTTTCGCATGGAGTCACCATCATCTTCCTGGTGAAATAGCCTATTTCGATTCAAGTGATGTCCTGCTCGGTACTCAGCGCTTTGCTGGTTTTAACCAAGGTGAACCCTTGCATCATTGGGTCGATTTTTCGGCTCCTCAACGAGGGCGCATAGCAAGCATGGAAGTTACTGTTCAGGACTACAGCTTTCTGGATTTCTTCACCATGTGTGGTTGATCGTCAAGGAGTATGCAAAAGCCCGCGTTTTAACGCGGGCCTTTTTATCACTTAGGCCCGAGAATTTGCACCAACTTGTCTGGCGACGGCGCGCCTTGCTGTTGTTGCAGCTCGCCCTTGTCGTCCATGTAGAAAATCGCCGGGGTGGCCTGCAGCTCCAGGTCTTCCATCAACTTCATGTTGGCCGCCAGCTTCGCCTGAATCGCCGGGGGTACGTTTTTCAGGGCTTTTAGCGAGCTGTCCTTGCCTGCCTTCTCATGGTCTTCCAGCGCTTTCTGCGGATCCTTGGCGGCCAGCAGTGCAGCCGATTTTCCCGGACTGTCTTCGCGAATGATGCCAACCATGATGTGCCGCAACTGCACCTTGCCAGCCTTGACCCATGGCCGCGCCTGTTCCCAGAACACGTTGCAATAAGGGCAGTTCGGATCGCTGAACAGGTACACGATCCGCGGTGCATCTTTCTTGCCGTCGCCGATCCAGTTGCTGGTTTCCATCTTGCCCCAGACTTCCTTGGCCATCGGTGCGTAAACCAGCTTTTGCAACGGCGCGCTGCTCAGGTCTTTGCCCTCGGCGTCGTACAGATTGCCGAGCAGCACGTGCTTGCCATCCGGGGTCAGGTACAACGCTATGCCGTGGTTCTGGTACTTCGCCGCATAACCGCGCAAGCCGTCGGGTGCGTCGAATTGGCCGACGATTTTCGCGCCCTTGGCTTCGATTTTCTTGATCGCTTCGGGCAATTCTTCGGCGGCCTGCAGCGACGGTAGATGCAGCAGGGCGGCGCCCAGGGTCAACGTCAGCAGGTGGCGGAGGCGGGGCATGGCAGTTTCCTTGAAGAGGTGGCCGGTACGGCAGGATTCGGGGTGTCGAAGTTTTCCAGGGCGCGGGCCAGGCTGGCTTCCGACAGCTCACCCAGATGGCTGCCCAGCAGGCGACCGTCGGGGCTATAGAACAGCGTAGTCGGCAACGCCATGGAGCCGACGGCCTGACCCAATCGGCCACTGCCGTCGAACAGCACGTTGGACAGGCTCAGGCCCTGGGTTTCCAGAAAAGTACTGACGCTTTGCATGCTTTCAGCCTGATTGACGAACAGGAACGTCAGGTCCGGGCGGTGTTGCTGGGCGTTTTCCAGCACTGGCATTTCTCGACGGCACGGCGGACACCAGGTCGCCCAAAGATTGATCACCAACGGGCCGCCCTTGTAGTCCGCCAGTTGCACGGTTTCACCGGCGGCATTGCGCAGGGTAATTTCCGGCAGGCGTGTGCCTTGCTCGTAAAGGGTCAGGGAAAAGGTCGCCAGCAGCCAGAACGCCAGGCCACTGGCCACGCCAAAGCCCAACGGCCAGCGCAAGCCCGGTCGACGCCAGCCTCGATACAACGCGGCCAGCAGCAGCACGATCACACCCGGCCAGGCGAGGAAACCGCCGTCGCGCAGGTCGATGATCTGCCAGGGGTCATCGCGATAATGCATCCAGTAAACAGCCACAAAACTGACCCGGGCAGCCAGCATGCCGAGCAGGAACAGGCTGAACAACACCGACTCCGGATTCTCGCCGCCGCGCTTGGCCACCCGCCAGCCGATGAAGGTCGCCAGCGCCAGGGCGCTGATCAGCAGCAGGTGATTAAGCGCGATGGCAAAAGTGCCGAGGGTAAAGGTCAGCATTAACGGGCGTCTCGGGTAATGGTCCAGCGTTGCAGGAAGGTGCCGGCATCGACCTCACCGGTGATGCGCTGGCTGCGACGCTCGATGCCATCGGCACCGATCCACAGCAGGCTCGGTGGCCCCGGCACTTTATAACGGCCGAGCAGTTCACGGCTGGCGGCATTGTCGGCGGTGACGTCCAGCCGTAGCAAGCGCACATCGCTCAAGGCTTGCAGTACGTGAGCTTTGCCGAATACCTGCTTTTCCATGACCTTGCACGACACGCACCAGTCGGCGTAGTAGTCCAGCAGCACCCACTGGCCTTGAGCCTGTGCCGCGTCGAGTTCCCGTTGCAGAGCGGCCGGGTCCTTGATCGTGGTGAATGCGTCGTGGCCGACCGGGTTTGCGGCACTGCTCGAGTTTGAAGCGCTGTAGACCTGCAATGGCTTCAACAGGTCGTCGCTGCCGCCGGCGGCACCGATCATCAGCAGGCTGCCCCACACACCCAGCAAGAGTGAGCTGGCGCCGAACACATGGGCGACGCGACCGAAACCTTCCGACTGCTTCCAGGCGCTGTACGCGGCAATCAACAGTAATGCACCGCACAAACCAATCCACAGCGATTCATCCAGCACCGGACGCAGCATCAGCAACGCGGTGGCGAGGAACAGGAAGCCGAATACGCCCTTGAGCAGGTTCATCCAGGCGCCGGGTTTGGGCAGGAAGCGATTGCCAACGGTGACCAACACCAGCAGCGGCACACCGATGCCGATGCCCATGGCGAACAGAATCAGCCCGCCATGCAGCGCATTGCCGCTTTGAGCGATGTAGAGCAAGGCGCCCGCCAGCGGGGCGGTCATGCACGGACCCACCAGTAAACCGGACAAGGCCCCCAACACACCGGCACCGAACAGGCTGCCGCCGCGCTGATTGCGCGAGACGTTTTCCAATCGATCACGCACGGCCACCGGCAGTTGCAACTCGAAAAAGCCGAACATCGGCAACGCCAGCAACACAAACACCGCCGCGAAACTGCCCAGCAACCAAGGGTTCTGCAACAACGCCTGCAGATTCGCCCCGAGCAGCGCGGCCAGCACGCCCATCGCCGCATACACCAGCGCCATGCTCACGACGTAGCTGGCGGCCAAGGCGAAACCGCGCTTGGGCGTGGCGCCACTGCCGACGATCAAACCGCCCAGAATCGGCAGCATCGGCAGCGAGCAAGGCGTGAAGGCCAGCAACAGCCCCAGACCGAAGAACACCAGCAAACTCCAGCCCAGCGCCCGCTGTTGCAGGCCGCTGGCCAGGGCTTGGTCCGGCGCTTCGTTTGCCGCTGCGATAGAGGCTTTGCCGCCCAGATCTACCATCTGAGTTTGCGGCGGGTAACACAACCCGGCATCGGCACAGCCCTGGAAGCCCACTTTGATTTGGCCCGTGGCGCCGGCCGGGATCTTCAGTTCCAGGCCTTGGCGATAGACCTGCTGTTCGCCGAAGAACTCGTCGCTGTGCGCTTCGCCTTCAGGCAATGCGGGATGGTGCTCAGCGGGCAAACCATCGAATTTCAGGCGTTTCTGATAAAGGTAATAACCGTCGGCGATCTGCCAATAGAGCTGGGTTTCACCGGATTCAAGACGTTCGGAGGTAAAGATGAACGCCTTGCCGACGGGAAGAAAATCGGGTTTGGTCGCAAACGGATCAGTCCCTGCCTGGGCCAGACCCGAGATCAAGAGAACAAAAAATACAAACAGTCGACGCATGGGTAAGCCTTATCCCTGTGCAAGTGAGGTGCAGAATGGGAGGCGGCGATTAACCGATGATTAACCACAGTGGCCTTGTGGCAATGGCGCTTGCGGCATAATGTCCGCTTAATCGGCCACCGGCCTAATCACCTTTTTTCCACAGGTCTCACCATGCACGTACTGGTTTGCGAAGACGACGAGTTGATCGCCAGCGGCATTGTTGCCGGCCTCACCGCTCAGGGGCTGACGGTAGAGCATGTCGCCACCGCAGCGTCGGCCCGGGCGATGCTCAAGGTCGCCGAGTTCGATGTGATGGTGCTCGACCTCGGTCTGCCCGATGAAGACGGTTTGAAGCTGCTGCAGCAGTTGCGACACAGCGGTCTGGAAATCCCGGTGTTGATCCTCACCGCCCGGGATGCAGTCACCGACCGCGTCGACGGCTTGCAAGCCGGCGCTGACGATTACTTGCTAAAACCGTTCGACTTGCGTGAACTCGCCGCGCGTCTGCATACGTTGCTACGACGGGTGGCGGGGCGTAGCGTCAACCTGATCGAACACGGTCGCCTGACCTACGACCCGAGCAGCCGCGAAACCATGCTCGGCGGCCAGCCGGTGGACCTTTCCCGTAGAGAACAATCGCTGTTGCAGGCCTTGCTGCATAACCGGGGCCGGGTGTTGTCGACCGAGCAACTGAAAGACAGCGTTTATGGTTTTAACGATGAGCTGGAAAGCAACGCCCTCAACGTGCATATCCATCACCTGCGGCGCAAACTCGGCAATGGCATTGTCGAGACGGTGCGCGGCCTGGGCTATCGCCTGGGGCCGGCCGATGGTGGCGAGGAATTGAAAAAGTGATGAGCCTGCGTTTGCGCCTGAGCCTGACACTCGGCGCCGCTTTTGCCCTGATCTGGGCCTTGGCTGCGGCCTGGATGCTCAGCGACCTGCGCAATCAGATGATGTTTTCCCTCGACCAGCGCCTGGTGGCGTCGGCACGCATGGTCGCCGGCCTGATGGAGCAACTGCCGCCATTGCCGAGCAAGGGCGAGGGCACCCATTTCAGCGCTGAACAACTGAACCTCCCCGGCGGCATGGCTTGCCAGGTCAGTTCATTGCGCGGCGAAATCCTCGCCCGCAGTCACACCGATCCGCAACAAACCCTGGAAGCCGAGAAAATGGGCTTTCACGACCAGATGATCGACGGCGCACCGTGGCGCAGTTTCACCCTGGCCCGCGGCGACGTGCGCATCACCACGGCCGACCGGCAGATCGAGCGTGAGGCCTTGAACATGTCGATCCTGCTGGCGGCTTCGGTGCCGGTGGGCGTGGCGTTGCTCGGTTGCCTGTGCCTGCTCTGGCTGGGGATCGGCCAGGGGCTGGCGCCACTCAACCGCATGCGCGATGCCTTGATGCGCCGCAGCGCCGACTCCCTGGAACCGCTGCAGATCCAGCCGCTGCCCAGCGAACTGCAACCGTTGCTGGACACCCAGAATCAGCTGTTCCAACGGATCGGCAAGACCATCGAACGGGAACGCCGCCTGACCGGTGACGCCGCCCACGAATTGCGCAGCCCGCTGACGGCGATCAAGACCCACCTGCAAGTGGCGCGCATGACCGACGGCGCGGCTCGGGATCAATCCCTGGCCCGGGCCGAAGAGGGCGCCGATCGCCTGCACCGGACCCTTGAACAATTGCTGCTGCTGGCGCGGGTCGAGGGCAGTCTGTCGTTCGATGACGGCGTGCAATGCAGCGCCGAGCAGGTGGCGAAACTGGCGATTCAGGACGCCGCCAGCGGTGATCGTCAGCGGATCAAATTTCAGATGCCGACGAAAATCTCTCACGCCCCGGTGCAAATGCCCGCAGTGCTGTCGATTGCCGCGTTGCGCAACCTGCTGGACAACGCCCTGCGTCATACCCCGGGCGAAGGGGCGGTGGAGCTGAGCCTGGAAACCACTGGCAGCCGTGTGCGCTTTTTGGTCCGCGACCACGGCCCGGGGATTGCTGAAGACGATCTGCAACACCTGACCCAACGCTTCTGGCGCAACGGCCAGAGCACCGGCTGCGGACTGGGTCTGGCGATTGTCCAGGCAATCGTGCAGCGCTGTGGTTGCACTCTGCATTTCGACAGTCGGCCGGACGGGTTGCGGGTTGAGTTGACCATGCCTTTGCAGCCGGCGTGAACTTCAAAATCCACCCCTCACCCCAATGGGGAGAGGGGGGAAGGGAGCCGATTTTCATGCTTTTCAAAAACTGAGTTCGACTCAGACTTTCAGGTCGATGTAGCTCTAAGAACACCTCGGTCAGTTCCCTCGCCCCTGGGGGAGAGGGTTAGGGTGAGGGGGGATTGCGCAAGCACACCAAATGTAACGTCTCTCCATTAGCCACCTGTTCTCCACAGCGCTATCGTCCCCGGCAGCTTTTTCTCAATGGATTGAGGTAACAGCGCCATGGATGCACCCCTACACATCTGCAAGGCAACCCCCGCCGACGCCGGCATTATCAGCCGGATCGTCGAGCGCTCCATTCGCGTGGGTTGCGCGCTCGACCATCGCAACGATCCGCTCACCGTCGCCACCTGGACCCACAACAAAACCATCGAACACGTGCAGCCCTGGCTGACCGACGAGCGGTTGTACCTGAACATCGCCCTGTTGCAGGACAAACCGGTCGGCGTCGCGATGGCGGCGATCAGCGGTAAGGTCGCGTTTTGTTACGTGCAGCCGGAATGGTTTCGTCGCGGCGCCGGGCAAGCGCTGGTGCGCGACCTCGAAAGCTGGTTGACCAATCAGGGTTTGCGCCAGGCACGACTCAACAGCACCCGCACCAGCGAAGCGTTTTACCGTCGTCTGGGTTACCAGCCTTGCGCTGAAACCTTCACGGTGGCGGGGCTCCACGCCATCCCCATGCACAAAGCGCTGACACCCCCTTCATAGAAAGCTGATCGAGGGTCTAAATCCTCGGCACCCTGATGCGTTTCCAGAATAGGAAAACCTTATTGAGGGGTCGAGAGATGTCAGTCGCTACCAGCCTTATGGAAGATCAGTCGGCCCGGATCACTCCGGCGCCGACCGAGACGCTTTATCAGTTCAACGAATCGCCGCTGCTGGCCCGTCAAAACCAGCAGGAATCGAATGCCCGCAGCTATCCGCGACGCATTCCCCTGGCCCTCAAACGGGCCAAGGGCATTTATGTCGAAGACGTCGAAGGCCGCCGTTTCATCGACTGCCTGGCCGGCGCAGGGACGTTGGCCCTTGGGCACAACCATCCGGTGGTGATCGAAGCGATTCAGCAAGTGCTGACCGATGAACTGCCGCTGCACACCCTCGACCTGACCACCCCGGTCAAGGATCAATTCGTCCAGGACCTGTTCGGCCTACTGCCGCCCGCTTTGGCCGCTGAAGCCAGGATCCAGTTCTGCGGCCCGACCGGCACCGACGCGGTGGAAGCCGCGCTGAAACTGGTGCGCACCGCCACCGGACGCAGCACCGTGCTGTCGTTCCAGGGGGGTTATCACGGCATGAGCCAAGGCGCGCTGAGCCTGATGGGCAGCCTGGGGCCGAAGAAACCCTTGGGCGCCTTGCTCAGCAGCGGCGTGCAGTTCATGCCGTATCCCTACGATTACCGCTGCCCGTTCGGGCTCGGCGGCGCGCAAGGCGTGCAGGTCAATCTGAATTACCTGGAAAACCTGCTGAATGATCCCGAGGCGGGTGTGCAATTGCCGGCCGCGGTGATCGTCGAAGTGGTGCAGGGCGAAGGCGGGGTGATCCCGGCCGATCTCGATTGGTTGCGCGGTCTGCGGCGGATTACCGAGAAGGCCGGCGTGGCGCTGATCGTCGATGAAATCCAGAGCGGTTTTGCCCGCACCGGCAAGATGTTCGCCTTCGAACACGCCGGGATCATTCCGGACGTGGTGGTCATGTCTAAAGCCATCGGCGGCAGTTTGCCGCTGGCCGTGGTGGTCTACCGCGACTGGCTCGACACCTGGCTGCCGGGCGCCCATGCCGGGACCTTCCGCGGCAATCAAATGGCCATGGCCGCAGGTTCTGCGGTGATGCGTTACCTGACCGAACACAAGGTCTGCGAGCACGCCGTCGCTATGGGCGAACGCTTGAGCGAACACCTGCGCATCCTGCAACGGGACTTTCCTCAACTGGGTGATATTCGCGGTCGCGGCTTGATGCTGGGTGTTGAACTGGTCGATCCGACTGGCGAGCCGGATGCGCTGGGTCATCCGCCGATCTTCGGTCGTCTGGCGCCACTGGTGCAGCGTGAATGCCTCAAGCGCGGTTTGATTCTTGAACTGGGCGGTCGTCATGGCGGCGTGGTGCGATTCCTGCCGCCGCTGGTGATTACTGCAGCGGAAATCGATCAGGTAGCCGAGATTTTCGGCCGGGCCATGGCCGCTGCCACCGCCAGCCTCTAAATTTTTCAGCCTCTGACACGTTCCTTCTACATAACGGCTGCGCACGCAGTGCCGCCCACCCTACAGCGATGGAGAAACACCATGACTTCAGTATTCGACCGCGAGGACATCCTCTTTCAGGTCGTGGTCAACCACGAAGAGCAGTACTCGATCTGGCCGGACTACAAAGCCGTGCCTGCAGGCTGGCGCACCGTGGGCAAGAGTGGCCTGAAGAAGGAATGCCTGGCGTACATCGAAGAAACCTGGACTGACATGCGTCCACTGAGCTTGCGCCAGAAGATGGAAGAGCAGGCGGCTGCGGCTCACTAAGTCACCGCGCAAAAAGAAGCCCGCTGAACCGATATCGGTCAGCGGGCTTTTTTGGGGCTGGAATTTGTGTCGCCTGTCAGGCCGCCTTCGCGGGCTTGCTCGCGAAGAACGATAACGCGGTGTAGCTGACCTACGCCCCACTCAACCCCTTGATCAGCAAATCCACATTCCCCTCCAGCTCGGCCACCGGATCCGCCGCCTCCACACTCAACACCACCAACCGACTCCCGGCCTCGGCAATCACCGCTTTCACCGCCTCCGACGGTTGTCGGTGATGCAGCACCACCGCCACGTCATTGTCCTTGAGTGTCGCGCCCAATTGCTTGAGCGCTTCAGGTGTCCACTCGGCATCCGGCCGCGCATCGAGGCCGATCAGTTCCAGGTTCAGACCGCCAATCAGATAGCCAAAGTGATCGCTCAGGCTCATCACGCTGAGGTTGTCGGCACTGGCCAACCGCGCTTCGCTGTCAGCGCTGAGCTTGAGCAAGCGCTGTTTGAGCGTCGCCAGGTTAGCCTCGATCTTCGGCTTGGCCGCGGGCGCCAGGCGCACCAGGTCCGCCGCCATGACGTCCGCCATCCGCCCCATGTTGTTGCTGGACAACCACGGCTGACTGTTCAAACCATCGACCTTGTTGCCGGGTTGCACGGCGATGCCGGGCAGGGCGCCGTCCACCGGGCGCGCGGCATCGACTTCGACGATACGAATGTTGCTGCGCCGCGAGATCGGGTAAAGCGGATCATCCGCCCACAGCGAACGCAGGCCGATCACTGCATCGGCATCGGTCGCCAGTTTGGCCAGCGCCGGGGCGCCACGACCCGTGAAGTACGCGGTCTGACGGCTGCCGGGCAGGTTTGCCGGCGCGGCACGTTCAAGGTTGACGTCGGTGCCTTTGAGCAAGACTTCGCCCAGCCCGTATGTGATCGGCAAGGACGCCAATACGCGCAGGGGCTTGGCGCTGTCCGCCGCGAGCAGCGAGGTGTTGACCAGCCCACACAGGGCAAAGGCCAGGGTCAGTTGAAGCAGAGGAAAAGACATTTATCCGAGGTTCCCTTTCAGACTGGGGACAACGCCACGCGCAATGGCGGCGAGGGCGAAGGCGATTCCGGCCACCAGAATGATCGCGGCACCGGACGGGATAGGCAGGTCGAACACAATTGGCGCAAGGATCCCGCACAGCGTGCTGATCGTGGCAATCAACACCGAGCACCAGAAGAAGCCCTTCAGCGATTGACTCAGCAATCGCGCCGCCGCCGCCGGAATCACCAGCAGCGCACCGACCAGAATCGCGCCAATGACTTTCACCGCCGCCACGGTGATCAGGGTCACCAGAATCACAAACAGATAATCCAGGGTCTTCACCGCCACACCACGGACCGCCGCCAGTTGCGGATTGAAACTGGCCAGCATGATGCGGTTGTACAGCGGCAAGGCCAATGCCATGACCAGCGAACCGACGATGGCCAACACCAGCAGGTCATTGCCGTTGACGGTCAGCACCGAACCGAACAACACGTTTTCGAGGATGTGCACGTTGATCTTGCCCGCCAGAATCAGCAGCAGACTGGCACCCAGCGCCAACGACACCGACAGAAACACACCGATCAAGGTATCCGGCGCCAGTCCCGTGCGGTTGCGCAGGTAGTTCAGCAAGATGCCGAACAACAAGCAGTAGCCGAACAGGCTGCCGTAAGGCCCGGTGTACGGTTCGCCCAGCAGAATGCCGATGGCCACGCCGGTCAGCGCCGCGTGGCCTACCGCTTCGGAGAAAAACGCGAAGCGCTTGACCACCACCAACGTCCCCAGTCCGCCCAGCACCGGGCCGATTAGCAAGCCGGCGAGCAACGCGTTAACCACAAATCCATAGGCCAGCGCCTCGGGCAGATAACCTGACGAGGCCCAACCCTGAACCATCAAACGAAAGGCTTCGTAACTCATCAGGTAACGCTCCGTGGATGGGTCGAGAACAGGGTCAGCAGGCGTTCCGGGGTCAGTGCCTGTTTCGGCGTGGCATCGAACAGCACCCGGCGATTAAGCCCGGTGACGCGATCCGCCAACCGTCCAACCGCCTCCAGATCATGCTCGATCCACAGCACGGTGATGCCGCTCTGGCGCCAGTCGCCGAGCAGCCGTTCGAACACCTGAATACCGGCCTCGTCGAGCGCCGACATCGGTTCGTCGAGCACCAGCAACTGCGGCGCCGGAATCAACCCTTGAGCCAGCAACACCCGCTGGCGCTCACCGCCGGACAACGCACCCATGCGCCGCTCGCGTTTGTCCTGCATGCCGACCCGCTCCAGCGCTTCGCCAATCGCGGTGGCGTAGTGCTTGCTCAATCCGAGAAACGCCGGACGCCGCTGGCACATCGCGGCCATGAAATCGTCGACGGTCATCGGCAAACCCCGATCGAACTCCAACGCTTGGGGTACGTAGCCGATAGTTCCAGGTGTGCCGGGCCATTGCAGACTCAAGCGACCCTGATGCGGCATCTGCCCGAGCAAGGTTTTGATTAGCGAACTTTTACCGCCGCCATTGGGGCCGACCAGCGCATGCACGCTGCCGGGCTGGACCTGGAAGGTCACGTTGTCGAGGATCGTCGTGCGGCCCAGCGTCAAACTGACCTCCGCAAAATCCAAAGTAGGCCCCAAACCCTGTAGGAGTGAGCCTGCTCGCGATTGCGGTGTGTCATTTAGCGATGATGTTGACTGGCCGGACGCCTTCGCGAGCAGGCTCGCTCCTACAGGGGATTCGGTGTCAGTTAGATCGGGGGTTTGTGCACTGATGGTTTCTTTGGCAGTCATTGGCCGGACTCCTGAATCGCCCGGACCACGGTGTTGAGGTTGCCGGTCATTTCCTTTTCATACTTGTCAGCGGTGTATTCGCCATAGGAAATGTGCGACAGCGGGTACAGCTTCACCCCGGACTCACGCTGGATGGTCTCGACGTAGGTGGACGGGAAATCCATCTCCGAGAAGATCACTTTCACGTCCAGTTCGCGCAGTTGATCGATGGTCTTTTTCAGCTGGCTCGGGCTCGGCTCGATGCCGTGGGCCGGCTCGACCACGGCGGTCACTTCCAGGCCAAACTCGCGCAGCAGATAGTCGTAAGCCGCATGAACCGTGGCCACCCGCAGTTCGGCGTTCGGCGCCTGGGTCAGCTTCGCCAGGGCGTCGGCGCGCATCTGCCGCAGGCGCTTGCTGTAGGCGCGGGCGTTCTGGGTGTAGATCTTGGCGTTGGCCGGGTCGAGCTTGCCCAGTTCCCGGGCGATGTTGTTGACCTGGGCAATCGAGGCGCTGATCGACAGGAACGTGTGCGGGTTCACCACCTTGCCGGCGCCGCGAGCGGCGACGCCGGTGGCGGCCAGCAACGGCACGTTTTCGTTGGCTTCGATTACCGGGACGTTCGGCGTTTCGCTGGCGGCGATCATTCGATCGGCAAAGTCGTCATGGCCGACACCGTTCAACACGACCACGTCCAGCCCGCTGATGCGCTTGATGTCTTCGGCGCGCGGCTCGTAGGCATGCGGGTTGAAACCGGCCGGAATCAGCGGCACCACCTCGGCCTTGTCACCGACGATGTTCGCCACGTAGCTGTAATAAGGGTGCAGGGTGATGCCGATGCGCAGGCGTTTGGTCTCGTCGGCATTGGCCAGCGGGGTCAGCAGACAAGCCAGTAAACCGACCAACATCAGGCGCAAGAAACAACGTTGAGATGAAATAGGCATGGGAAAGCGGTCTTCTCTCGGGTGAAGGCGAGGGGTCAGTGCCGGTGCTGGCGGGTCACGCCGGCATCGAATTGCGCGACGATCTGCTGCCAGCCGGCGCTTTCGAGCGCGGCATCAGTCAGGTCGGTCGGGGCCGCGAGGGCGTTGCCGCGGTTGAGCCAGACGTCCGGAGCATCGTCGTCAGCGGTCAAACGCATCAGAAACGAACCCGCCACGGTGGGCGTCTGGCTTTGGCCGAAGTAAGCCTTGGCGTCGAGCAATTGCCAGGCATGGCCGCCACGGCTGACGGAACTGGCGTCCTGGGCAAACGGTGCAAAACCTTCATCGGCGAGGGCGGCGGGGGCGGGCAGCGCCTGTTGCTCCTGGCGCAGCAGGTGAATCTCGTCGAGCGTCACCCGCAGGTCGGCGTAGATGCCTTGCTCGGACGCGCTCAAGTCACGACGGGCATCCAGTTGATGGCTGCCAACGCTGCTGACTTCCTGAGACTCACCGCGCCAGGCAACCACCGAGCCGGCCACCGCCAGAATCATCAGGCACAACAGCAACACATAGAGGGTTTCATGGCCGGCACCGGCCGGGCGGACGATTTGCGTAGTCGGCGTACTCATGGGGCTTCGATGTCCGCTTGGTCGATCTCGACGACGTGGCCGGGACCTGCGTCGAACAGCACATAGAACTCGGCGCCGGGCTTCTTGAAAGTCAGGGTCGAATCGGCGCCGAGCTTGCCCGGCACCAGGATGGTTTCGTCGTAGCCGATCACGTCCAGGGTCACCCCCGGCGCGCCGCTGCCGTCGGAGAAACCGCCGGTGCATTTGATCTGCTCGGCGTCGATGGCTTTGCATTCGCACATCGGGTTGTGGGCCAGGGCGCTGGCGCTGAAGC
This sequence comes from Pseudomonas silensiensis, assembly GCF_050434865.1. Classification (NCBI taxonomy): domain Bacteria; kingdom Pseudomonadati; phylum Pseudomonadota; class Gammaproteobacteria; order Pseudomonadales; family Pseudomonadaceae; genus Pseudomonas; species Pseudomonas silensiensis. Next base: position 145,389 of record NZ_JBNDJH010000017.1, read on the forward strand.
CTGCGCAGAGCACCAGCAGCGCGGCGCTTAGAGGACGTATAACGTTGATCATGGTTTGCCTCCTTGTTGGTTCAGCCAGGCGAGGGTGGCCGGGGATGCCTGGCTCAGGGGGACGGAGGCCTGGTGCATGGCGCCGTCCCAGCCTTCCATGGTGATCCACAGTTCGGCGTCGGCGTTGGTCTTCTCGGGAATCGGCAACATCGCGCCCATGCGGTACGGCGTGCCGAAGAAAATCACCCCGGCAGCGCGCAGGCTGCGCGGTTTGCCAATGCGCAGGTACGTCGCCTTGACCTGATCGCGGCAGCTGTCGCACAGCGCCGCGTTGAAGCTTTTCATATAGCCGGCCGGACCATCGAGGGTCGGTGCTTCGTTTCGCAGCTCGGCCAGGCGCAGGCTCCAGGGGCCGACCTGAACCTCGCCGATCTCCCGCTCGCCCAGGCCGGTATCACCGCGAAACAGCGCCGCGTCGGCGAAGTATTTGGGCATGAACCCCAAGGGCACCAACAACAGCAGAACGTTGATGTGGAAGCGCCATTTGTGCCAGAAACGGCTCAGTTTCGAGCCCGGTTTGTCAGCGGCGAACAGGCTCATTGGCTGACCTCCGTGGTTTCACGGCTGTTGACCGCAGGGGCCTGACTGCGCGGGCGTTTATGGCTGCGCTTGAGGGCGTTGGCCGTGGCGAGAGCGGTGCGTTTGGTCCAGATCAACAGGCCGCTTAGGACCATCATGCTGAGGATCAGACCGAAGAAGAACCAGATCAGCTTGATCCAGATGCCGCCGAAATCCCCGGTGTGCAGCGGACGCATGGACTCGGTCACCAACTCCAGGCCGGACCGGTCCGACAGCAGGCGGGTGGCGGCGATGTCGCCGGTGTACGGGTTGATGTCGGCGGTCTGGAACATCAGCGGATACCAACTGCGCCCGCCTACCGAGAGGTAGCTGTAGGCATTGGCAGGCAGGCTGACGAAGCTGTCGTCCAGGCCGGGAATACGTTCCTTGGCTTCGCGGATTGCCGTCTCCAGGCTGATCATCGGCGCTGGTGAACCGTCGGCAGTCAGCGGGACACTTTCACGCGGAACCACGGCAGCCACCGGCGCGGTGGATATCGAAATCTGGTTATCGAACATGAACGCCTGAATCAGAAACCAGGTGCTGGTGATGGAAATCACCGCGATAAACCAGATCGACCAGATGCCGCTGAGGCGGTGAAAGTCGCCCCAGAAAATCCGTGCACCGTGACGAATGCGCAGGGTCGGTCGCAAGAAACCTTTCCAGAAGCGCTTGTAGACCACCAGCCCGGTGACCAACGAAGCCAGCAACGGCAAGCTCAGGAATGACACCAGGTACCAGCCCCAGCTGTAACCGTTGGTGAACGGCACCAGCCACCAGCCATGCAGGGCGCGGGTAAACGCCTTGAAATTGAACTGCGGCGCAGTGCCCTGAATGATGCCGCTGTAGGGATTGACGTAAACCGTCACCGAGCGACCGTCGGGATAACTGACGTCCACGTCGAGGGCGAAGTGCGATTCATCGGGCCGGCTGATGGCCTCAACCAGAGTGTTCGGCTCGGCCTTTTTGATCGCGGCAATGATCTGGTCATAGCTGAGCAGCGGCGCATCGTCCGAGGGTTGGCTGGCGCGCATTTGCGGGTTGGCCAGCCAGACGATTTCCTGGCTGACCACCGCCAGGGTGCCGGTCACGCAGACGATCAGCACGAAAAACCAGATCGGCAATGCCAGCCAGCTATGGACCAGAAACCAGAGTTTTGAACGGGATTTCTTCGACATGATTAAAGGTCTTGTTTCGATGAGCGGGCCTCTGCTGCGGGCTTTCCAGCGATGAGGTCCATGTAAGGCCGGGCCGTGGCTTTTGCCTACGCGGGCCGACTGCATCTAAATAAGACGGATGAGCATCGAAAATCCCGAAGGGGGATATGAAAGAAAATGTTTCGCGGCTACTGGTGCGGTGCAGCAGGCGAGTGATCCACGATCGTTCCCACGCAGGAGCGTGGGAACGATCATTAGCCTAACCCTGTTTGAACATCTCCTTCGCCCGCTGCTCAATCTGCGCCTGAGTCAGATCCTCCTTGCGCGTGGCCAGAAACCACAGATGCCCATAGGGATCCTTCAGGGTTCCCGAGCGGTCGCCATAAAACTGATCCTTGACCTCGGAAACCACCGTGCCGCCAGCGGCAATCGCCTGTTTGTAAGACTTGTCCACATCGTTCACATACAGGTGCAGGCCCACGGACGGCGACTTGTCCGGATTGCTCAGCGGACCCTGGTCGCACGGCGTGCCAAGCATGATCGGGCAATCGCCGATGCGCAGTTCGGCATGCCCGATGCCGCCATCGGGCATGGACAGGCGCATGACTTCGGTGGCACCAAACGCTTTCTTGTAGAACTCGATGGCTTCGGCCGCTTTTTGAATGCCCAGATACGGGGTGATGCTGTGATAACCCTCTGGAATGGGTTTGACGCTCATGGCTGTTCTCCCTGTTTTTGTAGTCAGTCGAGAAAGGTCCTGTGCCGTTTTCCGGCCGGATAACTATAGGTCAGCCTCTTTTCTGCAACCGAGTGTCCGACGAGCAGCACCACTGTTCAGCCATCAACAGCGAAGCAGCAGATTGCTCTTGCTCGTTATCCTGAGGTCGCGAAAATACCGCTGAACGCCTCGAAAACACTGGCTCGAACGGTCCGGCACAGAAGCTGCAATGCCCTCTGGTAAACATTGGTGCCGAGAGACTTGTATGCCTGAATCTGCCGTTTATCCGATCAACCCACCGGCCGCCCATCGGATCGCCGACGAAGCCGAAGCCCTGCGCGTCGCCGAACAGATTGCCGTGGTGTTGCTGGAGCAAGACGCCGAGCGCGACCGCACCCGCCAAGTGCCCGCCGAGATCGTCGATCTGTATTCCAACAGCGGTTTGTGGGGCATCAGCGTGCCGAAGGCGTTTGGCGGCGCGCAGGTGTCCTATGCGGTGCTGGCGCAGGTCATCGCGATCATCTCGGCGGCCGATCCGTCCCTGGGGCAAATCCCGCAAAACCACTATTGCCTCCTGGAAGACATTCGCCTGCAAGGCACGCCTGAGCAGCAAACGCACTTCTTCGGGCTGGCACTGCAAGGTCACCGCTTTGCCAATGCCTTGTCGGAAACCGGCGGCAAGACCGTGCAGGATATTCAGGCGACCATCCGCCGTTACGGCGACGGCCATGTGATCAACGGCCGCAAGGGTTATTGCACCGGTTCGCTCTACGCTCATTGGCTGGCGGTGTTGGCGCTGGACGAAGAGCAGAAGGGCCAGTTGGCCTTCGTCGAGCGCGGCACCCAAGGGCTGGTGATCGTCGATGACTGGGACAGCATCGGTCAGCGCACCACTTCCAGCGGCACGGTGCTGGCTGAGGACCTGCACGTCTTCGCGTTCAATCTGTTTCCGACGTATCGCTCTTATGAAACACCCACCCTGGCGGGCCCGTTCGCGCAGTTGACCACCGCCGCCATCGACGCCGGCATCGCCCGTGCGGCCCTGCGCGACACCATCACATTCGTTCAACAATTCGCTCGGCCGTGGATCGACGCGGGTGTGGAAAAAGCCAGTGAAGATCCGCTGACCATCATTCAGGTCGGCGGCCTGGAGATTCGTCTGGAAGCGGCCGAAGCCTTGCTGGAACGCGCCGGTTGGGCGCTGGATGTTGCACGTTCGGCACCTGATGAACACAACGTCGCACAAGCCTCATTGGCCGTCGCCAAAGCCAAAGTGCTGACCACTGAAATCGCCATCGAGGCCAGCAACAAACTCTTCGAACTCGGCGGCACTTGTTCGACCCTGAGGAAACACAACTTCGACCGCCACTGGCGCAACGCCCGGGTCCATACCCTGCATGACCCGGTGCGCTGGAAGTACCACGTGGTTGGCAACTGGCTGCTCAATGGCGTCAAACCACCACGTCACGACTGGTCCTGACCATGGCCGAGTGGTTGAAAAACATCTATTGGGCCGACATCGCCCAAGCCTGCCTCGACACCCTGAGCATGCTCGGTGCCGCCCTCGGTTTTACCGTGCTGCTGGGCCTGCCGCTGGGCGTGGTGCTGTTCCTCACCGGCAAGCGCCAATTGCATGAAGCCGTCGGTGTTTATCGGGTGCTGTCGGTGATCGTGAACATGTTGCGCTCGCTGCCGTTCATCATTTTGCTGATCGTGCTGATTCCCCTGACCACGCTGTTGGTGGGCACTTCCCTCGGTGTGCCTGGGACGATCCCGCCGCTGGTGGTGGGTTGCACGCCGTTCTTCGCGCGGCTGGTGGAAACCGCCTTGCGTGAAGTCGATCGCGGAGTGGTGGAAGCGACCCAGGCCATGGGCGCCAACACGTGGCAGATCATCCGCCACACCTTGTTGCCCGAAGCGCGGGGAGGGCTGCTAGCGGCGGTCACGGTGACCGCGATTGTGCTGGTGGATTACACGGCGATGGCCGGGGTGATTGGTGGCGGCGGTCTTGGCGACCTGGCGATCCGCTACGGCTATCAGCGTTTTCAGACTGACGTGATGGTGGTCACCGTGGTGCTGTTGCTGATCCTGGTTCAGGCCCTGCAAATGACCGGCGACCGACTGGTGGCGCGCTACAGCCGACGATAAAAATTTGATTCAACCCTTAAAAATCGGCCCAACGTCCGCCCCACGACGGCCACTCAATCTGCCTAGGAGCACACCATGAAAAAGACCCTGGCCATTCTGGCTGCCGTCCTGTCGTTCAACGCTCACGCCAACGAAAAACTCATCGTCGGCGCCACCCCGGTGCCGCACGCGGAAATCCTCGAATTCGTCAAACCGACCCTGGCCAAGGAAGGCGTGGACCTGGACATCAAGGTTTTCACGGACTTCATCCAGCCCAACCAGCAACTGGCGTTGAAGAACCTCGACGCCAACTATTACCAGTACCGGCCATTTCTCGATGACTTCAACAAAACCCGCCATACCGATCTGGTACCGGTGGTCGGTGTGCACATTGAACCGTTTGGCGCTTACTCGACCAAAATCAAAAACATCGCCGACCTGAAGGATGGCGCCACGGTGTCGATTCCCAATGACCCGGTGAACACCGGTCGCGCACTGGTGCTGTTGCACGAAGCCGGCCTGATCAAACTCAAGGACCCGAGCAACACCCTGGCCACTCAACGCGACATCATTGAAAACCCCAAGCACCTGAAAATTCGTGAACTGGAGGGAGCGCTGCTGGCCCGTTCGGTGAGTCAGGTGGACCTGGCGTTTGTCTTTGCCAACTACGCACTGGAAGCGGGGATCGACACCAACAGCGCGTTGATTGTCGAGAAGGGCAAGAGTTTGTACATCGAGTTTCTGGTCGCGCGGCCGGACAACATCAATGATCCAGGCTTGCAAAAGCTGGCCAAGGCACTGAATTCGGATGAGGTTCGGCAGTTCATTTTGACCCGCTACAAAGGACAGATTGCACCGGGGTTCTAAACACAATAACTGTGGCGAGGGAGCTTGCTCCCGTTCGGCTGCGCAGCAGTCGTAAAAACCAGAGGATGCGTTTCCACTGAAAGGACACCAATACCTGGATTGGGGCCGCTTCGCAGCCCAGCGGGAGCAAGCTCCCTCGCCACAGAGTGTGATCAACTTTGTTCCAACAGCTGCGCCCCCGGTCCTCTCTCCCCCAACACATCGCCAAAGTTGCGCAACGGACACGCCTCCATCGACAAACACCCACAGCCAATGCAGCCATTGAGCCGATCCCGCAGCAAGGTCAGCTGATTGATCCGCTCATCCAGATCCCGACTCCATTGCGCCGACAACACCTTCCAGTCCGCTGCCGTCGGCGCCCGATTGTCCGGTAGCGATTTCAATGCCTCGCCAATCTCCGCCAACGGAATGCCCAATCGCTGGGCCACTTTGATCAACGCCACCCGCCGCAACACTTCTCGGGGATAACGCCGCTGGTTGCCCTGGTTGCGATTACTTTTGATCAAACCCTTGGACTCGTAAAAGTGCAGTGCCGTGACCGCGACACCGCTGCGCGCAGCCACTTGGCCGACGGTGAGTTCCTTGTGCAGATTTTCCGAGGTGATCATTTAAAAAATGCCCCTTGACCTCAAGTTAACTCGAGGTTTTACCCTGCAAGCCTTCGGATCGCAAGATCCGGCTTACAGGTCAGTGGGGGCTCTTCATGCAACTGTCAGAGAAAAATCGCAGCTTCACCCAATTGATTGAATTCGAGATCGAACCCCATCAACAGCCCGCACTGGTGTCGGCACTGTCGAAGCAGACCGAGCGTCTCGCCCAGGGTTACAGCGGTTTTCTGAGCGCCAGCATCCAGGCCAGCGACGATGGCCGGCGGGTGCTCAACTACCTGCAATGGCAAACACGCGAGGCGGGAGAAGCCGCGTTTCAAAGCTTTGAAAGCGGCGAGCAGGATTTCTGGCAGCTGATCCACGCTCACCAGGCGAAAACCGTGACCTTCGGCTCGTTCCAGGTGCTGCACAGCCTGGAACGCAGCCACGACAACGCATTGCACTGCAACTTGGTGGGTTAGATCGACAGCTGCATGACACGCTCGCCCTGAAGGTTTTCCGTGGGCCGGCGCTTGTTCACCGCCAGTTCGCCGATCTTGATCAGTCGCGTGCGCGTTACGTTGCGGCTCAAGCCCAGCAGTGCGGCGGTGTGCACCTGGTTGTAATGGCTGAAACGATAGGCGGCTCGCAGCAACGCGTCTTCGACTTTCTCGTGCAGCGCCCCGGCCTGTTCTTCGAAAAGCTTTTGAAAGGCCCGATCGAGCAGGGCTTCCGGTGAGTCGTCGACGGTGCTGTGGTAATCGTCCTGACGCTCGATGCGCATGTTCGACAGGCGCAGGTCGTCGCGTTCGATCACGCCGTTCCGGCAGATCAACAGGGTGTGGTGAATGACGTTTTCCAGTTCGCGGATATTGCCCGGCCAGCTGTAGCTGCGCAGTTTCAGTTCGGCGTCTTTGCTGATGGTGATGCTGCCGTAGCCGAGGCGCTGGCTGTAGGCTTCGACGAAGTGTCGGGTCAGCGGCAGGATGTCGCCGGGGCGGTCGCGCAGCGGGCTCAATTCCAGGCTGACCACGTCGAGGCGGTAATACAAGTCCTCACGGAAATGCCCGGCGTTGATGGCTTTCTCCAATTGCACGTTGGTCGCCGCCAGCACGCGCACGTTGATAGGAATGCTCTTGCGCGAACCCAGTCGCACCACCTCGCGCTCCTGCAATACGCGCAACAACTTGACCTGAATCGCCATCGGCAAATCGCCGATTTCATCGAGGAACAACGTGCCGCCATCGGCCTCCTCGAACCAGCCGGCCTTGGCGCTCAGCGCACCGGTAAAGGCACCTTTTTCATGGCCGAATAACTCGGCCTCCACCAGGGATTCGGAAAATGCGCCGCAGTTCACCGCCACGAATGGCCGGTTACGGCGGGCGCTGAGGTTGTGGATATGTCGTGCCACCAGCTCCTTGCCGGTGCCGGTTTCGCCAATGATCAGCACGCTGGCTTCACTCGGTGCGACTTGTTGGATGTGGGCGAGCAAGGCCTGGGATTTAGGGTCTTCGAACACCTGCGCCGTGGCGCGGATCGAGGTGGCCAGAGCGGGCGAGGGCGGTAAGGTCAGCAGTTGCATGGGCAGGCTCCATGAATAGAAGGCTATGAATAGAAAGTCGGAGTCGGCAGGGACTGGTTGAGCGCCCAGTCACCCAGTTCATGGAGTTTGTAATCCATCGGGTCGTGCAGGGTTTGCGTGCGCAGGTTGCGCCAGTGGCGGTCCAGTCGCAGTGAGGCATGAGTTGAGCGGGCGCCAGTCACTTCGAACAACCGGCTACAGAGTTCCAGACCGTTGCGGGTGGCAGCGACCTTGGCCGTGGCGATGGCGGTAGCGAGGTGCCCGCGTTCTTCGGCGCTGAGGTTCGGGCCTTTGGCCCAGGCCTTGTCGAGCAGCCCGGCAGCGCGCTCCACCAGCAGTCGAACACTTTCGAGGGCGACCCAGAATTCGCCGAAGTGGCCGAGTACATAAGGGTCCTGACGCACATCCTGAGTACTGGATTTGTGCCACGGACGGGTCTCGGTGAGGGTGTATTGCCGCGCTTCTTCGAAGGCACCTTCGGTGATGCCGAGGAACATATGGGTGAAGGTCAGTTGGGCAATCAACGGCCGCAGGCAGGCGAATGGCGTACTCAGCGGACCCGGATCGAGGAGCAATTCCGACTCTTCGACCCGTACCCGTTCGAATGTCGCGCTGCCGCTGTCGGTCTGGCGCTGGCCCATGTTGTTCCAGTCGTTGTGCAGGGTGATGCCGCTGCGACCGCTGGGAATCGCAGCGATCAACAGCTTGCCGCCAGCGCTTTCATCCACCGCCGAGGCGATCAGCATTTCCGAATCGCTGGCGCCCGAGCAGAAGCTTTTCTTGCCGGAAAACTCACGCCAGCCACTGAGGTTCTTCACCACGGTGCGGGTATCCAGTGGGTTGAGGGCGTTGCCCCAGAACCAGTTCTTGCGCGCGGTCTGTTCGAACCATGGCTGCCACTGCTCGGGCCGGGCGAACAGGCGCACGGTGGCGAGCATCAGGTGATGGAAGCCGAAGACATGGGCAATCGAACTGTCGACTTTGGCGAACTCGCGCACGATGGTCAGGGTGTCACTCCAGCTGGCGCCGAGGCCGCCGTACTGGGCGGGAATGCTTGACGCGAGCAGACCGCTGTGGCGCAAGGCATCACGTTCGGCTTTGGGCGTACCGCCACGTTCATCGCGCTCGACAGCGGTCAGGGCAAACTCGGCGGCCAATCGCCGGGCGGTCTGCAAGGGAGATATCAGGGCGCTTTGCGGTTTGGCAGTCACACGGGGGTTCCTCATGAAAATCGACACAGATCCCCTGTGGGAGCAGAGCTTTTGTGGCGAGGGAGCTTGCTCCCGCTGGACTGCGAAGCAGTCCCTGAACAGGCCGGAGCGGTATGTATGAAGCACCGCATCTACCGGTTTACGACTGCTTCGCAGCCGAGCGGGAGCAAGCTCCCTCGCCACAAAACTCCAGTCCTCCAGAGATGTTAGTCAGGCCGTGGCTTTGGTGGGCAGCACATCATTGGCGATCATCTCGCCAAACGGCCCGGTGAGATTGGTAACCCCACGCCCGGCCAGGCTGGCGTACGGCTCAGGCAACAGCGGGAACACCAGCTCGGCAAAGCGATAAGCCTCTTCGAGGTGCGGATAGCCGGAGAAGATGAAACTCTCGATCCCCAGGTCTGCGTACTCCTTGATTCGCGCCGCCACTTGCTGCGGATCACCCACCAACGCCGTCCCGGCACCGCCGCGCACCAGACCGACACCGGCCCACAGGTTGGGGGATATTTCCAGGTTGTCACGGCGGCCGTCATGCAACGCCGCCATGCGCCGCTGACCTTCGGAATCGAAACGCGAGAACGACTTCTGCGCGGCCGCGATGGTCTCGTCGCTGATGTGCTCGATGAGTTTATCCGCGGCTTTCCAGGCCTCTTCGGCGGTCTCGCGGACGATCACGTGCAAGCGAATCCCGAACTTCACCGTGCGACCGTTTCGCGCGGCACGTTCACGCACATCGGCCAGTTTTTCCGCCACGGCGGCGGGTGGTTCGCCCCAGGTCAGGTAGACATCAACCTGCTCGGCGGCCAGTTCATGCGCGGCTTCGGAAGAACCGCCGAAGTACAGCGGCGGATAGGGTTTTTGCACCGGCGGATACAGCGCCTTGGCGTTCTGCACTTGCAGGTGTTTGCCTTCGAAATCCACCGATTCGCCTTGCAGCACCCGGCGCCAGATTTTCAGGAATTCGTCGGTCACTTCGTAGCGTTCGCTGTGATCGAGGAAGATGCCGTCGCCACGGTTTTCATCCGGGTCACCGCCGGTGACCACGTTGATCAGCAAGCGGCCATTGGACAGTCGATCCAGTGTCGCGGCCATGCGCGCCGAGACCGTCGGCGAGATGATCCCCGGCCGAATCGCCACCAGATAACGCAGGCGTTCGGTCAGCGGCACCAGCGCCGAAGCAATCACCCACGAATCTTCGCAGGAGCGCCCGGTGGGAATCAGTACACCGTGGTAACCGAGGCTGTCGGCCGCCTGGGCCACTTGTTTCAGGTAGTTGAGTGTCACCGGGCGAGCGCCCTGAGTGGTACCCAGGTAATGGCCGTCGCCGTGAGTCGGCAGAAACCAGAAAACATCCATGAAGAAATCCTTAAGCGATTTTCAGCAGATTTTTGGGGTGCACGCCAAACAACGGCGCGGCGCGTTCTGCAGCAAGACGGATGCGGGCCTTCAAGGGCTCACTGGTTATTTGATAATTCGAAAAATCTGCTTCGGTGGCATACACGCCAATCGGCAGCGTCAGGGCCTGGAAGAAACTGAACAGCGGCCGCAACTGATGATCGAGCACCAGTGCATGACGCTCGCTGCCACCGGTGGCGGCCAGCAATACCGGCGTGTCGATCAGCGCATTGAGGTCAATCAGGTCGAACAGATGCTTGAGCAGTCCAGGGTATGAACCGCGATAAACCGGCGCGGCGACGATCAGCAAGTCGGCGTTCTCGATCGCTTGCAGCTCGGCTTCGATCTCTGCACTCAATTCCTGACGGGACAGCGCGGCACCCAACGGTCGGGCGATGTCACCCAGTTCAATCAGCTTGCTTTCAATCGGCAATTGCTCGGCCAGTTGCGCCAACAGTGCCTGAGTCAGCACTAAAGTGCGGGACGGACGCCAGGTACCGCCGGAGAGGGCAACGACTTTCAATGGACGCGACATGATCAGTTCCTTTTTAAACAGTTGCTCAGGGAGCAGTGAGTAGTCACTGACAGAGAGCAAGAGCTGTACCAATCCTTCGGAGCCACGATTTACGGGGCTTTCAGCGCGTTGACCGGTAGACGCTGTACGAATGGCAGAGCTGTTTGTTGAATGACTGTTGCTTGGTAAACAGTTGCTTGGGCAACAGTGCGTGAAGCGATGACCGTTGTTATAAAGGCTCTGCGTTATTCCTCAAAAGACCTTAAATTAATATTTATAGATCGTTTAGAGATATAAGGCGCTCTACCTGAGCGTCATTAGTCAAAGTCGATAGCCACTATCGAGAGCGTTGATTTCTGCTGATCGGATGCCCGGCGTAGCCTGTGTTCATTGCCTCGAACCCAGATGTCAGGACGCTAACAATGAAACCTCTAATCGCTACTTTCTTGCTGCTTGCGGTCTCCGTGCTCGCCGGATGTGCCAGCCATGTTTCCCCGGAATTACGGCCGTACACCGCTGAAGAAACCAAGGAACTGGCACTTGAGGCGTTGAATCGTCGCGGTCTGTCTTTCGAGGAGTACCACGCGAAGAAAGCCGAATTGCTCGGCCAACCACAAAAGTCGTTCAGTTTCGACAAACAAGGCGAGATGAACGCCGAACGTGCTGTACAGCTTCACGGTCGTCCTAGCTGATCGAAAACTGTACCGCTTGAAGTTTCACGCAACTGTCCATGGGTTTCCCTGAAGGCCTGCGATAGGGTCAACACCTGACTGACCCCAATGGACTGCCACCCATGACGCTCTCGCTCGATTTGCTGCTGGGCTTTGCCCTGTTTGCGCTTGTCACCTCGATTACCCCCGGGCCCAACAACACGATGTTGCTGGCATCGGGCGTGAACTTCGGCTTTAACCGCACCATCCCCCACATGCTTGGCATCACCTGCGGTTTCTTCGTGCTCGTGGTGGCGGTTGGTTTCGGTTTGGGTGCAGTGTTTCAAACCTATCCTTTGCTCTACACCGTGCTGCGTTACGTCGGCGCGGCGTATTTGCTGTATCTGGCGTGGAAGATTGCCCGGTCGGGACCGGTTTCCGAGAGTGAAAAGGGCGAGAGCAAGCCGATCAGCTATTTGGGCGCCGCAGCGTTTCAGTGGGTCAATCCCAAGGCCTGGATCATGGCTATCGGAGCCATCAGCACCTACACGCCAATGCAGGGTTATTTCACCAACGTGATCGTGATTGCGGCAGTGTTCGCCTTGATCAACCTGCCGAGCGTCAGTGTCTGGGCAGGTTGCGGCACGTTGTTGCGTAATGTGCTGAAAGATCGCCGTTGGTTGCGGCTGTTCAACTGGGGCATGGCCTTGCTGCTGGTGGCTTCGTTGTATCCGTTGTTGCTCGAAAGCTTTAACTGACGCATTGCTTCAACCGGTTGCCCGATGCCTGTTAAGCTCAACTTCAGGAGCGTTCCTACGCACTTTTAAATGAAGTTGTCCTTCTTTAACGGCCTCCGATCAGGTATTTCTAACGCTCTGAACGATCGGCGCAGCTCACGAGGCTGCGCTTCGACGTTTCAGTGACGAGCCTCCTGATCCCGGAACATGCTCTGCGAGTCTTCTATGAATAAACGTCCTCTGTATTTCGACTACGCCGCCACCACGCCGGTGGATGAGCGAGTCATCAAGGTCATGGTCGAGTGTCTGGGTTTTACCGGCAACTTCGGCAATCCGGCGTCCAGCTCCCATGCGTTCGGTCAACAGGCCCGGCAATCGGTCGAGCAGGCGCGGCACCAGGTCGCCGAACTGGTCGGCGCCCAGGCGGAGCAGATCGTCTGGACCTCCGGCGCCACCGAATCGAACAACCTTGCCCTCAAGGGCGTGGCCCAGGCTCGCGGCGTTTCTGGCGGCCACATCATCACCAGCCAGATCGAACACAAAGCGATTCTCGACACGGCGAAGCAGTTGCAGGACGCCGGTGTTGCGGTGACTTATCTGGTGCCGGACGCCGAGGGTCTGATTACCCCGCAAGCGGTCAGCGAAGCAATGCGCGAAGACACCTTTCTGGTGTCGTTGATGCTGGTCAACAACGAGCTGGGCACCGTCAACGACATCTCGGCTATCGGCGACGTCGTGCGTGCTCGCGATGCGTTGTTCCATGTCGACGCGGCTCAAGGTGCAGGCAAAGTGGTGATCGATCTGGCCCGCTTGCCAGTGGATCTGATGTCATTTTCCGCCCACAAGATTTACGGCCCCAAAGGCATCGGCGCGCTGTACGTCGGGCCGCGCGCGCAGCAGCGTGTGCAGGCGCAGATTCACGGTGGCGGTCACGAGGGCGGTTTGCGTTCCGGCACCCTGGCGACTCACCAGATCGCTGCCATGGGTGCGGCGTTCGCGTTGGCGGCCGCCTTGTTCGATGAGGAAAAAGCCAGGATTGTGCGGCTGCGCGAGCGCCTGCTTGAGCAACTGCTGAGCATTCCCGGCGTTCGCCTCAATGGCAGCCCGACCCAACGCATTCCCCATACCCTGAGCCTGACCTTCAACGAAGGCGAGTTCAATTCCGCGGCGCTGAGCCACTCGATCGCGTTTTCCGCGACTTCGGCCTGCAACTCCGCCAGCAACGCGCCCTCCCATGTGCTGCTGGCGCTGGGGCATGACGCCCGCGCGGCGGGCCGCACCATTCGCTTGAGCCTCGGCCGGTTCACCTCTGACCAAGACGTCGACCAAGCGGCACAACTGATCAAAGCGGCCTGCGCCAGTGCTCCGGCATTTTGGCAATAAGGTCTGAAAGTGCCGGCATTGATCGGCACTCAACAATAATGATGAAGTGATTAGCAGGAGACATGATGAGTACGCAGCCTTCGATCAATGGATCGGTGCCTCAACGCCTGGCGCAAACCCGCGAACTGATGAGCCGGGAGGGCATTCACGCTCTGCTGGTGCCGTCGGCCGACCCGCATCTTTCGGAATACCTGCCGGGTTACTGGCAAGGGCGGCAATGGTTGTCGGGCTTCCATGGCTCGGTCGGCACGCTGATCGTTACGCCAGACTTTGCCGGCGTCTGGGCCGACAGCCGTTACTGGGAACAAGCGACCAAGGAACTCAAGGGCAGCGGCATCGAGCTGGTCAAGCTGCAACCGGGTCAACCCGGCCCGCTGGACTGGCTGGCCGAGCAAACCCCTGAAGGCGGCGTCGTCGCGGTAGATGGTGCGGTAATGGCCGTGGCTTCGGCGCGTACGTTGGGTGGCAAGCTCGAAGAGCGCGGCGCACGTCTGCGCACTGATATCGATGTGTTGAACGAAGTCTGGAGCGACCGTCCGACGCTGCCGAACGAGCCGATCTATCAACACCTGCCGCCTCAGGCGACGGTCAGCCGCGGCGAGAAACTCGCGAAACTGCGTGAGGTGTTGAAAGATCGCGGTGCCGACTGGCACTTCATCGCTACCCTTGATGACATCGCCTGGCTGTTCAACCTGCGTGGCGGCGATGTGTCGTTCAACCCGGTGTTCGTTTCCTTCGCGTTGATCAGCCAAGAGCAGGCAACCCTGTTCGTAGCCCTGAGCAAGGTCAATGTCGAACTGCGCGCAATCCTCGAACAGGACGGCGTGACCCTGCGCGACTACAGCGAAGTGGCCGCCGCCTTGCGCGCCGTACCGAGCGGGGCGAGCCTGCAAGTCGATCCGGCGCGCGTCACCGCCGGTTTGCTGGATAACCTGGATAGCGGCGTGAAACTGGTCGAAGGACTGAACCCGACGACGTTAGCCAAGTCGCAGAAAAGCCTGGCCGATGCCGAGCACATTCGTCAGGCCATGGAGCAGGATGGCGCGGCGCTGTGCGAATTCTTCACCTGGCTGGACACGGCGTTGGGTCGTGAGCGCATCACCGAACTGACCATCGACGAACACCTGACAGCCGCGCGTACCCGACGCCCGGGTTATGTGTCGCTGAGTTTCAACACCATTGCCGCGTTCAATGCCAATGGCGCGATGCCGCACTATCACGCGACCGAAGAAGAACACGCGGTGATCGAAGGCGACGGTCTGTTGCTGATCGACTCCGGCGGCCAGTACCTGGGCGGCACCACTGACATCACGCGGATGGTGCCGGTCGGTACGCCGACCGATGAGCAGAAACGCGATTGCACGCGGGTGCTCAAAGGCGTGATTGCGTTGTCCCGTGCGCAATTCCCCCGTGGCATTCTCTCGCCGTTGCTCGATTCGATTGCCCGCGCGCCGATCTGGGCTGAAAGCGTTGATTACGGTCACGGCACCGGTCACGGCGTTGGCTACTTCCTCAACGTACATGAAGGCCCGCAGGTCATCGCCTATCAGGCCGCTGCTGCACCGCAAACCGCGATGCAACCGGGCATGATCACGTCCATCGAACCAGGCACTTACCGTCCGGGCCGCTGGGGTGTGCGGATCGAGAACCTGGTGTTGAACCGCGAGGCGGGCAAAAGCGAATTCGGTGAATTCCTGAAGTTCGAAACCCTGACCTTGTGCCCGATCGACACTCGCTGCCTGGAACCGTCGTTGCTGACTGACGACGAAAAGCAGTGGTTCAACGCCTACCACGCCGAGGTGCGCGAGCGCTTGAGCCCGTTGCTCGACGGCGCAGCCCTTGAGTGGTTGAACACCCGGACTGCGGCTATTTGATCGGTTAGAGTTCAGGCGCTTCTTCGAGCGCCTGGCTCATGTAGTCGACAAAGGCTTTGACCCTGGCGGATTGGCGACGATTCGCCGGGGACACCGCATGAATCGGCAGCGACTGCGCGCTGTATTCCAGCAAAATCGCTGTCACGCGTCCCGCCTTCAAGTCCTCGCTGAACAGCCAAACCGGCGACAGCGCAATCCCCAATCCCCCCAGTACCATCTCGCGGATGGCCTCGGAGTTGTTGCTTTGTGCGTTGCCCTTGATTCGCACTTCGTGACGCAGGGCCTCTCTCTCGTAAACCCATAGGTTCTGACTGTTCAGCAGGTTGAACAGCAGACAGTTGTGCCCGCTTAATTCTTCGGGCGTTTGCGGGTGACCGTGTTGCTCAAGGTAGTCGGGCGCTGCGACGGTCACTCGGTGGGTGGTGCCGATGCGGCGGGCAATCAATCCGCTGTCGTTCAACTCGCCGATCCTGAACGTGACGTCCAGTCCTTCACTGACCAGGTCCTGATTTTGATCGCTCAGTTGCAGATCAATCTGCACCTGGGGATGTTTTTTGAGGAATGCCGGCAGTCGCGGGGCAATCTGCAAGCGCCCGAAACTCACGGACGATCCAATTTTCAGGTTTCCGGCAACAGCTTCGCGGCCGGAGTGAAAACTGTGTTCTGCGGCGTCTACGGCCGCCAGAATTTGTCGACATTCGCTGTAGTACCGCTGACCTTCGTCGGTCAGGGAAAGTTGTCGGGTGCTGCGGGAAATCAGCTTTCCACCCAAATCGGTTTCCAGTGCTCGCAGCACTTTGCTGATGGTCGGCTGACTGGTCTGCAATTCCCGGGCGACGGCAGAAAAGCTGCCACGTTCGACAACGCGCACGAAGATCGCCATTGCATTGAGTTTGTCCACGGGGTTTCTCATTGATGCCAAATGGGCATGGTCACTATAGATATATAGCGTCTTATCGGCATGAGTGAGGGGGAGGAAGATTTATCCCACAGCCACCTCTGACGGGAAATTGCGAAATGACTGACTCACTTGAAATGCGCGCTCTGATTGTAGATTCGGCCAACGGGCCTTTCCGCTTGGCTTCCATTCAACGCCCCGTGCCTGGAGCCGGTCAGGTGTTGGTCAGGATCAAGGCCAGTGGGGTGAACCCTCTGGATGGAAAGATTCGGTCGGGTCAGGCTGCTCATGCGTGCCAGCCGTTGCCGGCGGTATTGGGTATCGATCTTGCGGGAACAGTGGTGGCATGGGGGGAGGGCGTCAGCGGCTGGCTATTGGGTGATGAGGTCTATGCGATGGCCACCGGCATAGGCGGTGCGCAGGGTTCACTGGCTGAATACGCCGCCGTCGATGCACGACTGCTGGCGCGCAAGCCAGTCAATCTGAGCATGCGAGAGGCCGCAGGGTTGCCGTTGGTACTGATCACGGCGTGGGAAGGATTGGTGGATCGTGCGCGGGTGCGGGCGGGGCAGAAAGTGCTGATTCACGGTGGGGCGGGTGGTGTCGGGCATGTGGCTGTGCAAATTGCCCGGGCTTTCGGTGCTGACGTTTTTGCCACCGGGTCGGCCGGGAAGCAGGCGATCATTGAAGGGGTTGGTGCGACGTTTATTGATTACCGCAAATCTTCGGTCGAGGAGTATGTGGCTGAACACACGGCGGGGGAGGGCTTCGATATTGTCTACGACACGGTGGGTGGTGAGACGCTGGACGCTTCATTCAAGGCTGCCCGGGTCTACGAGGGGCATGTCGTGAGTTGTCTTGGATGGGGACAGCACAGTCTTGCGCCGCTCTCGTTTCGTGGGGCAACTTATTCTGGAGTGTTTACCTTGTTGCCGCTGCTGACTGGCAAGGGGCGCGAGCATCACGGGGAGATACTTCGGGAGGCTGCGCAGTTGATTGAGGCGGGTCAGTTGAAACCGTTGCTCGACCCTCGGCAATTCACGCTGCAAACCGCCGAAGCCGCCCATGAGCTGCTCGTTTCGGGAGCTGCGCAGGGACGGCTGGTCGTCGAGATTTAACTCAGGGCTTCAAGGACGAAGTCCAGGCGATCCTGGCCGAAGAACAGCTGATTATCGACAAACATGCTTGGTGCGCCGAATACGCCCCGTTGCACCGCTTTCTCTGTGTTGTCCTTTAGAGTGGTTTTGACTTCCTCGTCGGCGGTCAGGGCCAGCACCTCATTCGGATCGAAACCGTTCTGTGTCAGCACTGACGCGACAGTCGCCAGGTCATCGAGGCTGCGGCCTTGAACCCAGAGGGCGTGAAACAGGCAATCGATGAATGCCTGAAAGCGTCCGGGATGACGCAACTGCATGCCGGTGACGGCGCGCATCAGCATCAGGGTGTTGATAGGGAATTGGGGATTGAACTTCAGTGGCACGCCATAGCGCTTGGCGTAGCGGTCCAGGTCTTGAAACATGTAGCGACCCTTGGCGGGGATGGTCGCGGGAGAGGCGTTGCCAGTGGCTTTGAAGACGCCTCCCAGCAATATGGGTATGTAGATCAACTGGCTGTCGGTTTGCTCGCAGATCTTCGGCAGTTGGGTATAGGCCAGGTAGGTGGCGGGGCTGCCGAGGTCGAAGTAGAACTCCACGGTTTTGCTCATGGTCAATGTGCTCTGCTTATTATTTTTAAGGGGGGTTACCAGCGTTCGCTCCAGGGGCGCAGGTCCAGCTCGAAGGTCCATGCGTCACGGGGCTGGCTGTGCAGGTACCAATAGTTCTCGGCAATGTGCTCTGGATTGAGAATGCCGTCCTGGTCCTTGGTCGCGTACTTTTCGGGGAAACTCTCGCGGATAAAATCGGTATCGATGGCACCGTCGACTACAACATGGGCGACGTGAATGTTCATCGGCCCCAGTTCACGCGCCATGCTTTGCGCCAAGGCGCGAATTCCGTGCTTGGCGCCGGCGAACGCCGCAAATCCTGCGGCCCCACGCAGGCCGGCGGTAGCACCGGTGAACAGGATAGTCCCGCGTTGACGCTTGGCCATGCGCTTGGCCACTTCACGAGCGTTGAGAAAACCCGAGAAGCAGGCCATTTCCCAGATCTTGAAATATTTGCGCGCGGTTTCTTCGAGAATGCTGCAAGGCACATTGGCGCCGATGTTGAAAACGAACGCTTCGATTGGGCCAATCCGGCTTTCTATCTGCTCAATCAACGCGATCACGTCCTCTTCCTTGCGCGCATCGCAGGCAAAGCCGTGGGCTTCATCGCCATTGGCCTTGATGGCGTCCACTAGCGGCTGGAGTTTGTCCGCGCTGCGGCGGGTGACACACGCCACAAATCCTTCCTGCGCAAAACGTTTTGCAATTGCGCCGCCGGTGGAATCCCCGGCACCAACAACCAGTACGACCTTCTTGTTATTCATGGGTAGGTCCCTTTGCTAAACGATCGTTAACTAAACGAACGTTATGCTACGATTCGGCAAGCGTCAAGGCGATCAATCCTGAGGGCAAGGCAATGCGTTACTCGGCCAATCACAAACTGGAAACCAAAGAGAAACTACTTGAAAGCAGTGCGGTGTCGGCCAAGAAGTCTGGTTTTTCAACGGTGGGTGTCGACGGTTTGATGAAGGCGATCGGTTTGAGTGGCGGGGCGTTCTACAGTCACTTTTCGTCGAAGGATGAGCTGTTCGCTTCAATCGTCGAGCGTGAGTTGTCTCAAAGCCTGGAGCGTTTAGGGGCGGACCAGAGTCCTGAGAAGCTCCAGCGCTGCCTCAAACACTACCTGAGCATGGCCCATGTCGAGCACCCGGAATCCGGTTGTGCTTTGCCGACATTGGGGGCTGAGATTGCACGTTCAGATGTGATGATTCGTCAGCAGGCGGAGAACTGGATTTGTCGACTTCAGAAGAGTTGGGCGCAGGTTCTGGAAAGCGACAGCCTGGCATGGGCGATTCTGTCGCAATGTATCGGTGCGTTGGTCATTGCGCGAATGCTGGCCACGCCAGACATCCAGCGCGCGGTACTGAAGTCCAGTTACGATGAGATTGGCCGCCAGATCGCAGGTCCACGAACCTGACAAGGCGGCATCAATCTATTTGCAGATGACGATCATGCTGCGGCTGGTATAGCCCGCCGGGTTGAGGCCGAAGGGGTAATCGCCTGGTTCTTCCACAGCGTCCCCTGACTTGGCGATGACCTTGTAACCTTTGGGAGCGCACGAGTTGGCAGCGCTGGTGTAGCACTTGTCCCAGGATGACGACAGCCCGGAACAGTTGATATGCAGCCCTCTCTTGCCGTGTTTTACCTGGGTTTTCGATGTCGCCGCGCAGCCCGCAACCGCAAGTACGGCGATCAGTATCAAAATTCGTTTCATTACTGTCCTTATAGCGTCCCCGGATCTTTGCGCCCGGGTCTGGCTGCATTCGCTTTCGCTTGAAGCGTTCTGATATCCCTATCTGAAAAAATCCATGTCTGGCACTGGGTTACGGGCCTAAACATGGCCTAATTGCGCGGTAAATACCAGACCCTCGTCAAATCCTGTCTCAATCTGCAGCGACAGCAGGCTTGGCCGTACTCCCCATCGTCATGGTTGCGCCTATGGAAGCCAGAATGATGCACATGATGGCCATCCATTGTGACAGTGATAGGTACTCGTGGAGAAACAACAGGCCCGACAGTGCGCCGATCGCAGGTTCAATGCTCATCAACGTGCCGAATGTCCGGGTCGGGATTCGGGTGAGGGCGACCATCTCCAGTGTGTAGGGCACGGCGGTGGACAGAATGGCGACAGCGATGGCCACGGGGATCAGTGAGGGAGTGAGCAGCGCCGCGCCAGCATGGACGATGCCGATAGGGGCTACAAACAGTGCCGCAATCATCACCCCCAGTGCCGCGGTCTGCACGCCATTGTCGGCGCCGGCCTTTTGGCCGAACAGAATGTACAGCGCCCAGCAGACACCCGCGCCCAATGCATAACCGGCGCCTGCCAGGTCGATTCCTGCGGTGGTTTCTCCCACAGGTATTAACAGCAGCAAGCCTACGGCTGCCAGGGCAATCCACAAAAAATCGATCGCGCGACGTGAGGCGTAGATGGCTACCGCCAGTGGTCCGGTGAATTCCAGCGCAACTGCGATACCGAGGGGGACGGTTTGCAAGGACATATAGAAGAGGAAGTTCATGCCGCCCAACGCCATTCCGTAGACGATGACGGTGCGCAGGGATTTTGCGGTGAGCTTCGCTCGCCAGGGGCGCAGTATCAGCATCATGATCCCGCTGGCGAAGATCAGCCGCAGGGTGGTGGTCCCTTGCGCACCAAT
The DNA here is from genome assembly GCF_050434865.1 of Pseudomonas silensiensis. Lineage (NCBI taxonomy): Bacteria > Pseudomonadati > Pseudomonadota > Gammaproteobacteria > Pseudomonadales > Pseudomonadaceae > Pseudomonas > Pseudomonas silensiensis. Next base: position 166,060 of record NZ_JBNDJH010000017.1, read on the forward strand.
AATGGGGAACATGCTTTTTGCAAGGGAGGCTCCTGACTGGATGGATGCCATGGCTATCAATAGCAGGCCAACCGAAAACAGGGTCGAGGCAAGGCTGCGAGGTTGGTCATTCATGGCGTGGCATCGTCCGAAGTAGGAAGCGAAAGTGTTGTTGGGCAATATACTGCGCATTCACGGCGGGCGCGTCTATATATAAGCAACGATTTTGAGCATCCTTATAGAGAAGCGTAATTAAGGGTTGACGGCAGATTCTGGAAGTCTATAATTCGCCCCACTTCCGGCGCAGTCGAAACGAAAAACTCCTTGGCAAACAACGAGTTACGCAGTTTTCGACGGCGAGTGGCTTCAGTTCATCGAAGCCCAGAAGGAGTTGAAAGAGCAAGGTGGTTTGGCTCTTTTAACGATTCGATCTTCTCGGTCGAAAGCGGAACAAAAGAGGTGTTGACAGCAGCGAGTAACGCTGTAGAATTCGCCTCC